>NZ_MUMI01000330.1 GCF_002155975.1 Amycolatopsis kentuckyensis
GGTGCCCGAAGGACTGCCGCTCGTGGCGACCGTGGCGCAGCGGGCGGCGGCCCGGCGGCTGTCCGCGCGAGGCATCCTCGTCCGCGCCCCACGGGCGCTGGAAGCGTTGGGGCGCCTGGACGTCGTGTGCTTCGACAAGACCGGCACGCTGACCGAGAACAAGCTGCGCGTGGTGACGACGACCGGGCCCGGCGGCGAGGCGCGCGAGCCGGGCCCCGGGGACACCGTGCTGCGGGCGGCCGCGCGGGCGTGTCCGGGCACGCTCGACGACCCCCACGTGCGGGCCCACGCCACCGACCACGCCGTGCTCGACGCCGCCGGCCCGGACGAGGGCTGGACCGAGCTCGCCGGGCAGCCGTTCGAGGCGAACCGCGGCTACTCGGCGACCATCGGCCGCGACGGGGACGGCGAGGTGACCCTGGTCGTCAAGGGCGCCCCGGAGGTCGTCCTGCCCGCCTGCGCCGGCGCGGAGGAGCTGGCCCGGGCCGCGGAAGCGTTGGCGGACCAGGGGTTGCGGGTGCTGGCGGTGGCGTCCCGGAAGGCGCCGCCGTCGCTCGACGGCGAAGCCGGAGAAGTGCTGGCGGACCTGGAGTTCCTCGGCTTCCTCGGGCTGGCCGACACGCTGCGGCCGACGGCCGGGCCGCTGATCGCCGGACTGCGCGAGGCCGGCGTGTCCCCGGTGATGCTCACCGGCGACCACCCGAACACCGCGCGGGCCATCGCGACGTCGCTCGGCTGGCCGTCCGACGCCCCGGTCGTCACCGGGGACGAGCTGGCCGCGCTCGACCGGGCGGGCCGGGCCCGGCTGCTCTCCGGCGCCGGGGTGATCGCCCGCGTCGCGCCGGAGCAGAAGCTGCAGGTCGTGGAGGCGTTGCGCGAGGCGGGCCGGGTGACGGCGATGGTCGGCGACGGCGCGAACGACGCGGCGGCCATCCGCGCCGCGGACGTGGGTGTCGGCGTGCGGGCCAAGGCGTCGACCGCCGCCCGGACCGCGGCCGACGTCGCGCTGACCGACGAGGACCTGACCGTGCTGCTGGAGGCGGTGGCGGAGGGCCGCGCGCTGTGGCGCAGCGTGTCGGACGCCGTGGTGATCCTGGTCGGCGGCAACGCGGGCGAGATCGGCTTTTCGGTGCTGGGCACGCTGCTCTCGGGCGACTCGCCGTTGGGCACCCGCCAGCTGCTGCTGGTCAACCTGCTGACGGACCTGTTCCCGGCGATGGCGGTGGCGGTCACCCGCCCGGACGACGACAGTGCTCCGGGCGGCCTCGGCGACGGCCTGAACCGCGCGATCACCAGCCGGGGCGTGACCACGGGCGTCGGCGCGACGACGGCGTGGCTGATCGGCCGGTTCACCCCGGGAACGGTGCGCCGCACGAGCACGATGGCCCTGTGCGGCCTGGTCGGCACCCAGCTGGCCCAGACCCTGCGCGGCCGCCGCAGCAGCCCCCTGGTGGTGGGGACGGCGGTCGGCTCGGCCCTCGCACTGGCGGCGATCGTGCAGACACCGGGGGTGAGCCAGTTCTTCGGCTGCACCCCCCTCGGCCCCCTGGCCTGGTCCGGAGTCGCCACAGGCGTGGCCACAGGAGCCCTGACCTCAGCCCTCCCCATCCTCCGCAACCCCTAACCCAACCCGCAACCCACGTGATCAGACCCGGATCTCGCGTGATCAGACCCGGATCTCGCGAGTTCCGGCTCGAATCACGTGAGTTCCGCCTTCAATCACGCGAGTTCCGGCTTCAATCACGCGAGTTCCGGGTTCAGTCACGCGAGTTCGGGGCTTGATCACGCGAGTTGCGGGGTAGCGCTGGCGCTACCTGGGGTTCGGTGGTCTGCACTGCTGATCTTCACGTCGGGGCGCGGCATCGTGGGCGATGTCCGATTCCGGTGGAAGGAGCAGGGAACATGCGCAAGCTTGTGGCGATCTTGACCGTGGCGGGGTTGCTGGGCGGGACGGCCACGGCGGCCGAGGCCGGGCCGCCGCGGAACGCCGCCCTCCAGGAGGAGCTCGACGCGCTGGTCGGCCAGTTCCCGGCCGCGCTGGCCTCGGTGAGCCGCGGCGGCCGCACGGAGTCGCTGGTCGCGGGGTCGGCGCGGCTCGGCAGCCGCGTGCCCGTGCCGGTCGACGGGCGGGTGCGGGCGGGCAGCAACACGAAGACGTTCACCGCGGTCGTCGTCCTGCAGCTGGTGGCCGAGGGGAAGGTGGCACTGGACGCGCCGATCGAGCGGTACCTGCCCGGCCTGGTGCCCGGCGGGTCCGCGATCACCGTCCGGCAGCTGCTGCAGCACACCAGCGGACTCCCGAACTACACGGAGTACCTCGGGCTGGAGGACATCGCGAAGCTGCGGCACCGGTACTTCGAGCCGCACGAGCTGCTCGCCGTCGCGCTGGCCCACCCGGCGAAGTTCGCGCCCGGCACGAAGTGGGAGTACAGCAACACGAACTACGTGCTGGCGGGCCTGCTGATCGAGCGGGTGACCGGGCGCCCGGTGGCGGAGCAGATCACCGCGCGCGTGATCCGGAAAGCGGGCCTGCGCAACACGTACTGGCCGCAGGTCGGCGACGAGACCATCCGGGGCCCGCACCCGCAGGGGTACGCGCGCTCGGGTGACGACGTGGTCGACGTGACCGAGCTGGATCCGTCGTGGGGCTGGGCGGCCGGCCAGCTGATCTCCACCCCGGGTGACCTCGCCCGGTTCTCCCGGGCGCTGCTGGACGGCCGGCTGCTGCCGGCACCGCAGCTGGCGGAGATGCGCAAGACGGTCGACGCGCCCCTGCTGCCGGGCTGGCGTTACGGCTTGGGCGTGTTCAGCGTCCCCCTCAGCTGCGGCGGCCGGTACTGGGGCCACGGCGGCGACATCCACGGCTACGAAACCCGCGGCGGAGCGACGGACGACGGCCGTGCGGTCGGCTTGGCGGTGACGGCCCTGCCGGGGACGTTCGGCGACGCCGACCGGGCGGCGCAGGCGGTGGTGTCCGCAGTGGACACGGCCTTCTGCCGCTGAGGTCAGGCGCCTTCGACCGAACCGGGCGGCAGGAATTCGACGTCGTGCAGGGCCGACAGCCGGACCACCTCGGCCGGGTCGTCCAGCTCGTGCAGCCGGTCGAACAGCTGCGCGAGCCGCCCGGCCGGGCTCACCCAGAACAGCGCGCGGGTGAGGGTGTCGCCGCGGTTGTAGTAGGCGTGCGGGAGACCTTTCGGCATCCGCACGGTGTCCCCGGGGCCGGCGGTCGTCCATTCGCCGTCGAGGTAGAGGGTGAAGACGCCGTCCAGGACGTAGATGTGCTCGTCCTGGGTGGGGTGCACGTGCGGCGGCACGCCGGTCCCGGGCGGGTCGAGGGTTTCGAAGGCGAAGCTGGACGCACTGGCGGCCTTCATGGCGTAGGTGTGGCCGAGGACGTTCCACACCTTCTTCCGCATCCCTTCCCCCGCCGGGGTGATGCCTTTGGGCAGCGGGCCGAGCACGATCTCTTCTCCGGTCATGGCACGTCACTTTCCGGTGTTCCGGCCGCGTTGTACAGGACCTCGGCGGTGAACCCGGCCGCGGCGGCGAAGGTGACGAGGTCGTCCCCGCGGGCGGCGGGCAGGAGCACGAGCGGGTAGCAGTCGGACTCGATGTCGAGGACGGCGAGGGCGGTTCCGGTGGCGTGCAGCCGGTTTCCGGCCTCCTCCAGGAACTCGTGGGTCGGCAGCTCGCTCCCGGCCAGCGACGTCCAGAGGCCGGCGGCCGGTGGCGCGGACCGCAGCCCGTTCAGCCGGCCGGTGATCTCGCCGGGCGCTTCCTTCCAGTCGACCTCGGCGAGGAGGCCCTGGTCGGCGAGAGCGTCCACCAGCGCGATCCACGGCAGCAGCTCGAAGGGTTCGTCGATCCCGCGCTCGTCGAGCCGCTCGGCGTGCTCCCGCAGGAACGCTTCCTGATCGTCGTGGGCGGCCGCGGCGAGCGCGGCCACCTGCGGGGCGTCCGGCGCCAGCAGGGCGGCGACGGCGAGCAGCGCGTCACGAGCGGGTGCGGTCATCGAGGTCCTCCGCGGGGCCGGGTGTCCGACCGGCAGATCATCGCAGATCACCCGCCCGGGGGTAGCTCGTTCAGGGGCTGGTGGCACGTCCGCGCGCGACGTACGGTCCGCCCGGAGGCGACGATGGCCAGGTCGATGCGGTGGATCGCCGCGGTGTTCGCGCGGTCCTGGCACCAGCTCACCTCCGTCGGCGAGCGCCACACCGATGTGCTGCCCGCGCTGGTGGCCGTGTCGGCCCTGGTCGCGGTCCCGGTCACCGGCCTCGTCCGCGTCCTGCAGATGTTCACCGTCACGAGCCCGCACTGGGCGACGGCGATCCTCGGCGTGCTGCCCGGTGCGCTGCTGTCGCTCGCCAGCCTGGGCGCGGTCCTGTGGGCGTTCGGGAACGTCAAGCAGGCCGCCGCCCGCGCGTACGGCGTCGGCCTGCTCGCCTCGGTGCTCGCACCCCTGCTCACGGTCGAGGCGACGGCGGGCGTCGTCACCGTCCTGTGGCGGCACGGCGTGCTCACCGGACAGCCCGGCAGCGTCCCGGGCCTGTGGGCGAGCGAGCGGTACTTCGTCTGGCACACGCTCGACGCGATCCCGTTCCTGGAGATCGAGGACACGTTCGCCTGGCCCGAGCCGCACGAGCTGTCCGGCACGGCGGCGGGTTCGATCGTGGTCGCCCTGAAAGTGGTCCTGCTGCTGCCGACGGCCCGGCTGCTGGCCTCCGCCTACTGGTGGGTGCGCAACCGGGAGAGCAAGCTGCCGGGTGACGACTTCGGCGACGAAGCGGATCTCACGGGTTCCGCCGCGCTGTGGACACTGCTGCTCACCCTGCCGGCCTACGCCGGCGTGCTGTTCCTCTGGCCGCCGGAGGCCCCGCTCGCCCGGTGGCTCCGCGACCACGTGCCGAAGTCGGTGGACGTCGCCCGGGTGCGCGTCCCGCTGGGCTGGGTGACGCCGTCGCTGCAGTGGCTGCCCCTGGTGGTGCTGCTGCTCCTGTGCAGTTTCTTCGGGCTGGCGGTGATCGCCGCGGCGTTCGTGCGGCACAACTCGGCCTGGTGGGCCGCGCTCGCCGTGGTGGGGGTGCTGCTGTGGACGCACCTCGCGCTGGTCCTGACCGCGTCGACGGTGCTGCTGTCGGTTCGGACCGGATGGGCCGCGGCCGTCCCGCCGCTGCCGCCCGGCGCGCCGCTCGCGACGGGCGTCGGCGACCAGCTCCGGGGCTTCGCGAACGCGATCCCGGGCCTGGACATCACGAAGACGACGCACTGGACCCGGCGGTACGTGTTCACCGGCTGGCCGGTCGGCGTGATCACCCTGGGCTTCCGGGTGGCCGCGGTCTTCGCCGTGCTCGGCCTGGTCTGGCTCGTCGCCCGCCTCCCCGGCCTCGTCCGCCCTCAGTCCCGCCCGGCGGCTTCCGGGTAGACGAAGTGCTCGGAGCCCTCCTCGAGAGCGAACATCCGCCAGCTTTCGATCCACGGGCCCGAGCAGTCCGGGAAGACCTCCAGCCGGATCGGGTCCCCGTCGTCGGCCGCCTCGACGACGAGCAGGCCGCCCGGGCCGAACCCGGTGGCGGTCACCCGGAAGTCGCCGCCCGCGAACTGGGCCGTCAGGAACTCCGCCTGCGCATCGTACTTCGTGGTGCCGTTCTCGTAGGCCTCGTCGCGATCGGTGCCCCGGTCCCGGGACCAGTCCAGGTCGCGGGAGCCGAGCAGGATCACGTCACCGTGCAGCACGCGGAACGGGCACTGCGCGTGGATCGTCCAGCCGGTTCCGCGGTCCGGCCGCAGGACGACGATCGCGATGTTCGCGACGCGCCTGACTTCGGTCAGGCGCAGCCCCTGCAGCGCCTTGACCGCTTCCGCCGTCGAGGTCATCCACCACATCCGAACATGCGAAGTCCCTCTCGCAGGATGGCCTGGTACCCGCCGTGCAGCTCGCCGATGTTGCGGTGCCAGGCTTCCCGGTCCGCGTTGGTGAGCTCCTTGCCGGTGAGCTGCCGCACCTGGCGCTGGATCCGGCTCCACGCGGCGTCGGCTTGCTTCTGCTGCGTGTCCCGGCTCTTGGTCGTCTGGTTGCCGTCGTCGTCGTAGTTGTCGCCCGGGTCCCAGTTGCGCAGGACCGAGTCGTCCATGCCGGAGCTGCCGCCGACCGCAGCGTACATCGTGCCGCCCATGAGGACGGCCGCTCCCGCGCCGGCCGCGGCGCCGAGGCCGACGACAGCCGCGCCGCCGATCTCCGCGACCCCGACGCCCGCCGCGACGATCGCGCCGCACGGCTCCAGGATCGCGCAGCCGACGCCGCCGATGATCGCGCCGCCGATCGCGAGGCCCCAGCCGAGGCTGTCCCAGAAGCTGAGGCCGGTGCGGTCGGCGTACAGCAGCGGGTTGCCGCCGGCGTACGAGTACGGCGTGCGGGTCGTGTCGAGCAGCGGGTCGACGCTGAGGAACAGCGCCGTCGCGGGGTCGTAGTAGCGGGCGCGCAGGTAGACCAGCCCGGACTCGGCGTCGGTGTACTGACCCGCGTACCGCAGCGGCGTGGCGGCGGTGCCGGACGCGGTGGCGACGCCGTACGGCGTGTACGTGTAGCGCCCGGCGACGGCCCCGGTGCCGTCGAGCAGCGCCAGCGTCGAGCCGATCTGGTCGTGGACGAACCAGGAGCTCGCCGTCGCCCCGATCTGTTCGATCGGCAGCCGCCCCGGCCCGTAGACGTAGCTGGTGGTCCCGTCGCTCAGGATGTTCGGCGTGCCGCCGTTGTCCCAGACGAACGCCGTGGTCACGCCGCCTGCCGTCTTCGACGTCCGCAGGCCGTTGCCGTCGTAGCGGTAGGTCGCCGAGGTGGCCGG
Source organism: Amycolatopsis kentuckyensis (assembly GCF_002155975.1). Taxonomy (GTDB): domain Bacteria; phylum Actinomycetota; class Actinomycetes; order Mycobacteriales; family Pseudonocardiaceae; genus Amycolatopsis; species Amycolatopsis kentuckyensis. Next base: position 6,846 of record NZ_MUMI01000330.1, read on the forward strand.
CCCGGTGAACGCGGTCAGCCGGGACGCCTGGTCGTAGGCGTAGGTCGCCGAGCCCGCCGTCTTCCGGTTGCCGACGCCGTCGTGGGTCACCGCGGTGGCGCCGGCGGGCGTCGTGGCGCAGGTGGGGTTCGCCGTGGTCCCGGCCAGCGACCAGCACAGCTGCCCGGCCGCGTCGAACGCCTGCGTGGTGGCGCCGACGGTCGTCGGGTTGTCCGCGGCGTCGGTCGTGTAGGTGGCCGAACCGTCCGAGGCCAGTTGCTCCTTGGGGTTGTACCCGAAGGTCTGCGCCGCCTGCCCGACCGTCCGGGTGGACAGCTGCCCGGCGGGATCGCGGCCGTAGGTCGCCGACAGCACCGTCGTGGTGCCGGTGACGGCCGTGGTCGAGGTCAGCCGGCCGGTGTCGTCGACGCCGTCGGTGACCGTGGTGCCGTTCGGGTACGTGGTCGTCTTGACCGCGCTGTCGTTGTCGTAGCCGAAGGTGGTCTTGTTGCCGTTCCAGTCGGTGACGGTCTTGAGCCGCCCGGCGTCGTCGAAGGTGCGGACGACCGCGGTGGGGTGGCCCGGGTAGGTGATCGACGTCTGGTTGCCGTCGTCGTCGTAGCCGTAGCCGACCGCGGCACCGGAGCCTTGCGTCTGGAGGGTGACCTCGCCGAAGGTGTTGTACGTCCAGCTCGACGTGCCGGTGCCGTCGGTCATCGACACCCGGTGCCCGTCCGGGTCGTAGCCGTAGGTGACGCCGGGTGTCACGCCGTCGGAGTACTTGACCGACTTCGTCTGCCCGGCCGGGTCGTAGCCGATCGTCGTGACGCGCCCCTGCGCGTCGGTGCTGGTCAGCACCCGCCCGGCCGGGTCCAGGTGCGAAGCGGTGGTGCGGTTGTCCGGGTCGGTGCGGGAGTTCTCGCGACCTTGGCCGTCGTAGCCGTAGGTGGTCTTCGCGTTCAGGCCGTCGACGGTGTCGGCGATGGTGCCGTCGGGGTTGTAGTCGGTGATCTGGGTGGTGTTGTCCGGCTGGGTGACCTTCACCCGCTGCCCGGCGGGATCGATCGTGGTGATCGTGGTCCGGTGGTTGGCGTCGGTGGTCGAGGTCTTGTTGCCGTCGGCGTCGTAGGTCGCCGAAGCGGTGTGGCCGAGCGCGTCGGTGGTGGCGGTGACGTTGCCGTGGGCGTCCTGGTGGTAGGTGGTGCAGCCCTTGGCGGGCGGGGTGCAGCCGGGGCCGACGCCGGCCGCGGTGCCGTTGCCGTCCACTGTGGACGTGAGCCGGCCGGTGCCGGTGTCGTAGCCGGACTGCGTCTTGTCCCCGGCCGGGTTCGTCACCGAGACCTTGTCGCCGAAGGCGTCGAACGCGGTCGTGGTGGTCTTGCCGTCCGGGTCGACGGCGCGGGTCTGGTCCGCCGGGTGCGCGGCGTCGTCGTAGTAGAAGTTCGCGGTGCGGACGGGGGCGGGCCCGAAGTTGCCCGTGATCGACTCGACGACGTTGTTCGCCCGGGTGACCGAGGTCGAGGTCAGGTCGAGCACGCCGGCCGCGCCGGCCGGGATGTGCCCGGCCTGGTCGTACTGGTCGACGGTGGCGACCCCGTTGGCGTCGATGGTCTCCAGCAGGTTGCCGGCGTCGTCGTAGACCCAGTTGGTGGTGAAGCCGAGGGCGTTCGACTCGGACGTCTTGCGGCCCCGGTCGTCGTAGGTGAACGTCTCCGCACCGCCGTCGGGGTCGGTCTGGGTGCTGACCCCCAGGGTGACCGGGTCGTAGGTGTAGGACGTCGTGCCCGCGTCGGGCGTGCCGTAGCCCTTGGTCTCCGAGACCAGCAGGCCGTTCTGGTAGGTGTCCAGCTTCTTGTGCCCGGCCGGGTCGGTGGTGAGGGCCTGGCCCGCGGCCAGGCCGCCGTCCGGGCCGTAGGTGAACGTCGTGGTGTGCCCGTTCGCGTCGGTCTGGGTGTGCACGCGTTCGGCGCTGTCGTAGACCATCGAGGTCACCGCCGACGCCGGGCCGGCGAAGTTGGCCGGCGTCCGCATCGACGTCATCAGGTGGTTGCCGTCGTAGGTGTACTTCGCGTGGTCGTCGTCCTTGAGCACCGGTGTGCGGGTCGTGCCGACGCCGTAGACGTCGGTCAGGTTGCCGGTGCCGTCGTAGCCGTAGCTCACCTGGCGGCCGGCGGTGTCGGCGAGGCCGGTGATGTGGTTGCCGGTCCAGGTGAGCGTGTACTTGCGGCCCGCCGGATCGGTGACCGTGGCCAGGTGGCCGGAACCGTCGTAGGCCAGCGACGTCTGGTAGGACGGCGACGCCTTGCTGCCGGCCAGGTCCGCTTCCGCGGTGAGGTGCCCGGTCGCGGCGTCGAACGTGAAGAGCTGGTCGCCGCGCCGGGTGTAGACGTAGGTCGAGCCCGTCTTCACCAGGGTGGCGGCGAAGCGCGGCGCGGCAGGAGCGTACGTGCCGCCGGAGTTCACGAAGGTGACCGCGGACCCGTCTTCCTGCTTGACGGTCACGTTCCCGGTCGTGCCGTCCGTGGCCGCCGTCAGGTTGTAGGAATACGTCCAGCCCCAGCCGAACGGCCCGTCCGCGGCCAGTGCCTTGTTGGGCCCGTTGGGGTCGGCGATGCCCTCGGCGTAGCTGCGGGCGAAGTTCAGCGCCATGCCGCGGCCGGGCGTGGCCAGGTCGGTGAAGCTGTCGCCGAAGTAGCCGGTCGAGGTGTCCACCGGGTCGCCCGCGGTGCGCTTCGCGCAGCCGCAGGCGATGAACGCCGGGTTCGAGCCGCGCGGGGCGTCCTGGATGCCCGGCGGGCCGCCGATCGGCTGGCCCGGCGTCCCGCCCTGCGGGACGAACGCGACCGCGTCGAACGCGACGTCGAAGTCCGAGTAGCCGAAGCCGCCGTTGTCGACCGAACTGCCGTTGTTGTCGAGGGTGACGTTGCCACCGTTCTGCATGGCGAACGTGCCGATGGTGACCCACTGCTCGGAGTTCCACGCCTGGTTGACGCGGATCTTCCACGGCGAGACGCCGCCGCCCGGGTTGATGTTGTACACGACGTTGGTCGCCTGCGCGCCGAGGCCGGGCAGGTGCAGCTTGACCTTGTAGTACTGCAGCGAGGGCAGGTTCGGGGTCCACACGCCGGTGTTGATCAGCGCCGGGTTCGAGCCGTCCTCGGTGTGGGTGAACAGGACCCGGCCGCCGAGGCCGGTGCCGAGCTGGTGGGTGTCGATCGCGCCGATCGGGTCACCCGCGGAGTTCGTCCCGTAGGTGTAGGTGAACGTGCCGTTGCTGGACCAGTTCGCGGCACCGCAGCCCTGCAGGTTGAACCGTGACGGCTCGTCGTCGACGATGATCGCGCCGCTCGGCACCTTGGACGTGTCCTGGTTGCACGTCGGCGGGTTCTGTGACGGGTTCGCCGGTTCGGACCCGCCCGACACCGCGTACGGGCTCGTCGCGCACGTCGTGCTGCAGCTGGGGATCCACGTGACCGGGTTGTGCCACCAGCACTGGAAGTCGTCCAGCATGCAGTGGCTCGCGCCGGGGTTGGAGGTGTTGGTGTTGTTGGGGTCGCACTGGTTGGCGGACAACGAGCACATCGCCGTGTAGGGCGCCGGCTGCACCCAGTGCTGCCCGCCGTTGTAGGTGGGCTTCGCGTAGGCCGGGTTGCTGTAGCGGATCAGCGGGCTCGCGGTCCAGCCGAGGACGCGCTCCTGGTACGGCCAGCTCGCCGGGTGCGCCGCGTCGGCGTAGGTGTCCTGCAGGTACGGGTCGCGGTTGGGCGGGTAGTCCAGGTTGGCCGGGTTGTTGGTCCAGCCCAGTCCCCAGGTGCCGTGCGGGCCGGTGCAGGACGGGCCCGGGGTGCAGCCGGTGGTGTTGCCGTTGGCCGCGTTCGGCTGGATACCCGAGTTGTACGCCCAGGCCGCGAAGTACCAGTTCTCCAGGTAGCGCGGGTCGGCGTTGTTCGCCGTGATCCCGGCCGCGTAGAGCTGGTTCCAGGTGCTCTCCAGGATCTGCAGGCCGGCCGCGATGTTCTCCTGGTAGTCGACCGCGACCTTCCACTGGCCGTGCGCGGACAGCGAGCTGTCGCCGATGTGCATGCCGTCGGTGACCTGGCTGATCCCGTAGCCGCAGTCGGAAGCGGCGTAGTTGATCGAGACGATGTCGCCGCCCGCACCGTAGTAGCTGGCGATCAGCGGGTCGCCAGCGGTGCCCGCCGGAGCGTGCCACGACGCCTGCGACCAGTTCGACTCCTGGGCCATGATGCCCTCGAAGATCGACCGCGGCACCGAATTCGACCCACCCGCCGGGTGCGACAGCGGGATCAGCGGGAAGTCGCTGTTCGGGGCGTAGGCGACCAGGCCCAGGTTGGCGAACCCGGCCGGGCGCGTGTACGCGCTGCCCGTGAGCAGGCCCTGTTCGGCCAGCTGCACGGCCCAGTCGACCTGCGCGGGGTTCGGCTGCATCACCTGGCGATTGGCGGTGAGCGGCGGGACCGCGCACTTCGGCGTCTGCGCCTGGGTGGTGTTCGGCGCCGCCGCCGTCGCCGCCGCCGCGTCGCCGCGGGGGCTCAGCCGGTTCTGGTGCGGAGCCTGGGCGGGCTGGGGCGCGGTGGAGTAGGTGGGCACCTGGGTGGTGGCGGCCTTGGTGGCGGCCGGGACCGCGGTGGCGAGCACCTTGCCGGTTTTCGTGGCCAGCAGCGCGGGCGCCGCCTTGCGGCCGTCGCCGTCCGGGCCGAGCAGCGCGTCGCCGTCCAAAGAGGACGCTTCGGCCCCGTGGGCCAGGCCGCCGTCGCCCACGCTGCGGACACCCGCCGCGGCCAGTGCGCCGGGCGCCGCCGGGGTCGCTCCGGACAGCACGGCGTGCCCGGCGCGGCCCTGGAACAGCTGCACCCGGCTCAGGTCGCCGGAGCCGAGCGCGGTGACCGCGCCGGCGTGCTCGTGCGCGGCGGTCGCGGTGCGGGTGCCCGGCTTGGTGTGCAGGAAGCTGACACCGCCGTCGGCGGCCGGGCGCACGTCGTAGACGTCGCCGGGCAAGGTCGCCACGACGGCGGGGTTTCCCTTGGCGGGCACGGAAACCAGCCGGTTCCCGGCGACTCCGACCACGCCGCCGGCGGCCGGGACGGCGGACGTGACCTGCCCCGGCGTGGTGACGTCCGCGTCGATCTTGCCGGTCGCCAGGTTCGCGGTGAGCAGCCGGGTCTTCCCGTCCAGCGCGACGGTGAACACCGCGGTGTCACCGGTGCCGCAGCCGGGTGAGTAGTACTTGAGGCCGACGCCGCCGGCCAGCGCGTGCACGGCCCCCGTGCCGAGGTCGACGGAGTAGGCGAACGCACCGTGGTCGCGGGCGGCCTGGGTGTTCACCGCCGAGGCGGGCAGGATCGCGACCGCGGCGTGCTTCCCGTCGCCGGAGACGCACTGGTAGCCGGTCCACGAACCGTCGTCGAACCCGGCGGGGTGCAGCAGCGCGACCTCCTGCCACGCGAACCCGGCGGCCTCACGGCCCACCTCGACGTGGTAGCCCTGCGCGTCACCGTGGCCGTCGACGGCGACGTCGGCGGACTTCGCCGCGTCCGGCCCGAAATCCGCCGGTTTCGGCGCGGCGGCGGGCTGCGCGGCCACGGCGGGCGCCGGTGCCGCGGCCACGGCCGAAATGGACGCACCGGTCAGCGCGACAATGGCGAGCAAAACCGTCGAAATCCGGCAACCGGACATTATTCGAGCGCGCACGACCCCACCGGACACGGCAGACCCTCCCCCTGGACGAGCGGCCACCGGAAGTCCGGGCGCCACGGGGAAATCTAACCGGCCGCCCGAGGCCTCCCATCACCCATTGGAGTGATCTTCGAAAAGGGGAAGCGATCAAACGGACATTGTTTTCCCGGCAATTTCCCCGTCCGCCCCGAACCGGACGAAATCCCGGGAACCGCGGGGTTCGTCAGCGTGCGCGAGCGCGCAGGTGGGCTCGTTCCCCGTGGCGGCCGAACAGGATCAGCAGCTCGACCGGCTTCCCGTCGGCGCTGCCGAGCCAGTGCGGGACCGTCGTGTCGAACTCCGCCGCCTCGCCCGGGGGCAGGACCAGGTCGTGCTCGCCGAGGACCAGCCGCAGGTTTCCGTGGAGCACGTAAAGCCATTCGTGCCCCTCGTGGGTCTGGTGGTCCGGGACCGGCGGCCGGTCCGCGCTCGGGATGATCATCTTGTAGGCCTGCATGCCGCCGGGCCGCCGGGACAGCGGCACGAACGTCATGCCGTGCCGGTGGACCGGGGTCAGGTGGATGCGGGGGTCGCCGGTGCGGGGCGCGCCGACGAGGTCGTCGAGCGGGACGTCGTAGGCGCGGGCCAACGGCAGCAAAAGCTCCAGGCTGGCCCGCCGCTGCCCGCTTTCCAGCCGCGACAGCGTGCTCTCCGAAACCCCGGTGGCGGCCGCGACGTCGGCGAGGGTCATCCCGCGGTGCCGGCGCAGCGCCCGCAGCCGGGGACCCACGGCGTGCAGGACGTCCTCGAAGTCGTCGCTCACCCCGCCATCTTGCCGGAACCGCAAGAAAGCGTGCCGGAACCGCCAGGGCCGGGTCAGGGTGGGCCCATGATCTCCGCCCCCGAAGCGTCCCGG
>NZ_MUMI01000331.1 GCF_002155975.1 Amycolatopsis kentuckyensis
CACCTCGTGGGTGCGGATGTGGTCCGGGTGCGGATAACCGCCCGTTTCGTCGTACGTGATCACCACGTGCGGACGGAACTCGCGGATCAGGGCCACCAGCGGTGCCGCCGCCTCCGACAGCGGCAGGGCCGCGAAGCAGCCTTCGGGCAACGGCTCGCCCTCGCCCGGCAGGCCCGAGTCCACGAAGCCCAGGAAACGCTGGCGGACGCCCAGGATCTCGGCGGCCGCGGCCATCTCGCGACGGCGGATCGCCGGGAGGTCCGCCCAGGTCTCGGCCGTGTCGAGGGCCGGGTTCAGGACGTCGCCGCGTTCGCCGCCCGTGCAGGTGGCTACCAGGACGTCGACGCCTTCGGCCGCATAGCGGGCCAGGGTGGCCGCGCCTTTACTGGACTCGTCGTCGGGGTGGGCGTGGACGCTGAGGAGGCGGAAAGTCATCGGGGGCTCCTTCGGGGGAACAAGAGGGCGGGGATCAAGGTCAGCGCTGACAGGGCCAGCGCCCACGTGAACGTGGTGCCGAATGCCGCCGGGGCCGGCACCGCGGCCGTGAGTTCGCCGTGGAGGATTGCGGCCAGCAGGGCGGTGCCCAACGAGCCGCCGATGCGGTTGATCACGTTGAACGCGCTCGCTGCCCGGGGGATGTGGGACCGCTTCAGGGAGCCGTACAGCGTTGTCATGCCGGGGGCCGTTGCCGCGCCCAGGCCGACTCCGCGGATCAACAGGGACAGGGTCAGCAAGGTGCTGCCGGGTGCCGAGGCGAGGCGGGTGAACGCCAGCGTTCCCAGCAGGGACAGGGCGATTCCGCCCAGCATCATGCGGCGGGGCCCGAAGCGGGCCAGCAGCCGGCCGCTAGCCAGCATCACCGCGGCCGAGCCGAGGGCCTGGGGTGCCAGCAGCAGCCCCGCCCGCAGCGCGCTCGCCTGCTCGACCTGCTCGTAGTACAGCGGGAGCAGCAGCATCGAGCTGTACAGCGACGCCCCCAGCAGGAACGTGCTCGCGCTCGCCACCGCGAACCCCTTGTTCCGGAACAGCGCCAGGTCCAGCACCGGTGACGCCGCCCGGGACGCATGGACGCCGTACGCGAGCAACAGCGCGACCCCGGCCACCCAGGCGACCACCACGCCCTCGGCCAGGCCGTAGACGAAGGCGCTCAGCCCCGGCGAGAGCAGCGCCAGCCCCCGGACGTCCAAAGGGGCCTTCACACCGCCCGGCGGAGGAGCCGGGAGGAGCCGCCGCGCGAACACGAACGTCGCCACGCCCAGCGGGACGACGCCGAAGAACATCCAGCGCCACCCGAAGTCCGCCACCAGCGCGCCGCCGAGCATCGGGCCCAGCACCGGGGCCACCGTCGCCGGCAGGGTGATCACGCCGATCATCCGGCCCAGCGCCGGCCCCGCCGCCTGCGCGAACACCGCCTGCCCGACCGGCTGCATCAGCCCGCCGCCCAGCCCGTGGAGCACCCGGAAGGCGATCAGCGAAGGCGCGGACCAGGCGAAGCCGCACAGCAGCGTGCCCGCGGTGAAGACCGCCACCGCCGCCAGCCAGACCGCCCGGCCGCCGAACCGGTCGGTCAGCCAGCCCGACAGCGGGATGGCCGCCGAGGCCGCGAGCAGGTACGCGCTCGCCACCCACTGCACCGTGGTCAGCGGGCTGTCCAGGTCGCGGGCGATCGAGCCGATCCCGACCGTCACGATCGTCGCGTCGAGGATCGACAGCACCGCGCCCATGATCAGGACCCCACCGAGCCGCCACAGCGCCGCATCGGGCCGTACCGCCGTTGTCATGCCCACCCCCAGTTGATTAGGTCGAACCTCAGATTAGGTCCGACCCACTCATTGGGTCAAGCACAAACTTGGGTCCGACCCAGTAGAGTGACGCCATGAGTGAGGGACTCCGGGACCGGAAGAAGCACGAGACCAGGAAGACCATCTCCGACGTGGCCACGCGGCTGTTCATCCGCAACGGCTTCGAGGACGTGACGATCGCGGACATCGCCGCCGAGGCGCGGGTCGCCAAGATGACCGTGACGAACCACTTCCCGCGCAAGGAAGACCTGGTCTTCGACATCCGCGCGGACTTCGTGTCCTGGCCCGCCGCCCTGATCCGCGACAGCGTCTTCCACGACACGCGCGAGCTCTACTTCGAAGCGCTGGGCGCCGAGCACGCGCTGGTCGGCTTTTCCGGCCCCGGCTTCGTGCGGATGATCAAGGAGAGCCCGATCCTGACGAACGCGCTGCACGAGATGCACCGCGAGCGCGAGACGGCGCTCATCGACCTCCTCATCCGGCGCCACCCCGAGGAAGACCTCACGCCCACGCTCGCCGCCGCCCACCTCACGACGGTCCTGCGGGTGCTGTTCCAGGAGGTCTTCGACCGGACCCTCGAGAACGAGAAAACCATCGTCGACGAGCTCTGGCCCCTCGCGGAACAGGCCTTCGACCAGCTCGAACCGGTCTTCGGCCGCTACTAGCGCGCGGCGCCGGCGGGCCGCGAAGCCCGCAGCTCCGGCTCGGGCGCACCCCGGACCTTCAGCACGCGCATCTCGCGCACGGCAAGGGCTTCCGACGGCGCCAGCAGCGCGGAGAACCGCCGCACCACCAAGGCCGTCAGCACCGCCAGCCCGGCCGCGGCGAGGTCGGTCAGCGCGACCAGCACGACGCTGTCGGCCATCGACTGCACGTCGTCGCGGAAGCGCCAGCCGATCGACACGCCGAGCAGGATCCAGTTCAGCAGCCAGGCGCCCCACCAGGCGAGCACCTGGCGCGACGGCTTCGGCCGGGTGTCCCGCGAGCGGCCCAGCACCGCGTGTTCCAGCTCGCCGACGACCGACAGCGCCAGCGGCAGGTTCGCCACCGGCACCAGAACACCGACCAGCACCTGCCACACCGGCCGCGGCGGGTCGTCGCCCGACACGTCCGCCGCCGCCTGGCGCGCGACCAGCAGCCACCAGAGCGACAGCCCGGCGGGCAGCAGCGCGAGGATCGAGGCGAGCAGGCCCGCGGTGAGCACGAAGCCGTCGGAGAACGCCACCACCGAGCGGGACAGCGCCGATTCGCGGCCCTGGACGAGCAGCACGTACCGCCAGATTTCCGCGCCCGCGGCGGCCAGGGCGAGCACGGCGAACGCGAACAGGACGACGACCACGCTGCGGCTGAGCACCGGCACCCGGTCGATCGGGCGGATCTCGTCGGACGCGGTGCCGGGCACCGTCGTCGGGCGCCGCCAGACCAGGTTGGGGAAGCCCCACCGCGGCGGCACCGGGTACGACGGCGGGCCGAGGTACGGCTCCGGCGCGACGACGCGGCGGCGCGGCCACGCACCGGGCGGCGGGGTCGCCACCCAGCGCAACTTCGGCCGATGGACCGGACGGCGGTGGTAGGGGTACGGCTCCGGCTGGGCGGCCAGCGTCCGGCCCTGCAGCTGCTGGGCGGACGGCGGCGGCGCCTGGCGCGGCCAGTACCCGGGCGGGTACGGCTGCCCGGCGGGAGGCTGCCCCGGGTGCAAGGCTAGATCACTTCGGGTTCGATGCCGGGGTGCTCGCCGACCATCGGCCGGCCTTCGCGCTGCCACGCGCCCATACCGCCGGCCACGTTCACCGCGTCCCAGCCGCTCTGGTTCAGCCACGCCGCCGCCCGTGCGGACCGGCCGCCGCTGCGGCAGATCACGTGGATCGGCTGGTCGTCGGGCAGGTCGGCCAGTTCACCGACGCGGGCGGGCAGCTCCCCCATCGGGATGTGCACGGCGCCGGGCGCGTGCCCGGCGGCCCACTCGTCGTCTTCGCGGACGTCGAGCAGCACGAGGCCGTCCTTGGGCAGGTCGCGGACCTCGGCGGTCGGCAGTTCAGCAGGGCTCACCACGATTCCCATGCTGCCATGCGGAGGCGTTGCCCGCGCGTGAGGTCGGCGCATCACTTGCGGTGCCGGCCGCGCCCGGCGACGCGGGTCTTCTCCTCGGCCTGGCCGAACCGGGCGACGGCCCGGTCCCGCATGAAGCCGAGCGGGTCCGGTGCGTGCAGCCGCAGCATGATGTCGTGGACGTGCTCCGGGCGGCCGTAGCCGGTGACGCGGCTGACCAGGTACGTCGTCACGAACGCGACCGGCACGGTGATCAGCGCCGGCTGGTTGACGAACCAGGGCGCCCAGCCGCCGGTGTAGCTGCTCACGACGTTGACCACCAGCGCGGCCAGCACCAGGCCGCCGCCGACGAACATCCCGGCCAGCGCGCCCGGCCAGGACAGCTTGCGCCACCAGATGCCCAGCACCAGCAGCGGGCTGAAGGTCGACGCGGCGAGCGCGAACGTCAACCCGATCGACAGCGAGATGTCCTCGGGCCGCAGCGCGACCGCCAGCCCGATCGGGCACAGCGCGACCAGGGCGGCCGCCACCCGGAAGTCCCGCACCCGGCCGGGCAGCAGGTCGGTCGACACGACGCCGGCGACGCTCACCAGCAGCCCGGACGTGCTGGACAGGAACGCCGAGAAGGCACCGGCCGCGGTGACCGCGCCGAGGATCTGGCCACCGACGCCCGGCAGGATCGCCGAGGGCAGCTGGAGGATCGCCGCGTCCGTCTTGCCGGTCACCAGCAGTTCCGGGACGTACATCCGCGACAGCGCGCCCAGCAGCGTCGGGAACAGGTAGAACAGCCCCAGCAGCAGCAGGACGTGCACGGTCGTGCGGCGTGCGGCCTTGCCGTCGGGGTTGGTGTAGAAGCGGACCAGCACGTGCGGCAGGCCCATCGTGCCGAGGAAGGTCGCGAACATCAGCGAGTACGTCTGGAGCAGGTCGGTGAGGCTGCCCGAGGCCGGGTGCAGCCAGTCCGCGTTGTCCGCGACGGAGTCGCTGACCACCGGCACCGGGGTACCGGCCATGAACTTCAGCTTGGTGCCTTCGGAAACCGTGTGCGGCGCCAGCGGCGTCCAGTGCGTCGGCCCGGCGGCCGGGCCGTTGTCGGTGCGGCCGTAGGCGTAGAGGTAGGTGTCCGAGGTGACGTGCAGGGTGACGTCGGTCTGCACGTCCACCGTGGTGTCGCTGACGAAGACCGGCGGCGCGGGCGAGCCGAGCGGCCGGAACCCGTCCGGGCTGCCGCCGGTGAAGAACACCACGCAGAGCACGAACGCGGGCACCGAGATCGCGAACAGCTTGACCCAGTACTGGAAGGCCTGGACCACGGTGATCGCGCGCATCCCGCCGGAGATCACGTTGAAGGTGACCACGATCATCACCGCGACCGCCCCGGCCCACACCGGCACCGGGAGGATCGTCGCCAGCGTCAGCCCGGCGCCCTGCAGCTGCGGGACCATGTAGAGGACGCCGATGAACACGACGAACGCCGTGGAGAACCGGCGCAGGCCCTGCGAACCGAGCCGCATTTCGACGAAGTCGGGCAGGGTGTAGGCCCCGGACCGGCGCAGCGGCGCCGCCACGAACAGCATCAGCGCCAGGTATCCCGCGGTGAACCCGATCGGGAACCACAACGCGTCGGCGCCGTCCTTCAGCACGATTCCGGCGATGCCGAGGAACGAGGCCGCGGACAGGTATTCGCCGGAGATCGCGGCGGCGTTGCGGCGGGACCGCACGGTGCGCCGCGCGACCAGGAAGTCGTGCGTGCTCGTCGCCGACCGCGAGGAGCGGTGACCGAGGTAGGGCGTCACCACGGCGACCAGCACGATGCCGGTCAAGGCCCACGGGTTCAACTGCACGGGAGGAATCCTCGCACGAGTCAGTGCGAAACTAGTTTTCGATCATGTCCACGAACGCGCGTTCGTTGCGCTCGGCGAGCCGGTTGTACCAGATTCCGACGCCGAACAGGAACGGGAACGGCAGCACGCCGAGAATCAGCCAAGCGACCGGGATGCCCAGCAGGCTGGCCCGGGAGAACCCGGGCACCAGGTAGAACAGCACGGGCAGCGAGCCGAAGACGCCGACGACGAGCAGCGCGAGCAGCACCGCCGTGCGCAGCTGCACCTTCACCAGGTGGTCGCGGACGAGCAGCTTCCCCCAGCTGGTCTGCTCCTCCAGCTCGACCCGGGCGCGCAGGGTGCCGGCGCCGCGGCGGGGATCGTTGAGGATCACCCGCTCCCGCTTGGGTCTCGCGTGGTGTTCCGGCTTCGGCGGCTCGTTCTCCGGGGCCGGTGGCAGGGACTCGACGACGGCCCGGTCGGCGGGCTGCGGCAGCGGCCGCTGCCGGGCACGCCTGCCGAGGGTCGGATCCGGTTCGCGGACGCCGTTCGAGCGGCGCTCGTAGAAGTCGTCGGTCATGGCCGGTCCCGGGGTCAGCCGTTCCGGCCCGAACCGACCAGCCGGTCCTTCAGCGCGCGGGTGTGCCGCCGGCTCACCGGCAGCACCTTCTCCTCGTTGCCGATGACGACCTGGTAGCCGCCCTGGCCCATGCGCAGCTCGGTGATCAGCGGCAGGGCGACCAGGAACGACCGGTGGATGCGGACGAACCCGGCCTTCTCCCAGCGCTCTTCGAGCTGGGCCAGCGGGATGCGGACGAGGTGGCTGCCTTCGGTGGTGAACAGCCGCGCGTAGTCGCCCTGCGCCTCGACCCAGCGGACCGAGGAGCGCGGGATGAGCTTGGTGGTGCCGGCCAGCTCGACCGGGATGACCTCGTCGTCGTTCTTGACCGGCTCGCCGCCCATCGCGCCGGGCGGGGGCGCCGCGGCGGCGGCCAGCTTCTCCATCACGCGCGTGATGGCGCGGTCGAGGCGGTCCTGCTGGTACGGCTTGAGCACGTAGTCGAGGGCGCCGAGGTCGAAGGCGTTGACCGCTTCTTCCGCGTGGCCGGTGACGAACACCAGCGCGGGCGAGGGCCGCAGCGCGGCGAACACGCGTGACATCTCCATGCCGGACAGCCCGGGCATGTCGATGTCCGCGAAGACGGCGTCGACGATCGGCAGGCCGCGGTCCTTGCGCTCGCGCAGCCTCGGGTCGTCGGTGGACAGCAACCGCAGCGCCTCGGAGGCGTCGATCGCCGGGAACACCTTCGCCACGTGCGGGCTGTTGCGCAGGCAGTGGACGAGTTCGTCAAGACCGTTCGGCTCGTCGTCCACGGCCAGGACCACGAGCTTCCGGGTGTCATCGTGAGCACTCACAGTGAAACGCATCCTGCCCATTGCCGAGTGCAATGTCCAGCCCCCGTCCGCCTGAAGTGGGGAGACCCGCGGCCGGGGCCGCGGGTCCCTCGTCTCAGTGCACGAAGGTGAACCAGTTGAGGTTCACGAAATCCGCGGGCTGGCCGCTCGTGAACGTCAGGTAGACGTTGTGCACGCCGGTCACCGCGCTGATGTTCGCCGGGACGGTCCGCCAGCTCTGCCAGCCGCCGGTGTTGCCGACGGCGAAGCTGCCGATGGGCGCGTTGGACCGGCTGTCCAACCGCACTTCGACCAGGCCGCTGACCCCACCGGCCGCCCCGGAGGCCACGCGCGCCTGGAAGTTCGTCGCCGCGCTGCCGCCGAAGTCGACGTTCGGGTAGAGGGCCCAGTCGCCGTTGGCCACCGCGCCGACGTTCTGGCCGCCGCCGGTGTCCGTGGTGGTCTCGGTGATCATCCCGGACTGCTGGCTGAACGACTCGGCTTGGATGGTGGTGTACGCGCTGTTCCCGCCGCCGGGCGGAGTCGTCGTGGTGGGCGGGGTCGTCGTGCCGCCACCGCCGCCGCGGGTGGTCACCGTGACGTAGTCGACGACCATCGGGTGACCCGGCACGATCCCCGGCCCCGGCGTGGTCGTGCCGGAGTTGTTGTTCGGGAACGCGCCGCCGATCGCGACGTTCAGCAGGACGAAGTAGCCCTGGTGGGTGGTCATGTTCGCCCACGTCGTCGCGTCGAGCTGGTTCTGGCTCACCGAGTGGAACTGCTGCCCGTCGACGAACCAGCGGAGGACCTGCGGGCTGGTGCTCGCGTCCCATTCGAAGCGGTAGGTGTGGAAGGCCGACTGGCAGCTGCTGCCGGGGCAGGCCCGGTTGTTCGGCAGGCCGGTGGTCTCGTTGCACGGGCCGCCGGGGTTGACGCCGCAGTGCAGGACGCCCCAGACGGAGTTGATCCCGTTGACGTTCTCCATGATGTCGAACTCGCCGATGGCGGGCCAGTTCCACCAGTTGCCGCGGTACGGGCCGCCGAGGGCCCAGAAGGCGGGCCAGTAGCCGAGCGCGGCCGCGCCGGTGACGTTCGGCATCTGGATCCGGCTTTCGATCCGCATGACGCCACCCGAGGGCGGCTTGAAGTCGGCGCGCTGGGTTTCGATCCGCGCCGACGTCCAGTTGCCGGCGCCGTCGCGCAACGGCGTGATGCGGAGGTTGCCGGCGCCGTCTTGGGAAACGTTGCCGGTGCTCGACGTGTAGTTC
>NZ_MUMI01000332.1 GCF_002155975.1 Amycolatopsis kentuckyensis
ACTCGCGAGTTCCGGCTCCAATCACGCGAGATCCGGCTCCAATCACGCCGGTTCCGGCCCGGATCACGCGGGTCACGGGTTCAGAGGCGGCGGTTGGCCAAGGCTCCCGTGGCGGCGCGGGCCTTGGCCGACACCGCCGGGTCGACGTCCACCAGGAGGGTCTCCGGGGCGGCGCCGGCCTGGGTGACCACGCGGCCGAAGCCGTCCGCGACCAGCGAGTACCCGATGCCCGTCGGCGCCTTCGGGTTGACCGTGACGCCCGTCGCCGCGGGGTCGGCCTGGCCGCAGCCCAGCACCCAGCAGCCCGAGTCGAGGGCCCGCGCGCGCACCAGGACCTCCCACTGGTCGCGCTTGCCCTCGCCGGCACCCCACGACGTCGGCAGCAGCACCACGTCGGCGCCGTCGTCGGCCAGCGCGCGGAACAGCTCCGGGAACCGCACGTCGTAGCAGGTCGCGACGCCGTAGACGACGCCGTCCAGCTCGAACGTGGCCGGCGCCGAGCCGGGTGCCACCGTGTCGGACTCGGCGAACCCGAACGCGTCGTAGAGGTGGATCTTGTCGTAGCCGCGGTGGTGCCCGCCGCCGGTGATCAGGAGCGTGTTGCGGACCCGGCCGTCGCCCGCCGGGGTGAACATCCCGGTGACGACGACCACGTCGTGCTCGGCGGCCACCGCGGCCACGGCCGAGGCCCACGGGCCGTCGAGGGGCTCCGCGACCGGTTCGAGGGGCCGCCCGAAGCGCGCCATGGTCGCTTCCGGGAACACGACGATCCGCGCGCCGTCGGCCGCCGCGGCCTCGACGCCGGAGCGAATCAGCTTCAGGTTCGCCTCCGGATCGTCACCCGAGTTGACCTGGCACAACGCGATTCGCGCCACCGCTGCCTCCTGCATGCTGGGATCGGCCGTCACCGGGGAGTATCGCCGAAAACCCGTTCGGTGTGACCTCGTACCCTGGTGGGCATGTTGAACCGCACCGACCTGCGTGGGCAGGTCCCGACCGCCGCCGAACTGCGCGTCACGCTTCCCCGCGCCGAATACGACGTGGACGCGGCGCTGCACCACGTGCGCCCGGTGGTCGAGGCGGTCCGTGACCGCGGTGTCGAAGCCGTCCTCGAGTACACCGAGAAGTTCGACAAGGTGCGCCCGGCGTCCGTGCGGGTGCCGCGCCCCGAGCTGACCCGCGCGTTGGACGAGCTCGACCCGGCCGTGCGGGCCGCGCTGGAGGAGTCGATCACCCGCGCCCGGAAGGTGCACGCCGAGCAGCGCCGCACCGACGTCACGACGACCGTCGTCGAGGGCGGCACGGTCACCGAGAAGTGGGTGCCGGTCGAGCGCGTCGGGCTGTACGCCCCGGGCGGGCTGGCCGTGTACCCGTCCACCGTGGTGATGAACGTCGTCCCGGCGCAGATCGCCGGCGTCGGCTCGCTGGTCGTCTGCTCGCCGCCGCAGGCCGCGTTCGGCGGGCTGCCGCACCCGACCATCCTCGCCGCGGCCGAGCTGCTCGGCGTCGACGAGGTGTGGGCGGCCGGCGGCGCGCAGGCCGTCGCGCTGCTGGCGTACGGCGGCACGGACACCGACGGCACCGAGCTGGCCCCGGTCGACATCGTCACCGGCCCGGGCAACATCTACCTCACCGCGGCCAAGCGCCTCCTGCGCGGCCTGATCGGCATCGACGCCGAGGCCGGGCCGACCGAGATCGCCATCCTCGCCGACGAGACGGCCGACCCGGTGCACGTCGCCGCCGACCTGATCAGCCAGGCGGAGCACGACCCGCTGGCCGCGAGCGTCCTGGTCACGACGTCGACCGAGCTGGCCGACGCCGTCGACCAGGAACTGGTCAGCCGCGTCGCCGCGACGAAGCACAGTTCGCGGGTCGCCGAAGCGCTGGCGGGCAAGCAGTCCGGCGTGATCCTGGTGTCCACAGTGGAGGACGGCCTGCGGGTCGTCGACGCCTATGCCGCCGAGCACCTGGAGGTCCAGACGGCGGACGCGCGTTCGGTCGCGGCCCGGGTCCGCAACGCGGGCGCGATCTTCGTCGGCGCGTACGCCCCGGTGTCGCTCGGCGACTACTGCGCCGGGTCCAACCACGTGCTGCCCACCGGCGGGTTCGCCCGCCACTCCTCGGGCCTGTCCGTGCAGAGCTTCCTCAAGGGCATCCACGTCGTGGACTACTCCGAGGACGCGCTGCGCGAGGTCGCCGGCCGCGTCGTCGCGCTGGCCGACGCCGAGGACCTGCCCGCACACGGCGAGGCCGTCGCCGCGCGCTTCGGAGGTTCGATCCGATGACGATCGGCGAAGAGGTCACCCTGGACCAGCTGCCGCTGCGCGAGGACCTGCGCGGCAAGTCACCCTACGGTGCACCGCAGCTGGACGTCCCGATCCGGCTCAACACGAACGAGAACCCGTACCCGCCGCCGCCTTCGCTGGTCGCGGACGTCGCGGAGGCCGTCCGCGCGGAGGCCGCCGAGCTGCACCGCTACCCGGACCGCGACGCGGTGGCGCTGCGGCAGGACCTGGCCGACTACCTGAGCGTGTCGACGCGGGTGGTGCTGTCGGAGGCGAACGTCTGGGCCGCGAACGGGTCCAACGAGGTGCTGCAGCAGATCCTGCAGGCCTTCGGCGGTCCCGGGCGCAGCGCGCTCGGCTTCGAGCCGTCGTACTCGATGCACCCGATCATCGCCTCGGGCACCCGCACCGAGTGGGTCCCGGCGCCGCGCCGTGACGACTTCTCCCTGGACACGGCCGCGGCGGCTTCGGTGATCCGGGACCGACGTCCGGACATCGTGTTCGTCACCAGCCCGAACAACCCGACCGGCGGCTCGATCCCGCTGTCCGAGCTGCGCGCGGTGCTGGACGCGGCCACCGGGATCGTGGTGGTCGACGAGGCGTACGCGGAGTTCTCGTCGCAGCCGAGCGCGGTCGAGCTGCTGGCGGACTACCCGTCGCGGCTGATCGTCTCGCGCACGATGAGCAAGGCGTTCGCGTTCGCCGGCGGCCGGCTGGGCTACCTGGCGGCGGCCCCGGCGGTGGTGGACGCGCTGCAGCTGGTGCGCCTGCCGTACCACCTCTCGCGGCTGACCCAGGCGGCGGCGCGGGCGGCACTGCGGCACGCGGATGCCACTTTGGACAGTGTGCACAAGCTGGCCGCGGAGCGCGACCGGGTCGTGGAAGCGCTGGCGGGACTGGGGTACGACCCGGTGCCGAGCGACTCGAACTTCGTCCTCTTCGGACGGTTCAGCGATCCGCACGCGGCTTGGCAGTCCTATTTGGACAAGGGGGTGCTGATCCGTGACCCCGGAATCGAGGGTCACCTGCGCGTGAGCATCGGCACCCCGGAAGAGAACGACGCCTTCCTCGAGGCGAGTAAGGAAGTCTCGCGATGACCCGCATCGGCAAGGTCGAACGGACCACCAAGGAGTCCTCGATCTCCGTCCAGCTGGACCTCGACGGCACGGGCGAGGTCGAGATCTCGACCGGCGTCCCGTTCTACGACCACATGCTGACGGCGTTCGGCGTCCACGGCTCGCTGGACCTGAAGGTCGAGGCCACCGGCGACGTCCACATCGACGCCCACCACACGGTCGAGGACACGGCGATCGTGCTGGGCCAGGCGGTCCGCCAGGCGCTGGGCGACAAGAGCGGGATCCGCCGCTTCGGCGACGCCTGGATCCCGATGGACGAAACGCTGGCCCACGCGGCCATCGACGTCTCGGGCCGGCCGTACTGCGTCCACGTGGGCGAGCCGGAGCAGTTCAACACCTTCACCATCGGCGGCAACTACCCGTTCGTGTTGACGCGGCACGTGTTCGACTCGCTGGCGTTCCACGCCCAGATCGCGTTGCACGTCCGCGTGATCCACGGCCGCGACCCCCACCACATCGCGGAGGCGGAGTACAAGGCGGTGGCCCGGGCGCTGCGCGCGGCGACGGAGCCGGACCCGCGCGCCGGTGGCATCCCCTCGACGAAGGGCGTGCTCTAGCCCGGATTCCCGGCCGCCCGTGGCGAGGCAGCGCCCAGCACGGTGCGGCCGAACGGCGTGTGGCACCCTGATCGGCGTGAACAGTGGAGTGGTCGGCGTTCTTCTGCTCGCCCTGGGCGGTTTCCTGGTGGGCGGCGTGTATTCGACCTGGAAGTCGGCGAAGTTCATGGCGGTGGTGCTGGGCATCGCGGCACTGCTGGCCATCGGCGGCGCGATCTTCTGGTTCTCCAGCTAGCCCGGAGGGCCCGGCGGGTACGATGACCGCCCGTGGGCAGAGCCGGACTTCTCGTGATCATCCTGGGTGTCGCCGGCCTGCTGGCGCACCTCGTCGTCACCGTTCCGCCGAAGAGCGCGGACGCGGTCGCGGGTGGCTCGTGGGTCGCGGTCGGGATCGGCGCCGTGCTGCTGCTGACCGCGATCGCCCAGAACGGGTACGGCTACGGGGTCTTCCCGCTCGCCATCGGCGTCGGGGGACTGGTCGCCGACCGGATCACGCACTTCACCGGCTTCCTGCACGCCCCGCAACCGCTGTCCGGCATCCTGGTGACACTGCTGGTCGGCGTCGGCGCGATCGCCGTGTCCTACGCCGACGGCGGGGACGGCGCGGTCGTCAGGCTGCCGTTCTTCGCCGTGGCCTCCCTGGTGAGCGACATCTTCGTCGACTTCGGTGCCGGGTGGGACGAGCTGGTGAACCTGAGCACGGCGTCGTTCACCGCAGCCTTCGTCATCACCGCGGTGGTGGTGATCTTCGTGGAGGACGCCCTGCCGGGCTCCGGGGCCGCGACGGATCACTACGCGAACTTGGTGCTGCTGGCCGCCGGAATCGGGACCGGCGCGGCCGTCGTGCTGGTCACCACCGTGGCGACCTTCGACCTGGCGGGATTCGTCGACTTCCTCCTGACGGCCGCCGCGGTGGCCGGCGGATACCTGGTCGTGCCGATGCTCGGGTTCTTCCTGCTCCTCGGGCTCGCCGACAGCGACGCCTCCAGCGACGTGATCGGGGAAGCCCTCGACAGCATGGAACACGGCCTCGCGGCGCTGGGCTCGCTGGTCGCCGGCTTCGTCCTGGTGGCGGCGCTGGTCGCCCTGATCTTCGGAGGGCCGCCGGGCTGGCTGGTGGTCGTCCTCGTGGTCGTGGCGGTCGCCGCGGCCGTGGCCGCGGCCCTGTGCGGGTACCGGGCACTCACCGAACTGGTCGGACTGATCAAGTCGGGGGCGTTGCCCGGCCGGATCGCCGAAGCCCTGGACGGTCTGTGCCGGGTCGACCCGGTGTTCCGTCTGCTGCCCGGCGCAGAAAGGTCGTCACCGCACTGACCAGTGCCGGGTTCGCCTGCCGGTCGCGCAGCATTCCCCGCGCGATCCACGCCGCCTCGTCGTGGTGGCCGAGGTCGGCGAGTTCCTCGATCGCCTGGACGCGCAGCGGGGCGGGCAGTTCGGCGGCGGCGAGCAGCATCGCCATGGCCGTCCCCCAGAGCTGCCTGGCTTCGGCGTCGGCGAGCGGCTCGTCGCCCGGGAGCAGTTCGCGGGTCTTCCAGCGGTCGTTTTGCCACGCCCGGTCGGTGCTCAGCTCCCGGCGCAGGCGCTGGACGGCGATGAGCGAGCGCGCCGGGTCCGGTACCTGGAGTTTCCGGAGGGCCTGTGCGGCGAGGAACAACTGGCCCGCGTGCGCCAGCTCCGAGACGAACCTCAGCCGGACGAGCACGGGCCAGGACGACTGGACCCGGTCCGAGGCGAGCGTGGTGTTCGTGGTGCTGCCCAGGGCGAAGCTGCTCACGAGCGCGTCGGCTTCGGCGAGGGCGTGCAGCAGCGGCTGGAGGGGCTCGGACCGGGGTGGTTCCGGCGGCGCCGACGTGACCGGCCCGGTTTCGGCTCGCGGAGCCGGCTCTTCCACCGGGTGGTGGGCGCGGTTGCGGACCAGGGCGAACTCGCTGATCGAGTCGCTGTGCATGATCTTCGGCTCGGGGTGGTCGCGGTCCCGCATCCGGCGGCGGAGGTGCTGGTAGATCGTGAACAGCGGGAGCACCGGGCCCACGCCGGGCAGCCCGTCCCGCAGCACCGCGATCAGCTCACCCGAGAACACCGTGTGCCGCTCGCCTTCGACGAACAGCGACGCCAGGTGCCGGGGTGCCGACGCGAGACCGCACGTGCCCGTCGTCTCGATCTGGTCGAGGACGCCGGAAGTCTCGTCCGCCATCGGCTTGCCGAAGGCCCGGCCGGAGTAGCAGCAGTCCACGATGAAGATCTTGACCTTGGCGTCGCTGTCCCGGACGGCCCGGCGCAGCAGGTCCACCCGCAGGGAGTGATGCTCCTTTTCGGCCTCGAACGTGTCACTCGTGGCCAGCAGCAGTTCGCCGTCGACGTCGACCAGTCCGTGGCCGACGTAGTAGACGACCAGAGTGTCCGTGGCGGTGCGGCACCACCGCGCGATTTCCAGGCCCGCGTCGTCCTTGTGCCGCGGGTTGACCATCGTGCGGACGTTGGCCGGCCGGAAGCCGCCGAGTTCGGGGTCGGTGAGGATGTCGGCGAGGTCCGTCACGTTGGCTCGCGCCTGGACGATGTCCTGCAGCGCGGGATCGTCGTACTCGGCGGAGCCGATCAGGATCGCTTTGGCCCCTTCGGGGTCGGCCAGGCGCATTCATTCCTCGCCGAGTTGCTTGGCCAGCGCGACCGCGGTGTCGTTGAGGTCCTTGACGGCGGTCCGGTGAATGCGCTCGCCTTTGAGGGAAACGGTTTTGTCACCCGCCTTGACGGTGATGTCGACCTTCATGCCGCGGGTCTTGAGGTACGCCACGAGCGACGTGGTCATCGCGGTGAAACCGCTGGTGAGCACCAATGACACGGTGTCGAGCGCCGGGCCCATCGTGCCGTTGCCCGCGGAATGGTCGTCCAGCCGCACCTTTCCCGCGAAATCTTCTTCGAGCCAGTGCAGCAGGCCGAGCGCGTCGTCTTCACCCTCGACCGTGATCAAAACCGTTGTCCCCGTCACACGTCGTAGTGTAATTCGTGCCCGGCGGACAACCGGAAAAGCCCGGCCGTGACGTGGTTGCCCACAGCACGGCCGGGCTGGAATTCCCCGGTCAGCGGGTGGCGCCGACCAATTCCCGCTCCTCGGGCTCGTCGAGGTGCTTCGTGAGCTTCTCGCCCTCGACGTCGACGTCCGGCAGGATCCGGTCCAGCCACTTCGGCAGCCACCACGCGCTGCGGCCGAGCAGGGACATCACCGCCGGGACCAGGGTCATCCGGACCACGAACGCGTCCACCAGCACGCCGAACGCCAGCGCGAAGCCGATCGACTGGATCAGCGACGATTCCGCCAGGATGAAGCCGGCGAACACGCTGATCATGATCAGCGCCGCCGCGACCACCACCCGGGCGCCGTGGCGGAAACCGGTGACCATCGCCTCCTGCGGCTCCGCGCCGTGGACGTGCTCCTCGCGCATCCGCGTCACCAGGAACACCTGGTAGTCCATCGCCAGCCCGAACAGCACGCCGATCAGCAGGATCGGCAGCATGCTCATGATCGGGCCGGTCGATTCGACGCCGAGCAGGTCGGTCAGCCAGCCCCACTGGAACACCGCGACCACCGCGCCGAACGTCGCCGCGACCGAGCCGAGGAAGCCGATCGTCGCCTTCAGCGGCACCACCACCGAGCGGAACACCAGCATCAGCAGCACGAACGCCAGCCCGACGATCAACGCCAGGTACGGCAGCATCGCGTCCGAGAGCTTCTCCGAGACGTCGATGTTCGCCGCGGTCTGGCCGGTGACGGCCAGCTTGGCGTCCAGGTTGCCCGAGTCGGCGCGGATCGCGGCCACCAGGTCCTCGGTCTGCGTGCTGCTCGGGCCGCTCTTCGGGATCACCGTGAGCAACGCCGTGTCGCCGGCCTGGTTGAGCCGCGGCGGCGTGACGGCGGCGACGTCGGGCAGCTTCTGGATGTCGGCCGCGGCCTGGCCGAGCGCGGCCTGGCGGTTGCCGCTCGCGGAGACGTCGACGACGACCAGCAGCGGGCCGTTCGAACCTTCGCCGAAGCTACGGCTGGCGATCTCGTACGCCTTGCGCTGCGTCGACTCCGGCGCCGCGGTGCTGTCGTTGGGGAGGCCGAGCTGCATGCCCAGCGCGGGCAGCGCGACGACGGCCATCCCGGCCAGCGCGACCAGCAGCACCGGGATGCGGTGGCGGCCGACGAACCGCGCCCAGCGTTCGCCGTGCGTCGTTTCGACCGGCTTGCGGCGCAGCCGGATACGGCCGCCGGCGACCCGGGGGCCGGCGAAGCCGAGGATTGCGGGCAGCAGCGTCAGGGCGATGAGCACGGCGACCGCGACGGTGACGGCGGCGGCGACGCCCATCTGGCCGAGGAACGGGATGCCGATCACGGTGAGGCCGGCCAGCGCGATGATGACGGTGAGGCCGGCGAAGACCACGGCGGACCCGGCGGTGCCCGCGGCGCGTCCGGCGGCTTCTTCGGGGTCGCGGCCGATGCCGAGTTCGTGGCGGTAGCGCGAGACGATGAACAGCGCGTAGTCGATGCCGACGGCCAGGCCGATCATCAGCGCCAGGACCGGCGTGTTCGAGTTCAGTTCGAGGAACCCGGAGGCGAGGAAGATGCCCGCCATCCCGGTGCCGACGCCGATCAGCGCGGTGAGCAGCGGGATCCCGGCCGCCAGCAGCGAACCGAACGTGATGACCAGCACGACGGCGGCGACGGCGACGCCCAGGCCTTCGGTGGCCCCGGTAGCGGGCACGCCCTGCACGGCGTCACCGCCGAACTCGACGGTGAACCCGGCGGCGCGACCGGCGTTCGCGGTGTCCAGCAGCGCCTGACGGTCCTCATCGGTCAGTTCGTACGCCTTCGCTCCGTAACTGACCTGGGCGAGTGCGACGCGCCGATCGGGTGAGATCGACTGCGCCTGGAACGGGTCGACCACCGCGGCGACCTTCGGCGCCGTCTTCAGCTGCCCGACGAGGGCTTCGACGGCGGCCTTGCCCTTGGCGTCGGTGACCGTGGTCCCGGCCGGGGCCTCGATGACCACGCGTGCCGTGGCGCCACCGGCGTTGGCCTGCGGAAACTTCTCGGTGAGCTGGTCGATCGCCCGCTGCGACTCGGTGCCGGGGATGGTCACCGAGTTCGACAGCTGGCTCGACAGCGTCAACGCGCCGAGGCCCAGTGCCACCAGGACCGCCGCCCAGACGGCCGCGACCAGCGCTCGGCGCCGGAAGGAGAACCGGCCGAGCCGGTACAGGAAGGTCGCCACGAGTCAGCTCCGTTTCGCCCGACCGGGGTCGGTTCACTCCACAGGGTCTTTTCCAAGCTAGCCGATCGGCTAGGGGAACTCCAAGCCGATCGGCAAGTATGTGACTTGCCGAACAGCAAGGTTTATCCCTTGCCGTTCGGCTAGTAAGGCGGTTTGCCGATCGACAAGGCGTGACGTAGGCTCCGACGGCTCGCTGAGGAGGAAGAATGACCGCCGGCCCGGCCGAGGACACCCGGACCCGACTGCTGCAGACCGCGCTGCGACTGTTCACCGAACACGGGGTCGAGGGCACGTCGCTGCAGATGATCGCCGACGCACTGGGCATCACCAAGGCGGCTGTGTACTACCACTTCAAGACGAAGGCGGAGATCACCGAGGCGGTGGCGGAGCCGGGCCTCCGCGACCTGGACGACCTCGTCCGGCGAGCGGCCGCGCTGAAGCGCCGAGGTGCGCAGGTGGACCTGCTGCTGGAGGGTTTCGTCGACCTGGTGATCCGCCACCGGGCGCTGGTGGCGCTGTTTTCGAGCGACCCGGGCATCGCCCGCGCGATCGAGAAGTCGGCCCACGGCGGAACGGAGGGCTTCGGCCGCGCGATGCTGGCCATCCTGTCGGGCCCCGCCCCGGACACGACGGCCCGCGTGAACGCCCTGGTGACGTTGACGGGCATAGCAATGGCGGGCGGCTCCCCCGACCTGGCCGCCCTGGGCGACGAAGAGCTGCGCGCGGAACTCCTCGACGTGGGCCGCCGCCTCCTCGGCC
>NZ_MUMI01000333.1 GCF_002155975.1 Amycolatopsis kentuckyensis
GGCCGGCCGGCCCGGACCTTCACGTCCGCACCGACGCCTCTTCCCACAGCTCCACGCCGACGACGCCGTAGACCGTCTTCGCCAGGGCCGTGACCACCCGGCGCTCGGCCTCGTCGGTGAAGGTGCCGCGGACGGTCACCATCCCGCCGGTGACCGAGACCGCCCACCGGTCGCGGTGGCCGCTGTAGTCCGTGAGCAGGGCGGTGAGGTGCGAGGCGATCGAGTCGTCCTGGCGCACCAGGGGGCTGAGCATGTCGCGGCGGCTGACGATGCCGGCGAGGACGCCCTCGTCGTCGACCACCGGAATGCTGCGGCGCCGGTCGCCCAGCATGCGGCGGGCGATCTCGGTGATGTCCGTGTCCAGCCGCACCGTCTCCGCCGGGGTGGTCATCATCGTGGCCACCAGCACGTCGGGCGGCGCACCGGTGAGGCCGCCGCGGAGCGCGTCGGCTTCGGTGAACACGCCGAGCACCGCCTCGTCCTCGCCGACCACCGGCAGCGCCGCGACGCGGTGCTCGGTGAGCAGCACGATCGCTTCCCGGACCGGCGTCGCGGGCCCGACCCGGACCACCGGCCTCGTCATGATGTCGCGTGCCTTCACGACGGCTCCTTTCCTGGACGTTCAGTGCACGACCGCGACCGGGCAGTCCGCGTGCGCGAGCAGGGCGTTGCCGGTCGAGCCGAGGATCCCGCCGGCGACCGGGCCGCGGCCCCGCGTGCCGACGACGATCAGCCGGGCGTCCGGGGCGGCGTGCCGCAGGGCGCGCGCCGGGACCCGCTCCGGCACGGCCCGGGTGCGGACTTCGAGGCCGGGGTACTCGCGGCGCCAGCCGGAGACGCGGGTCTCCAGCCCGTCGTCGTCCCCGGCGTGCACGACCAGCACCGGCGCCCCCGTCGCCGCGGCCTCCTCGAAGGCGAACCGCAGCGCGTGCTCGCTCGACCCGGACCGGTCGATCCCGGCGACCACGGGGCCCGTCCGGGGCGGCTGGTGCCCGGGCACCACGACGACGGGACACGGCGCCTCGGCGGCCACGCGCAGCGCGACCGAACCGATCAGCGCGCCCCGCAGCCCACCGAGTCCGTGCGAACCCAGGACGACCAGAGCCGCGTCCGCTGCCTCCTCGAGCAGCAAGTCGACGGCGAGCCCGAGCCGGACCGCGGTCTCGACCCGCACGGCGGCCGCTTCCTCGCGGGCCACCTCGGCGGCACGGCGCAACCACCGGTGAACGTGCTCCAGCAGGAGTTCCTCCGGCGACGGCGTGTCTTCGAAGACGCAGGCGTGCAGCAGCCGCAGGGTGGTGTCGCGCCGCTCCGCTTCCCTGGCCGCCCAGCGCACGGCGGCCAACGACGGCGCCGAAAGGTCCACCCCGGCGAGCACCGGCGGGTTTGCGGTCATCTGTTCCTCCTGCGGGTCCGGGAGGTTCAGCATGGGCGGGGCGGGTACCGGCCGGTCAGGGCACGAAGTCCCTTTCGCGGGGGACCAATTCCGCCGGTCTTCGCCGACGCTCCGGGGCGACGGTCGTCCGCGCTGCGGTCGGACGTCGCCGGCGCAGGGGTCTTTGGTCCCTCGCTCCGGGGCGGTGCGGCCCTCGCCGCGGACGGCGGCGGGGCGGACCGTCGAGGGGATGAACGCCACCTTCCCGCTCGGGCGCCCGGCCGGTATCCGCGTCGGCGCGCACTGGTCCGTGCTCCTGATCATGGCCCCGCTCGCCGGGCTGCTGGCGCAGTCGCTGCTGCCGGCCGCGTTGCCGGGCCTGTCCCCGGCCGTCTACTGGGCGACCGGCACGACCGGCGCGGTGGTGCTCCTGGCGTCCCTGCTGGTGCACGAGCTCAGCCACGCCCTCGCGGCCCGGGACCACGGTCTCGTCGTCGACGGCATCACCTTGTGGCTCCTCGGCGGCAGCACCGAGCCGGCCGAGGAGCCCGCGACGCCGCGCACCGCGATGGCCGTCGCGATCGCGGGCCCGGTCGCGAGCCTCACGGCCGGTGCCGGGTTCCTGGTCGCCGGTCTGCTGTCGTCCGGGATCGTGGCACCCACGCTGACCTGGCTCGGCTGGACGAACCTCGCCCTGGCGTCATTCGCCCTGCTGCCCGGAGCCCCGCCGGCCGGCGGCCGCGTCCTGCAGGCAATCGTCTGGCAGCTCACCGGCGACCGCCGGCGAGCCCGAGCCGCCACGGCACGCTCCGGCGCAGTTCTCGGTGTGGTGCTGGCGTCCGCAGGCCTGCTGCAATCGCTCTGGTCCGGCACTTTCACCGGGTTGTGGCTGGCCGGCTTCGGCTGGTTCCTCGCCTTGTGCGCCCGGGCCGAGCAGACGACGGAGTGAGCCGGAACCACCTCACGCAGCGCCGAGCGCCGAAGCACCCAGCACGACAGCGTGACAACCGAGCTGGGCGGTCATCCCAGAGCCTGCCGGTCCGGCGAGGACAATCATTTCCACCGCGGCAGCGGCAAGTACTGCGGCAGCAGCAAAGCAGCGGCAGCACCAATCCCGCGACACCACAATCCCGCGCACCGGCCCCGGATCAACTACCGCCGACCCGACTGAACCGCCGCCAGAGCAGCTTGTCCGCCTCCACCACCGCGAACGCCACCGTCCCGGCGCCCACCACCCACAGCCACGACGAGAACCCCACCGGCGCGGTGTGGAACCACGAGTTCATGACCGGCACGTACGTCAGCAGCAGCTGCAACCCGGCCGTCAGCCCGAGCCCCAGCAAGAACATCCGGCTGTGGCCCGGCCAAGCACGCACCACCGGCCGATCGAGCGAGCGGCAGCCGAGCAGGTAAGCCGCCTGGACGCCGACGAACACGTTGATCGCCGTTGTCCGCGCTTCCGCGAGCGAAGCGCCCAGACCGAGCTGCAGGCGGTAGGCACCGAACGCCGCCACCACCAGCAAGAACGACACGAGCACCACCCGCCGCAGCAAGGAACCGGTGAACAACGGCCGTTCCGGCGGTCGCGGCGGACGTCGCATGATGCCGTGCTCGGTCGGCTCGAACGCCATCGTCAGGCCCAGGAACACCGCCGTCGTCATGTTGATCCAGAGGATCTGCACCGGCACGATCGGCAGCGTCGCGCCGAGCAGGATCGCCACCAGCACCACCATGCCCTCGCCGATGTTGGCCGGCAGCGTCCAGGCGATGAACTTGCGCAGGTTGTCGAACACGCCGCGGCCCACCCGCACGGCCGCCTCGATCGAAGCGAAGTCGTCGTCGGTCAGGACCATGTCCGCGGCCTGGCGGGCGGCGTCGGTGCCGCCCGCGCCCATCGCGACGCCGATGTCCGCGCGGCGCAGCGCCGGTGCGTCGTTCACCCCGTCGCCGGTCATCGCGACCACCTGCCCGCGCCGCTGCAACGCCTGCACGAGCTGGAGTTTCTGCCCCGGCGACACCCGCGCGAACACCTGGGTGGCCACCACGGCGTCGTCGAAGTCCGCATCGGGCAGCGCGGCCAGCTCGGCGCCGGTGAGGACCCGGCCGGAAGCCAGACCCACCTCGCCGGCGATCGCGCGGGCCGTCCCGGCGTGGTCGCCGGTGATCATCTTGACCTCGATGCCCGCGCTCCGGCAGGCCGCGACCGCGGTGACCGCCTCCGGCCGCGGCGGGTCGTGCATCGCCTGCAGGCCCAGCAGGACCGGCGTGGTCCCCGGCGTGACCCGCGCGAACGCCAGCACCCGCAGCCCTTGTGCGGTCAGCGCTTCGTGCACCCGGTCCAGCGCGTCCCGGTCGAGCGGACGCACGTCCCCGCCGGGCACCAGCTCGTCCTCGCAGCGGGCCGCGACCTCTTCGACGGCCCCCTTGAGGTAGGCGACACCGCCGTGGACCGTCGTCATCGTCCGGGTTTCGGATTCGAACGGCACGGTGTCCGTGCGCGGTGCGGCGGCCCGGATCGCGTCCGGGTCCAAGCCCGCCGCGAGCGCCGAACCCAGCAGCGCGATCTCCGTCGGATCACCTTCGCCGAGCTGCGCGTCGTTGCACAGGACGCCGGCGACCAGGCACTCCCGCAGCGTTTCCCCGGCTCGGGCCACCGGGACCGGCTCGCCCGCCGCCGCGAGGGTGGTCACCGTCATCCGGTTCCGGGTGAGCGTGCCGGTCTTGTCCGTGCAGATCACCGTGGTGCCGCCGAGGGTTTCCACGGCGGGCAGGTGCCGGACGATCGCGCCGCGCCGCGACATCCGTACGACGCCGATGGCCAGCACGATCGCGACCGCGGCCGGCAGCCCCTCGGGGATCGCGCCGACCGCGAGGGCGACCACCGCGGTGAACATCTCCGGCGCCGGCGACCCCCGCAGGACGCCGAGCACGAAGGCCGCGGCCGCGACGACCACGATCACCATGCTCAGCTGCCGCGAGAACCGGGCCAGCTTGCGGGTCAGCGGGGTGGCGACGACCTCGGCGGTGGCGACCAGGTGCTGGATGCCGCCCAGCTGCGTGGCCCCGCCGGTCGCGGTGACCAGGCCGCGGGCCTGCCCCCGCGTCACCAGGGTCCCCGAGTACGCGCAGCCGGCGCGGTCGGCGACCGGGGCCGACGCCGGAACCGGCTCGGCGGACTTCACCACGGGCACCGACTCGCCGGTCAGCGCGGACTCGTCGACCTCGGCCAGGTGCACCTCGACCAGCCGGACGTCGGCCGGTACGCGATCGCCCGCGGCGAGCTCCACGACGTCCCCCGGCACGAGCCGGGCTGCGGGCACGTGCTGCGGAATCCCGTCGCGGAGGGCCGTCGCCTCGACCGGGACCATCCGGGACAGTGCCTCCAGGGCCCGCTGGGCCCGGGATTCCTGTGCGAACCCGACGACGGCGTTCAGCAGCACGACCCCGGCGATCACGCCCGCGTCGACGTGCCCGCCGAAGATCCACGTCACCACGCCCGCCAGCAGCAGGACGTAGATGAGCGGGTCGTGGAACTGGGCGAGCAGCCGCCGGATCGGCCCCGGCCCGGTGGGTACGCGCACGACGTTGGCGCCGAAGCGGGCCAACCGCGCTTCGGCCTCTTCGCTGCTCAGCCCCCGGGCGGGATCGACACCGAGCCGACCGGCGGCCACGGCCACAGGCAGCGCGTGGAACTCCGCCGTGCCGGTCGCCGTCCCGGCATTCACAACGCCGCCCCGAGCGCCGCGCCCCACGCCTCGGCCCGTTCCGCTTCTCCGGGCTCGAGGCCGACGTCGATCGGCTCCGTCCCGACGAAGAAGCTCTCGGCCGGCACGACGAGCCGGCACCCGCGCCGGCGCAGCCGCTTGGCCATCCGGAGCGACGCGGCCCCGGTGAACACGCGCGGCTTCTCGATCCGGGTGTCGAAGGCCGCGACGGCGAGCCCTTCCGGCACCGCGTCGAGGGAGTCCAGCCACTCCCGCACCCCCGTCCGCGACCGCGTCGGGTAGTCCACCTGCTCCGCGGCGGACTTCCGCGTCGCCCCGCGGCTCATCCCGTGCACGTGGGTGGGGCCGCCGACGACCAGCAGGCCGGCACCAGCCAGGTCCCGGGGCGCTTCGTCGACGTTGCGCACCTCCACCGGGCCGGACCCGGCCAGCCCCTTGCCGATCGCCTCGGCCACTTCTTCGGTGGCGCCGAACATCGACTCGAAGACGACGAGGATCCGCATGTCCGCTTCCTTTCGGTGGCCGAGCCGGGACCGGCCGGGGGTGCCCAGCCAATCGCGAAGAGCCGGCCGCCACCGCGGGCGAACGCCACCGGCACCGGGGCCCTCGGTCACCCGCGCAGGGGACCATCGGCTCTGCGGCCTCGCGGGCCGGACCAGTTATCCACAAAGGACAGTCAGCGGGCGGACCGGACCGCCACGTCGTCGGCGAGGGGGACCTGCCAGGTGGCGGCCGTACCACCGTCCGGACGGGCGGCGAGCGTGAGCCCGGCCGGCTCCCCGCCACTCTCCGGCGGTGCCGGGACCCCGTCGTCTTCGACCTGGACGAAGAGGCAGCCCGGGCCGGGCTCGGGCCGCAGTTCGACCGTCACCGTCACGTGGCGGGCCCCGGACCGGCGCGCGACCCCCGACAGCGCCGCGTCCAGGACGGCCATCAGCCGGTCCCGGACCGGCCCGCGCAGCGCCGTGTCGAGCCGGCTGTCGAGGCGTGAAGTCATCGCGACGTCCAGGGTTTCGGCCGCCGCGTCGACGAGGTCCTGGATGCGGCGGTGCAGCGCCCGCTCGCGCGGGGGGTCGGCGTCGATCGCGAACACCGCCGAGTTCAGCTGCTGGATGACCTGGTCGACCGCCCGGGCGGCGTCCCGGACCCGGCGCACCGCGTCTTCGCGCGGGATGATCTTGAGCGTGGCGGTCAGCCCGGTGGCGATCGTGGAGAGCCGGCCGGCGACCGCGGTGTTGAGCTCGCGGGCGATGCGTTCCCGGTCGTCCAGCACCGACACGAGCACCGCGTCCCGGCGCCGCTCGGCCAGCTCGAGGACGATCGCGGCCTGCGCGGCGAACAGCTCCAGCGACCGGACGACGCCGGTCGGCGTGATCGAGTGGCCCGGGGTGTTGACCACGGCCAGCACCCCGCGCACGGCGTCCGGTGGCCCCAGCGGCACCGCCAGCGCGGCGCCGACGGCCACCTCCGGCCCGAGCCCGGCGGTGCGCGCCGCCGGCGCCGCGTCCTCGCTGATCACCGACCGGCCGGTCCGGAAGACCCGCACGCTGACCGGCGCCGGGCCCGGTCCGGCCGCGCCGGCCAGCGGGAGCCGCAGGGAGCGGTAGGCGTCGGCCTGCGGCCCCGCCGACGCGGCGACGACGAGGTGTTCGCGGCTGTCGTCGGGCACCAGCACCAGGGTCTGGTCGACCCCGGCGATGCCGCGCGCCCGGGTCGCGATCAGCTCGAGCACCTCCGCGGCCGGCGCGTCGGCCAGCACCGCGGCGGTGATGTCGGCGGCCGCGGCCAGCTGCTCGTTGGCCTGGTGCAGTTCCTGGCTGCGGGCGAAGACCTCGGCCTGCATCGCCTGCCGCTCCCCCACCCCGGCGTCGTCCGGCGGCAGCTGCCCCAGGAACCGCGTCACCTCCTCGACGCGGTGCAGGATCCACCGCACCGAACCGTCTTCGTCCGGTACGGGAGCGTTGACGGTGCTCCAGAAGCGCTGCTCGACCACCCCGGGCTGCCCGGCCACCGCCACGTCGTAGCGCTGCAGCGGCATGACGTGCCGCTGTCCCGTCGCCAGGACGCGCTCCAGCGAGCCACGCAGGGTCCGGGCCCCGCGAGGGTCGTCCGGGTTGTCGGGGAAAGCGGTGAACACGTCCTGCCCGACCAGCTCCTCGCGGCCGCGGCCGGAGACCTCCAGGTAGGCGTCGTTCACCGCGAGGAAGACCAGCGACGGCGACAGCACGGCCGTCGGCGACGGGCCCGCCAGGAAGACCGCGCCGAAGTCCACTCCCCGCTCCACCACGCTGCGTTCCTCCACCGGGCTTGACCGTCTGCATGTGTAGCACCACGCAGCGCGGTCCCGTACCACCGTCGGAGTGCGCCGGGATTCACCGAAGGGTGAACCCGAGGGCGCGTCCGCGCGCCCGCAGTTCCTCGCGGGCGTCCGGGTGCGCGACCCGGTCGACGATCTGCTGCGCCTGCTCGTCCGCGTCGTGGCCCCAGATCTCCGCCACGCCGTGCTCGCTGGCCAGGAAGCTGTGCTGGAACGAGGTGACCGGGCCGGTCAGCCGCGGCACCACCGTCGACACGTCCGCCTTGGGGTGCCAGGACGGCAGCGCGATGATCGCCCGGCCACCCGGCGAGTGCAGCGCGCCGACCACGAAGTCGGTCTGCCCGCCGAAGCCCGAGTAGATCGTCCCGCGCACACGGCTGGCGTTGGCCTGGGCGAACAGGTCGATCTCCAGGGCGCTGTTCACCGAAACCAGGGCACGCTGGCGGGCGATGACGGCCGGGTCGTTCGTCTTTTCCGTCCGCAGCAGCCGGACCCGCGGGTTGCGGTCGATCCACTTGTACAGGTCGGGGCTGCCGAACACGAACGACGCCGTCACCGGCTCGGCCGGGTCGAGCGCACCGGCGCGGTCGAGCGCGAGCACGCCGTCGCTGAACATCTCCGACCACACGGCCAGCCCGCGGCGGCCGGCCAGCGCGGCCAGCGTCGCGTCCGGGATCCCGCCGATGCCCAGCTGCAGCGTGGCCCCGTCGGCGACCAGGCCGGCCACCCGGTCACCGATGGCGCGCGCGGTGTCGCCCAGGACCCGCGGCGCCGGCGACCGGAGCGGTTCCTCGGCTTCCAGCGCGTAGTCGATCTCGCCGACCGGCAGCGCACCGTCGCCGTATACGACCGGCATGTGCGGGTTGAGCTGGGCGATCACCAGGCCGCCACGGGCCCGGACGGCTTCGATCGCGGCGGGCAGGATGTTGACCTCGGTGCCCAGCGACACCACCCCGTCCACCGGCACCGAGGTGTGCACCAGCACGACGTCCGGCGGCAGCGCCTGCTTGAGCAGCTGCGGGACGAGCGACAACCGGGACGGGAAGTACCGCAGCCCGGCCCGGCCCCGCATGCCGGGGCCGACGAACGGGGTCTCGAGCAGGACGCCCGCCCGGTCCGGCATGCCGTCCTGCGCGTTGAGCGCGAACAGGCGGTACTCGGCGAGCGCCGCGTCCAGCACCGCCAGAGCCCGCGCCGGCGTCGCGAAGTTCCCGCTGACCACGACCCGGGGCTGCGGCGTGGGCAGCGCGGCGAGCACCGCACCCAGCTGTGCCTCCGACAGAACGCGCATCGAGTTCCTCCGTGCCGGCACCGGTGTTCCTCCGTGGGGACGGAACGATCTTGCCACCACCGGGATCCGGTGGTGACCGAAGGATCACCGGACTCCCTTGTGTGATCCACCTCACAGATCTAGCCTGAGGTGGGCTCACACACCGAGCAGCAGCCCCGAGGAAGTACCGCGATGCCGTGGTCACCGAACCACCCGGACTCCGTCGACGCCCTCTTCGAACGCCGGACGGCGCCGGTGCTCGCCCTGGCCGACGACGCCAGGACGGTCGCCGAGGCGTGTCACGACATGGCCCGCCGCTTCCAGCGCGGCGGCAAGCTCGTGGTGTTCGGCAACGGCGGTCCCAGCACCGACGCCCAGCACGTGGCGGTGGAGTTCGTCCACCCGGTGATCGTCGGCAAGCGCGCGCTGCCGGCGATTTCGCTGACCGCCGACGTCGCGACCGTCACCGGCATCGCCAACCGCGTCGGCCTCGAAGACGTCTTCGCCCACCAGCTCCGGATTCTCGGCGAACCGGCCGACATCGCCTTGGGCATCTCCGCCGACGGCGAGTGCGCCAACGTCCGCCGCGCGCTCGAAACAGCCCGCGACCTGGGGATGCTCACCGTTGCGCTGACCGGTGGTAACGGTGGCGCGATCGCCGCGACTACTGGGCTGGGCCACGTCTTCATCGCCCGCTCGGCCGACCCGCGGATCGTCAAGGAGGTGCACGTGACCACCTACCACGTGCTGTGGGAGCTGGTGCACGTCTTCTTCGAACACCCGGGCGCGCTGACCCCGGAGGTGGCGTCGTGAGCGCCAGTGACGCCGACAGAGACGCCGGCCCCGTCTGCCATGACGGGGTGTGCATCACCTGCTCCGACACCGCGGTCGAAGTGACCGTGGTCGAACTCCTGGACCTCGGGTTCGCCGTCGTGGATACCGGCTCGGGCCGGGAAGAGGTGAGCGTGGCGCTGGTCTCGGCCGGCGTCGGCGACCGAATCCTGGTGCACGCCGGGGAAGCCATCGCCCGCTTGGAGAATCCCCCACCGAGGAGTTGACGCGCGATGACGCGGGAGCAGTCCCCCGCGGGCGCGGACGGTCTCGAAGCGCTGTACCCGTTCCTCTACGCGGGTTCCAGCGACGTCGACGCCGTTCTCGACCAGGTCCGGAAGTCCACTGTAGACAAAGTGCACGAGATCGTCGCCCTGCGGGCCGAAGTGCTCGCGGCCGACGGGGAGCGCCTGTCCGCCTGCGCGCAGGACGTCGCGCGCGCGTTCGCCGGCGGCGGCCGGCTGCTCGCCTTCGGCAACGGGGGCAGCTCGACCGACGCGCAGGACCTGGCCAGCCTGTTCCTGAGCCCGGCCGGCGACGCCCGGCCGTTGCCCGCATTCGGGTTGACCAACGACATCGCCGTGGTGACCGCCCTCTCCAACGACATCGGGTTCGACGTCGTGTTCGCCCGGCAGATCGGCGCGTTCGGGCGGCCGGGCGACATCGCGGTGGGCCTGTCCACCAGCGGGAACTCCGCGAACCTGGTGCGCGCCTTCGACGAAGCCGCCCGGCGCGGCCTGGTGACCGTCGGCATCGCCGGCTACGACGGCGGGAAGATGGCCGAGCTGGACAGCATCGACCACCTCTTCGTCGTCCCGTCCCCGTCCGTGCACCGCATCCAGGAAGCCCAGACGACCCTCTACCACGCGCTGTGGGAGCTGACCCTCGGCGCACTCGACGAACTCGGGGTTGAGCAGCCGTGACACAGACCGAGACCGAAGAACAGCCCATCCACATCCTCTGGATCAACGCCGGTCTGTCCTGCGACGGCGACTCCGTCGCGCTGACGGCCGCCACCCAGCCGAGCATCGAGGAAATCGTCATGGGCGCGCTGCCGGGCCTGCCCAAGATCGCGGTCCACTGGCCGCTGATCGACTTCGAGTGCGGCCCCGACAAGGGGGCCGACACGTTCATCGAGTGGTTCCACAAGGCCGACCGCGGCGAGCTGGAACCGTTCGTGCTGGTCGTCGAGGGCTCGATCCCGAACGAGGCGATCAAGGAAGAGGGTTACTGGTGCGGGTTCGGGAACAACCCCGAGACCGGCCAGCCGATGACGACCAGCGAGTGGCTGGACCGCCTGACCCCGAAGGCCCTCGCCGTGCTGGCCGTCGGCACCTGCGCCACCTACGGCGGCATCCACGCGATGGAGGGCAACCCGACCGGCGCCATGGGCGTGCCCGACTACCTGGGCTGGGACTGGAAGTCCGGTGCCGGCATCCCGATCGTCTGCGTGCCCGGCTGCCCGACCCACCCGGACAACCTGTCCGAGACCATCACCTACCTGCTCTACCAGGCCGCCGGGCAGGCGCCGATGATCCCGCTCGACGACCACCTGCGGCCGCAGTGGCTCTTCGGCGCGACCGTGCACGAGGGCTGCGACCGCGGCGGCTACTACGAGCAGGGCCAGTTCGCCGACGCCTACGACTCCCCCAAGTGCCTGGTCAAGCTGGGCTGCTGGGGCCCGGTCGTCAAGTGCAACGTGCCCAAGCGCGGCTGGATCAACGGCGTCGGCGGCTGCCCGAACGTCGGCGGCATCTGCATCGGCTGCACCATGCCGGGCTTCCCGGACAAGTTCATGCCGTTCATGGACGAGCCGCCGGGCGCGCAGGTGTCGTCGTTCGCCAGCGGCGCCTACGGGTCGGTGATCCGCCGGCTGCGGAAGATCACCGAACGCAAGCTCGACAAGGAGCCGAAGTGGCGGCACACGGGCAAGAAGCTCAAGACCGGCTACCAGTCCTCCTGGCGCTGAGAGGGATCGGGACATGACGGAGACGCAGACCGACAAGGGCATCAGCACCAAGGGCAGGACCGATCTCGTCGAAATGGCCTGGGACCCGATCACCCGGATCGTCGGCAGCCTCGGGATCTACACGAAGATCGACTGGGCGGCCAAGAGGGTCGTCGAGTGCCACAGCACGTCGTCGGTGTTCCGCGGCTACAGCATCTTCATGAAGGGCAAGGACCCGCGCGACGCGCACTTCATCACCAGCCGGATCTGCGGGATCTGCGGCGACAACCACGCGACGTGCTCGGTGTACGCCCAGAACATGGCCTACGGCGTCCGGCCGCCGCACCTCGGCGAGTGGATCCTCAACCTCGGCGAGGCCGCCGAGTACATGTTCGACCACAACATCTTCCAGGAGAACCTGGTCGGGGTCGACTACTGCGAGAAGATGGTCGCCGAGACCAACCCCGGCGTCCTGGAGCTGGCCAACCGCACCGAAGCCCCGCACGCGGGCGACCACGGGTACAAGACCATCGGCGACATCATGCGCTCGCTCAACCCCCTGGAGGGCGAGTTCTACCGCGAGGCCCTGCAGGTCAGCCGCAGCACGCGCGAGATGTTCTGCCTGATGGAGGGCCGGCACGTCCATCCGTCCACGTTGTACCCGGGCGGGGTCGGCACGGTCGCCACCGTGCAGCTGTTCACCGACTACCTGACCCGGCTGATGCGCTACGTCGAGTTCATGAAGCGCTGCCTGCCGATGCACGACGACCTGTTCGACTTCTTCTACGAAGCCCTCCCCGGCTACGAAGAGGTCGGGCGGCGCCGCGTCCTGCTCGGCTGCTGGGGCAGCCTGAACAACCCGGAGTACTGCGACTTCAGCTACGAGAACATGGAGTCCTGGGGCCGGAAGATGTTCGTGACACCGGGCGTGGTCGTCGACGGCAAGCTCGTCACCACCAGCCTGCTCGACATCAACCTCGGCATCCGGATCCTGCTCGGCAGCTCGTTCTACGAGGACTGGGCGGACCAGCCGATGTTCGTCACCCAGGACCCGCTGGGCAACCCGGTCGACCAGCGCCACCCGTGGAACC
Organism: Amycolatopsis kentuckyensis; assembly: GCF_002155975.1. Classification (GTDB taxonomy): domain Bacteria; phylum Actinomycetota; class Actinomycetes; order Mycobacteriales; family Pseudonocardiaceae; genus Amycolatopsis; species Amycolatopsis kentuckyensis. Next base: position 12,558 of record NZ_MUMI01000333.1, read on the forward strand.
AGCACACCATCCCGCGCCCGGCCAAGCGCGACTTCGACGGCAAGTACTCGTGGACGATGTCGCCGCGCTGGTTCGACGGCACGGACCACCTGGCCCTCGACACCGGGGGCGGCCCGATCGCGCGCCTGTGGGTCACGGCGCTCGCCGGGCTCGTCGACACGCCGTACGTCAAGTCGACCGGGCACAGCGTCACGATCACGCTGCCGCGCACGGCGACCAAACCCGAGGTCGCCTTCGAGTGGAAGATCCCGCAGTGGAGCAACGCGCTCGAGCGCAACCGCGCCCGGACGTACTTCCAGGCGTACTCGGCCGCGATGGCACTGCACTTCGGCGAGCAGGCCCTCGGTGAGGTCCGCAAGGGCAACACCAAGACGTGGGAGCCGTTCAAGGTCCCGGACGAAGGCGTCAGCTGCGGCTTCACCGAAGCCGTCCGCGGCGTCCTGTCGCACCACATGGTGATCAAGGGCGGCAAGATCGCGAACTACCACCCGTACCCGCCGACGCCGTGGAACGGCAGCGTGCGCGACAGCTTCGGCACGCCGGGGCCGTACGAGGACGCCGTGCAGAACACGCCGATCTTCGAGGAGAACACCCAGGAGAACTTCAAGGGCATCGACATCATGCGCGCGGTCCGCAGCTTCGACCCGTGCCTGCCCTGCGGCGTCCACATGTACACCGGCAAGGGCAAGGTGGTCGAGCGGCTGCACACCCCGCACGCGTTCGGCGGGGAGCTCGGCTGATGTCCGACGTCGAGCGGGTCGGCGAGCGCATCGAGCAGCTGCTGGGCGAGTTCGACGGTGCCGACGCCGAGCTCGCCGAGGACCTCGTCCACACGCTGATCGAGTTCTACGGCGCCGGCCTGGCCCGGATCGTGGAGATCGCCGGCCGGCCCATGCTCGACCACCTCGCCGAAGACGAGCTCGTCCGCGGCCTGCTCGTGCTGCACGACCTGCACCCGAGGTCCACGCACGAGCGCGTCACCGAGGCACTGGACAAGGTCCGGCCGTACCTCGGTTCGCACGCCGGCGACGTCGAGTTCGTCGGGATCGACGACGGCGTCCTGCGGCTGCGGCTGCAGGGCACCTGCGACGGCTGCCCGTCCTCGACGGTCACCGCGAAGTACGCGATCGAGCGGATGGTCCGGGAGGTCGCGCCGGAGATCTCCGACGTCGTCGTCGAAGGGGTCGTGCCGGAAGAGACCGGGCCCGGCGGCCGGCCGCTGCTGCCGCTGGTGCCGTGCCCGGTGGAGGTCCCGTGACGGGCGGCCTGCGCAGGTTCCGCGCTCCGGTCCGGCGCACCGCGCCGGGCGAGAAGTGCGAGATGTGCGCGGAACCGATCGGTGCCGGGCACGGGCACGTCATCGACCTCGAGTCCCGGACGATCCTGTGCACCTGCCGGGGCTGCTACCTGCTGTTCACCCACCGCGGGGCGGGCGGGAAGCGGCACCGGGCGGTGCCGCAGCGGTTCAAGCACGCCCCGCGGTTCGGGCCGGGTCCCGCGCTGTGGGAGACGGCCGGGATCCCGGTGAAGACGGCGTTCCTGTTCCGCAACTCGGTGCAGGAACGCCCCGTCGCGTTCTACCCGAGCCCGGCGGGGGCGACCGAGTCGCTGCTGCCGCTCGGCACGTGGGACGAGCTGCTGGCCGGCACGCCGGCGTTCGCGGACATCGCCGACGACGTCGAAGCCCTGCTGCTGAACCAGCTCGACCTGGGCTTCGAGTGCTTCCTGGTGCCGATCGACGTCTGCTACGAGCTGGTCGGGCTGGTCCGGACGACGTGGCGCGGCTTCGACGGCGGCACCGAGGCGCACGAGGCCATCGACGGGTTCTTCGCGCGCCTGCGGGAGCGCAGCGAGGTCGTGACCGATGGCTGAGCTGACCTTCGACTGCATCGACGTCCGGCCGCTGAAGTACGCCGCGTCGCCGACGCTGGCGTTCAAGCTGCGGATCTCCGAGCTGACCGGGCAGCCCGTGCACGCGATGGTGCTGCGCGTCCAGATCCGCATCGAACCGCAGCGCCGCCGGTACGCCGACGACGAGTCGGAACTGCTCACCCACCTCTTCGGCGACCGGTCGCGGTGGGGCGAGACGCTGAAGCCGTTCCAGTTCACCACGGTTTCGGTGACCGTGCCGGGGTTCACCGGCGCCACCGAAGTGGACGCCGAGGTGCTGTGCACCTACGACCTCGAAGTCGCGGCCGGCAAGTACTTCCACGCGCTGTCCGACGGTGTCGTGCCGATGGTGCTGCTGTTCAGCGGGACGGTGTTCGGCAAGGGCGGGCCGGGGTTCTGGGTCGAGCAGGTGCCGTGGCACACGCAGGCCGAATGCCGGATGCCGGTGGCCGTCTGGGACGAGCTGATGTCCCGCTACTTCCCGAACGCCGGGTGGATCAAGCTGCCGCACGAAACGCTCGACGCGCTGCTCAAGTACAAGGCGGAACACGCGATCCCGACCTGGGAAGCGGCGATCGAGCGGTTGCTGGCCGGTGGGCCGTGAACGTCATGGACCAGGCCCGCGCGGTCGGCGACGCCGTGCTGTACGAGGGCTACCTCCTCTACCCGTACCGGGCGTCGGCGCCGAAGAACCGGGTGCGCTGGCAGTGGGGTGTGCTGGTGCCGCCGTCGTACGCGTCGGCCGAGATCGGCGAGCACTCCTCCGCCCGCGTCGAGTGTCTCGCCGAACCGGCGGACGACGCGATCCTGCACGTCAAGGTGCGGTTCCTGCAGGCCAGGACCCGGCTCGGCACGACGTGGGACGAAGCCGACGAGCACGAGCTCGACTTCGCGCTGCCGCTTTCCGACCTCCCGGTCGAGAGACCGTTCCGGGTGCAGCGGGCCCAGGCGCTGACCGGGGTCCTCACGGCCCGGGTCGACCCGCTCGACGGGCCGTTCGGCGGCGCCCGGCTGCGCGTCGAAGTGCACAACACGACGTCGTGGCCCTCGGACGGGATCCGCGAGCACGCGCTGCGGCACTCGCTGCTCGCCGCCCACCTGGTGCTCAGCGTCGACACCGGGCACTTCCTGTCGATGCTCGACCCGCCGGAGTGGGCGAAACCGGCGGTCGAAGCCTGCCGGCAGGAGCGGCTGTGGCCGGTGCTGATCGGCGACACCTCGCGCAGCCCGGTGGTGCTCGCGTCGCCGATCATCCTCTACGACGACCCGGCGATCGCGCCGGAAAGCCCGGGCGAGCTCTTCGACGGCACGGAGATCGACGAGATCCTCACCCTGCGCACGATGACCCTGACCGACGAGGAGAAGCGCGAGGCCCGGGCCACCGACCCGCGCGCGGCGGCCCTCGTCGACCGCGTCGACTCGATGCCGCCGGAACTGCTGAGGCGGCTGCACGGTGCGGTCCGGTCCGTGCGGCCGGGCAAGCCTTCGGTGACCGTCGCCGGGGTGCGCGTCGCCGAAGGGTCGCGGGTCCGGCTGCGGCCCACCCTGCGCGGGACCGACGCCCAGGACATGTTCCTGGTCGGCAAGACCGCCACCGTGCGGGTCGTGCTGTCCGATGTGGACGGCGTCGCCTACCTCGCGGTCACCCTCGACGACGACCCCGGTGCCGACCTGCAGCACACGCACGGCCGGTACCGCTACTTCTCCCCCGACGAGATCGAGCCCCTGGAGGTCGCGGAATGAGGCCACGAGTCCTGGTCGCCGGCATCGGCAACATCTTCCTGAGCGACGACGGCTTCGGCGTCGAGGTCATCAAGGAGCTCGAGGGGATCGACCTGCCGGAGTGGGTGCAGATCGCCGACTACGGCATCGCCGGCATGCACCTCGCCTACGACCTGATGGGCGGCTACGACACGACGATCCTGCTCGACGCGACGCCGCACGGCCGCCCGCCCGGCACGCTCTCGCTCATCGAGGCCGACACCGAAGACCTGGCGGCGTCGGCGTCGAGCAGGNNCCGAAGACCTGGCGGCGTCGGCGTCGATCGACGCGCACGGCATGCAGCCGGACGCGGTGTTCCGGCTGCTCAAGCTGCTCGGTGGCGACGCCGGGCGCGTCCTGCTCGTCGGCTGCGAACCGGCCTGCCTCGACGAAGGAATCGGGCTGTCACCCGAGGTGGCGGCGGCCGTGCCCGCCGCGGTCCGCGCCGTCACCGAACTGGCCTGGGGCACGAGCCCCCGGCTGCAAACCACGGAGGTCTGAGCCATGTGCCTCGGCATCCCGGGCGAGATCATCGAAATCAGCGAGGACCGCCCGGACCTCGCGAAGGTGTCCGTCAGCGGCGTCAAACGCACCATCAACATCGGCCTGCTCGACGACGACCCGCCGAAGCCCGGCGAGTGGATCCTCATCCACGTCGGGTTCGCGCTGTCCAAAATAGACGAAGCGGAGGCGGCGGCCGCGCTGGAGTTCCTCGAGAGCATCGGCAAGGCGTACGAGGACGAGATGGCCGCCCTTCTGGAATCCCGGATCGAGTAGGAGTCTTCATGCGTTTCGTCGACGAGTTCCGCGACGCGGAGAAGGCGCGGGCGCTGTCCGCGAAGATCACGTCGCTGTGCGAGCCGGGCCGCCACTACAAGTTCATGGAGGTCTGCGGCGGGCACACGCACACCATCTACAAGCACGGCCTCGAGGACTACCTGCCCGAGAACATCACGCTGGTGCACGGGCCGGGCTGCCCGGTGTGCGTGATCCCGATGGGCCGCATCGACGACGCCATCCACATCGCCCGGCAGCCCGGGGTGCTCATGACGTCCTTCGGCGACATGATGCGCGTGCCCGGCTCCGGCGGGAACTTCTTCGACTCCAACGCCGAGGGCACCAACATCCGCATGGTGTATTCGCCGCTGGACTCGCTGAAGATCGCGCGGCAGAACCCGGATCTGCGGGTGGTGTTCATGGCCATCGGGTTCGAGACGACCACGCCGTCCACCGCGATGACGCTGCTGCGCGCGGCCACCGAGGGCATCGACAACTTCTCGGTGTTCGGCAACCACGTCACCATCATCCCGGCGATCAAGGCCATCCTCGACTCCCCCGACCTGCGGCTCGACGGCTTCATCGGGCCGGGGCACGTCTCCACGGTGATCGGCTGCCGTCCGTACGAGTTCATCGCCCGCGACTACGGCAAGCCCGTCGTCGTCGCCGGGTTCGAGCCCCTCGACATCCTGCAGTCGATCTACCTGTTGATGGTCCAGCTGTCCGAGAAGCGGGCAGAAGTCGAGAACCAGTACTCGCGGGTCGTGCCGTGGAACGGCAACCTCGTGGCGCTGAAGGTGATCAACGAGGTGATGGAGCTGCGGCCGTACTTCGAGTGGCGCGGCCTCGGGTTCATCACGCACTCGGCGATGGCGATCCGCGAGAAGTACGCGAAGTTCGACGCCGAGCGGATCTTCGAGATCCCCGGCCTGCGCGTCGCCGACCCGAAGGCGTGCCAGTGCGGCGAGGTGCTCAAGGGCGTGCTGAAACCGTGGGAGTGCAAGGTGTTCGGCACCGCGTGCACCCCGGAGACACCGATCGGGACGTGCATGGTCTCGCCCGAAGGCGCCTGCGCGGCGTACTACAACTTCGGCCGGTTCAGCCGGCAGCGCGTCCGGGAGGCGAGCCGAGCATGACCACCACCGGGCGCGAGCAGCAGGTCCTCGACCGCATCGAACGAGCGCGGCGGCGACGCGCGAAGGTGCGGGAAGAGCGCATCACGCTGTCCCACGGCGCGGGTGGCAAGTCGACGCACACGCTCATCGAGGCCGTGTTCCTCGACGCGTTCCGCAACCCGCTGCTCGAGCCCCTGGAAGACGCGGCGTCGCTGACCATCGGCGACGCCCGCCTGGCCCTGACGACGGACTCGTACGTCGTCTCGCCGCTGTTCTTCCCCGGCGGGAACATCGGCGACCTGGCGGTCAACGGCACGGTCAACGACCTCGCCGTGTCCGGGGCGCGGCCGCTGTACCTGACCGCCGGGTTCATCCTCGAAGAGGGCTTTCCCGTCGAGGACCTGCTGAAGATCGTCGACTCGATGAAGGCGGCCGCTCTCGCCGCCGGGGTGCAGATCGTCACCGGTGACACCAAGGTCGTCCAGCGCGGCAAGGCCGATGGCGTCTACCTCAACACCGCCGGGGTCGGGGTGCTCACGCGGACCGGGCTCGGCGTGGCCACCGTGAAGCCCGGAGACGCCGTCCTCGTCTCCGGGCCGATCGGCGACCACGGCATCACGATCATGCTGGCCCGCGGCGAACTCGACATCGACGCCGACCTCGAGTCCGACACCGCGCCGGTGCACGACCTGGTGGCCGGGCTGCTGGCCGCGGTGCCCGGCGTGCGCGCGATGCGCGACGCGACCCGCGGTGGTGTCGCGACGATCCTCAACGAGATCGCGAAGGCCGCGGAGGTCGCCGTGGTCGTCGACGAGAAGGCCGTCCCGGTCCGGGAGGAGGTCCGCGGCGCCTCGGAGCTGCTGGGCATCGACCCGCTGTACGTCGCCTGCGAAGGCCGGATCGTGGTCGTCGTCGACGGCACCCAGGCTTCGGACGCGCTGGCGGCGTTGCGCGCGCACCCGCTCGGCGCGGACGCCGCGGTGATCGGGCGGATCGCCGACGACCCGCCCGGGCTCGTGCTGCTGAACACCGCGTTCGGCGGCACCCGGATCGTGGACCTGCTGGTCGGGGACCCGTTGCCGAGGATCTGCTAGTGCACGAAATGGCGATCACGCAGTCGGTCGTCGACGCGATCGTCACCCGCCTCGGCGACGCGGCGGTGAAGACCGTGCGGCTGGAGATCGGGCGCCTGTCCGGGGTGGTGCCGGACAGCGTCCGCTTCTGCTTCGACGTGCTGTGCACGGGGACCTCCCTCGAAGGCGCCCGGCTGGACATCGCCGAGCCGGCGGGCCGGGCCCGCTGCCGCGACTGCGGCGAGGAGTTCGCCCTCGACGACTTCATCCTGCTGTGCCCCTGCGGCAGCGCCGACGTGGCGGTGCTCGCGGGGCGGGAACTGCGCATCACTTCGGTGGAGGTCGGCCATGTGTGACACCTGCGGCTGCTCCGATTCGGACGTCCGGATCACCGACCACGCCCACACGGTGGTCATGGAGCAGGACATCCTGGCGAAGAACGACGAGCTCGCGTCGCACAACCGCGCGCACCTGCGCGAGGGGGGTGTCTTCGCGATCAACCTGATGAGCTCGCCCGGCGCCGGCAAGACGACGCTGCTGGAGCGGACCATCCGGGACCTGGAGGGGCCCTGCGCGGTGATCGAGGGCGACCAGGAGACGCTGCTGGACGCCGAGCGGATCAAGGCCACCGGCGCGCCGGTGGTGCAGATCAACACCGGCGCCGGCTGCCACCTCGACGCGGCGATGCTGCACCGGGCGCTGCATTCGCTCTCGCCCGCGCACGGCTCGACGCTGTTCATCGAGAACGTCGGCAACCTGGTCTGCCCGGCGTTGTTCGACCTCGGCGAGGCGGCGCGGGTCGTGGTCCTGTCGGTGACCGAGGGACCCGGGAAGCCGCTGAAGTACCCGCACATGTTCGCCGCGACGGACCTCGTGCTGCTGAACAAGGTCGACCTGCTGCCCTACGTCGACTTCGACGTCGCCGAGTTCGAGCGGGACGTCCGCCGGGTCAACCCGTCGGCCGCGCTGCTGCAGGTCAGCGCGACCCGCGGCGACGGCCTCACCGAGTGGTACGGCTGGCTACGGCGACCTGACCGAAGCTGATCCCGCCGTCGTTGGCGGGCACGTTCCGGTGGGTGAGCACTGCGAAACCGGCCTCTTCGAGGGCTTCGACGGTCCGGTCGAGCAGCAGGACGTTCTGGAAGACCCCGCCCGACAGCGCGACCGTGGTGCTGTGGTCCCGGAAGCGGTCGCAGGTCGCCGCGATCGCGTCGGCGACCCCGTTGTGGAACCGGGCGGCTCTCTTCGCCGGGGTGCCGGGGTCGTCCACGAGCGCGGCGATGAGGTCCTCGCCGTGGACGACGTCGTCGATGCGCGCCCGGTAGGCGGTCTTCTCGGCCGGGTCCGCCAGCTGTTCCAGCTCGATGGCGGCCTGGCCTTCGTAGCTGATGGTGTCCCGGACGCCGAGCAGCGCGGCGGCGGCGTCGAAGAGCCGTCCGGCGCTGGACGTCAGGGGTGAGTTGAGGCCGCTGCGCTTGAGCTTCACGATGTCTTCCTGCGCCGGCCGCCCGAGTTCGTCCAGGTAGGACGCGGCCATCCGCCACGGCTGCCGGATGGCCATCACACCGCCGGGCATGGCGACCGGCCGGAGGTGGCTCAGCCGCCGGTAGCTCGTGAGGTCGGCGAGGAGGAACTCGCCGCCCCAGATGGTGCCGTCGGGGCCGAAGCCGGTGCCGTCGAAGGCCACGCCGAGGACCGGGCCGTCCTGTCCGTTGTCGGCCAGGCACGCGGCGATGTGGGCGTGGTGGTGCTGGACGCCCAGCAGCTCGACGTCCTGGTCGAGGGCGTATTTCGTGGACAGGTACTCGGGGTGCAGGTCGTGCGCGACGAGCACCGGGGCGACGGCGAAGAGGTGCTTGAAGTGCTCGATGCCTTCGGTGAAAGCCCGGAAGGTCTCGTAGTTCTCGAGGTCGCCGATGTGGTGCGAGACGAAGGCGTGGCGGCCCTTGGCGAGGCAGAACGTGTTCTTGAGTTCGGCGCCGCAGCCGAGCAGGTGCTTCTTCGTTTCGAGGCGGACCGGCTCGGGCGCGTAGCCGCGTGATCGCCGTTGGAGCTGCTCCCGCCCTCGGACGATCCGCACCACGGAGTCGTCGGTCCTGGTGTGGACCGGCCGGTCGTGGCCGAGGACGGCGTCGGCGATGCCTTCGAGGCGGCCGAGGTCTTCGTCGCGGTACACGATGGGCTCGTCGGACACGTTGGCGCTGGTCAGCACGATCGGGCCGGCCTGCGCCAGCAGCAGGTGGTGCACCGGGGTGTAGGGCAGCATCAGCCCGATCCGCCGGTTCCCGGGCGCGACGGCGGCCGCGAGGTCGGCCTTCTTCGGCAGCAGCACGATGGGCCGTCGCCGGCTCGTGAGCGCTTCTTCGGCCGCCGGGTCCACTTCGGCCAGTTTCCGGGCCTGCGCCAGGTCGGCCACCATGACGGCGAACGGCTTGTCCTCGCGGTGCTTGCGCTCCCGGAGCCGTCGCGCGGCTTCCTCGTGCCTCGCCCCGGCAGCGAGGTGGTAGCCACCCAGCCCTTTCACGGCCACGATCGCGCCCGCGCGCAGGGCATCGACGGCCGCCGGGATCGGATCCCCGCCACCGGGTTCGAACCGCAGGGTGGGCCCGCAGGCCGGACAGCAGACGGGCTGGGCGTGGAACCGCCGGTCGGCCGGGTCCTCGTACTCCTGCTTGCACTCGGCGCACATCGCGAAGGCGGCCATGGTGGTGAGCGGCCGGTCGTAGGGCACGCCCCGGACGATGGTGAACCGCGGGCCGCAGTTCGTGCAGTTCACGAAGGGGTACCGGAACCGCCGGTCCGCGGGATCGGAGAGCTCGCGAAGGCAGTCGTCGCAGGTGGCGGAATCGGCGGAGACCAACGTGTCGGCGCCGCCACCCCGCGGACTCCCGACGATCCGGAACCCGGCCCCACCGGCGGCGGGAATCTCCCGCACCCGCACGTCGTCGACCACGGCCAGGGGCGGCGCTTCGGCATCGAGCGCGCCGACGAAGCTGTCCACCCCCGAGGGCGGCCCTTCGACCTCGGCGAAGACACCGTGCACGTCGTTCCCGACGAACCCGCTGAGCCCGAGCCGCGCCGCCAGCTGGTGGACGAAGGGCCGGAACCCCACGCCCTGAACCACTCCGACGACCCGGACCGCGACCCGCACCCGCCCAGTCTGCGCCCGCGCCGCCCCGGGCCGCTACCGCAGGGGCAGTGCCCGCTGCTCGATCTCCGCGAACAGCTCGCCGACGCGTTCGTGCAGCTCGGGACCGCCGTCGCCGCCGGTCCAGTACCGGCGGACCGCGCCGGCCAGCCGGTAGCACACGTCGACGGGCACGAGGAAGCAGTCCGTGCCCCACCCACGCCCGCGGAACACGATCGCCTCGACGTCCGGCTCGGCCGTCGCCAGCAGCGGGTGCGCCGCGGCGAGCTCCGCCCAGAGGCCCGGCGGAAGGGGCGCCTCGGCCGCGCCGGCCGGTCCGGGCCGGAACGCCGTCACCCGGGTGCCGCAGTGGACGAAGAACGCGAAGCGCACCGGGATCCCGAGCGCGCCCCAGTCGAGGCGGGCGATCGGGCGCCCGGGGTCCCACAGGTAGCGGTCCGGAACCGCGCGGTACGGCGTGTCTCCGGTCGGGCGCCCGGTGCTGAGCAGGAAGCACGCGCGGCACGCGCACAGCAGGGTGCGGCGGCCGGTGTCGACCACGTGGCAGTGCCGCGCCGCCACCGGCGTCGCGCAGAGGTCGCACCGCTCCGGCCGCGCGGAACGCCGGTCCCGGGCGAACGCAGGATGCGTGGACCCGGTGTCGACACTCATGACGCTCTCCCTTCCGATGCGGCGCCGGGCGGTCCCATGCCGATCCGGTACAGCACCGGGGCGGCGACGATCTCGACGCCGGTGAGCTCCGGAGCGGCGTCCCGGACCGCGGTTTCGACCGTCGCCCGTGCCGCGGACGAGCAGCCCCGGCTCGCGCCGAGGCTCAGCCGGACCACGCCGTCGTCGGTGCCCAGGTACCCGACCGTGCCCACCTGCGGGCGGATCCGGTCCAGGGCCCGGCGGACCCGCGCCTGCGTGTCGAGCGGGTGCAGGTCGTGAAGCGCCAACAGGCCCGCGACGACGTCGTCGGCGGCGATCGCCCCGACCGACTCCGGGTCGTGCTCGCGCAGCGTGCCGACGATCCGGGCCAGGCCTTCGCCGTACAGGTCCGTCAGCTGCCGGACGATCTCTTCGGCAGGCCGCCGGTTCGGGCCGGTGAGCAGGGCGCCCAGAAGTGTCCCGAGCCGTTCGGCGGGACTGCCGGGCGCGCTCACCGGTCCGCCGCCGTCCGGATCTCCCGCAGGATCCGGATCGCGGACCCGGACACGCTGCTCGTCGCCGTCGGGCCGCCGGCGCCGGCCGGGTCCTCCATGAACGGCATGAACTTGTCCGGGAAGCCCGGCATCGTGCAGCCGATGCAGATGCCCCCGACGTTCGGGCAGCCGCCGACACCGTTGATCCAGCCCCGCTTGGGCACGTTGCACTTGACCACCTGGCCCCAGCACCCCAGCTTGACCAGGCACTGGGGCGAACCGTGCTGGTCGGCGAACTCGTCCTGCTCGTAGTACCCGGCCCGGTCGCACCCTTCGTGGACGGTGTTGGAGAACAGCCACTTCGGGCGCAACGCCTCGTCGACGTCGATCTCCGGGGCCCGCCCGGCCACCTGGAACAGCAGGTGCAGGATGGTTTCCGAGAGGTTGTCCGGCTGGACCGGGCAACCCGGCACGCACACGATGGGCAGCCCGGCCCACGACCGCCAGTCGCGGCCGAGGTACTCGGGCACGCCCATGGCGCCGGTGGGGTTACCGGCCATGGCGTGCACGCCGCCGTAGCTCGCGCAGGTGCCGACGGCCAGGATCGCCATCGCCTTGGGGGCCAGCCGGTCGAGCCACTCGCTCGCCGTCACGGGCTGCCCGGTCGCGGGGTCCGTGCCGAACCCGCTCCAGTAGCCCTCGGCCTTGTTCGTCTCGTCGGCGATCGAACCCTCGACGATCAGGATGAACGGCTCGAGCTCGCCGCGGTCCGCGCGGTGCCACCATTCGATGAAGCTGTCGGCTCCCCCGTCGGGCCCGCTGTGGAAATCGAGGAACGGCCAGTGCATGGCGACCTCGGGCAGCCCGGGGAGACCGCCGAGAACGATCTCTTCGATACTGGGCTGGGTGGCCGCGGTCAGCGCGACCGATTCGCCGTCGCAGCTCAGCCCACCATTCATCCATAAAATATGGACAGTCGGTGGATTGTTCTCGGAGTCGTCCGCCGGGCCATTGCCGGCCTGCGGGGCCCTGACCATCGATGGCACCTTCCCTGCGGCCGCGGGCCGCACGCGAAGTCGGCAGTTCCTCCTCCGAGACGGGCGGTCCCCCGGATGACCGGCCCGAAGGACGCCTACCGTAGACCCGTCCGGCAGCAGCGGCAAGACTGACGTGTCGGCGTTCCGGACACAGCTGCTGCCGGGCGGCGGACAATACCGGCCGCCGGCCCCCGCGCGTTCGGCGGCAGCCGGAAATCGCGTGGACGACTACACTGGACATCCGGCGGAAGGGACATTGATCGTGGTGGAATCGGCGGGCCGGTCAGCCGGCAATTCGATCGAGGTCGTCCCGGTCGAAATCGTCACGAAGATCTTTCCCGCCCGCCCGTCCGCCGTTCCGGGAATCCGGGAATTCGTCCAGGGGTGCCTCGCCGGTGCGCCGCTCGCCGAAGCCGAGGAACGCGAGGTGGGCAACACGATCCTCCGGGCCCTGCTGACCGCGGCCGGCCCGTCCGGCGTGCTCGAGGTCTCCTGCCGCAAGTACCCCCAGCGCGTCGAGTTCGACGTGCTCCCGTCCCGCGCCGCGGAGCCGGCCCCGGCGCCGCCGGCCGGGCCGGACGCGCCCGCCGCCAGCTTCGCCGAGTGGCTGGCCGAAGCGCTGCGCAGCCGCGGGATCACGAAGGAGACCGCGGCCGAGGAGCTGGGGGTGTCCCCGAAGACGATGCACCGCTGGCTCGGCGGGCAGACCGAGCCCCGGCTGCGCGATCTGCGCCGCATCGAAGACCGCTTCGGCGACGTGCGGCTGCACTGACGGACAGATGTGTCCCGGCCGGGTGGGGGCGGTGCGGCGTCCTAGTTCCGGGTGGGGTGCGCCGCGCCGGCGGGCCGTTCCCGCATGGCCAGCTCGATGGTGCAGCCGGCCGTGTCGGAGCTGACGTCGAGCCACTCGCAGATCTGGTCGGTCATCCACAGCGTGGTGCCGGGGCGGGTGGCCGCCCGGGGGCCGTAGAACGCCGGGCCGTCGACCGGCCGTTCGCTGTGCAGCGTGCACACGACCCGGCCCGCCGCCGGCCGCACCCAGACGGCCGCCCGGTCGATGCCGTGCTCGAGCAGGTAGGCCACGGCCTCGCCGACGGCGATGCCGAACAGCGTCGCGGTGTCCTCGGACCGCAGCAGCGAGCTCGCCCGCTCCAGCACGTGGCGCCGCACGGCGACCAGGTCGCCCTCGAAGCGGAAGAGGTCCTCGGCGGTGTGCGACGGCGTCGCCGCCGCGGATCCGTCCGCCTCTTCGGGGGGCCTGAACTGCGCGGACGCCCGGACTTCGCCGTTCACGACGTACTCGGGATGCGTGCGGCGCGCCACCTCGACCACGCCGGGACCGGTGGTCCTGGTGTCGTAGGGGCAGATCATCCAGATCCGGGTACCGGTCAGCGCCACGTTGAACTCGTCCTCGGCCCGCTGCCAGGCGGCTTCGTCGCCGGAGCCACCGGCCCGGGCCGGCTCGGCGAGGATGCGGACCGTGCCGGTCGGCGCGGTGGACCGGTGACGGCCCCAGTAGCGGTGCAGCGCGTCGGCCAGCTGCGACGGCCGCCGGCCGAAGTAGTCCGACTCCGCGAAGGCGATCCGGTCGGCGTCCGCGCCCATCACCGCGTGCAGCAGCCCGAGGTTGGCCGCCGTGGTGGTGACCAGCACCGGCTCACCCCGGCGCAACCCGTCCTCGGCGAACGGAACGGCCATCGCGAGGAACTCGCCGTCGCTGCCGTAGAGGCAGCCCTGGTGCCGGAAACCTGGCTCCACCGCTCTTTCCCGTGCCGCGGCAGCCGCCGGGGTGTTCGTGCACACCGAGCCTCCTGAGGATTTTCTTCGCCGATTGTCCATTCGATCGCGTTCCTCCGGGAACGCATGCAGACCGGTGGGAGCGTACCCGCAACAGCTCGATTCAGCTATCACGCGGCGAATCTATTACACCCGTTCGGAGCATTTGACACCGCCACGCCTCGCGGCGGACACAACCGGCATCGCAATGTCTCCCGCAGTCCTTGGTCACAGCCAGCCCAAACCCCTGTCACGCAGGGAATTCGAGCCAGATGTGTCCCCTCCGCCGGCGCGCCGGACAGTACTGTCCGAACCGCGCCGGGAGCGGCCGGGAACGATCGGCCGCGCACCTGTTCGAAAACAATTCTTTTTCATTTCGAACGGGGTATGGGAATTGTCCGGACCAATCGCTCGAAGCGGACGGCCGCGCGAATTTGCCGGGCGATCGCCGCACGCCTCGACCCGCGGGCCACCTTCCCCCGGCCGGCGCTCGCTTGCGCTGGACACCACTGCAAACTATCGTCTGGACACATGTCCAGCCCGGTCGCCCGATGGCGGAACCAGCCCGCGAAGCTGCTCATCGACGGCGTCCTGCGGCCCGGCCGCGGCGGGGAGTTCGCCACCGTGAACCCGGCGACCGAGGAGGTGCTCGGGAGCGCGGCGAACGCCGACGGCACCGATCTCGCCGAGGCCGTCGGGGCCGCGCGACGCGCCTTCGACGAGACGGGCTGGTCCCGGGACACCGCCCGGCGGACGCGGTGCCTCCGTCAGCTCGCCGAGGCCTTGCGGGCGCACCGCGACGAGCTGCGCGAGCTGACCGTGGCCGAAGCGGGCGTCCCGGTCGCGCTCACCCACGGCCCGCAGCTCGACGTCCCGATCGAGCACCTCACCTGGTTCGCCGACCTGGCCGACGGGTACGCCTGGCACCGGGACCTGGGCGTCGCCGCGCCCATGGGGGTGCCCAGCCGGCGGACGCTCTTCGCCGAGGCCGCCGGGGTCGTCGCCGCGATCACGCCGTGGAACTTCCCGCACCAGATCACCTTCGCCAAGCTGGGACCCGCGCTCGCCGCGGGCTGCACCGTGGTGCTCAAGCCCGCGCCCGAAACCCCGTGGTGCGCCGCCGCGGTCGGTGCGCTCATCGCCGGGGAGACCGACATCCCGCCCGGCGTGGTGAACGTCGTGACCTCCGCCGACCACGGCGTCGGCGCCCGGCTCGTCGAAGACGCCCGGGTCGACCTCGTCTCGTTCACCGGTTCGACCGCGACCGGGCGGTGGGTGATGGCCGCGGCCGCCGGAACCCTGAAGAAGGTTTTCCTGGAACTGGGCGGGAAGTCCGCGTGTGTCGTGCTGGACGACGCCGATCTCGCGGCCGCGTGCGCGATGGCCGCCTTCATGGTGTGCACGCACGCCGGCCAGGGCTGCGCGCTCACCACCCGCCTCCTGGTCCCGCGTGCCCGCTACGACGAAGCGGTGGAGGCGGCGGCCGCGGCGATGAGCCGGATCCGCTGCGGCGATCCGGCCGACCACCGGACGATCTGCGGGCCGCTGATCTCGGCCCGCCAGCGCGATCGCGTGGAGGGCTACCTCGCGACCGTGGCGGACGAGGGCGGCAAGATCGTCTGCGGTGGCGGCCGCCCGCAGCGGACGGGGTTCTACGTCGAACCGACCCTCGTCGCCGGCGTCACCAACGAGGCCCGCGTGGCGCGCGAGGAGATCTTCGGCCCGGTGCTGGTCGTCCTGGCGCACGACGGGGACGACGACGCGGTCCGGATCGCCAACGACTCGCCGTACGGCCTCTCCGGCGCCGTCCACGGGGCCGACCTCGACCGGGCGCGGTCCGTGGCCGCCCGGATCCGCACCGGCACGCTCAGCGTCAACGGTGCGGTCTGGTACTCGGCGGACGTGCCCTTCGGCGGGTACCGGCAGTCCGGGATCGGCCGCGAGATGGGCGTGGCCGGTTTCGAGGAATACCTGGAAACCAAGGTCGTCGCCGAGCCGGCGTAGAGGAGCAGCCATGCAGGTCATGCGATGAACGACAAGCGCAAGCGCGGACTCGAGATGATGCGCGAGGTCTACGGCTGGGACATGCCCGACCTGCCCGGCGAGTTCTTCGCGGTGACGGTGGACCACCTCTTCGCCGAGATCTGGACGCGGCCGGGGCTCTCCCTGCGGGACCGGCGGCTGCTCCTGCTGGGCGTGATCGCCGCGCTGGGTCTCGAGGACATCGCCGCGATCCAGGTCAAGGCCGCGCTGCAGAACGAGGAACTCGACGCCGCGCAGCTGCGCGAGGTGGTGGTGTTCCTCACCCACTACGTCGGCTGGCCGCTGGGTACCAAGCTGTCCACGACGGTCGACAAAGTCGTCGCGAAGCACGGGAAGGCGGCCGGCTCAGCGGGCGGTCACCCGGACGGGCAGCGTGGCGAAGCCCCGGACGTTCGTTGAGTGCACGCGCTCGGCGGCGGCCTCGTCCACTTCGCAGCCCGCGATCCGGGTGACGATCTCCGTGAGCGCGACCCGCGCTTCCAGGCGCGCGAGCGAGGCGCCGAGGCAGAAGTGCGCGCCCGCGCCGAAACTGGCGATGCGGTGTTCAGGCGCGCGGCCGATGCGGAAGGTGTCCCCGTCGGCGAAGGCGTCCTCGTCCCGGTTGGCCGAGCCGATCAGCAGCAGCACGCGGGCGCCGGCGGGCACCGTGCCGCCGGGGTAGTCCAGGTCGCCGGCCGCCGTGCGGACGATGATCTGGCTCGACGTGTCGTACCGGAGGGTCTCCTCGATCCACGACGGCACCAGGGACGGATCGCCGAGCACCCGGCCGAGCTCGCCGGGGGTGCGCCACGCCCAGTACAGCGCGTTCCCGAGCAGCTTGGTGGTGGTCTCGTTGCCCGCGACGACCATCAGGAACAGGAAGCCGATGACGTCCTCGGAGGTGAGCCGCTCCCCGTCGATCTCCGCCTCCAGCAACGCCGAAACGAGGTCGTCCCCGGGCCGGTCCCGCCGCAGGGCGACCATCTCCGCGTAGTACTTCGCCAGTTCCAGGGACGCCTCGACGGCCGAAGGGGGTACGTCCAGCACGCCTTCCGCGCGGTGCATGACGGCGTCGGCCAGTGCGCGCAGCCGATCCCGATCGGCCGGGGGCACCCCGAGCAGCTCGGAGATCACGTCCATCGGCAGCTTGGCCGCGAACGCGCCGACGAAGTCGAACTCCTCCGCGTCCAGCACCGCGTCGAGGTGTTGCCGGGTCAGCTCCCGGACCCGCTCTTCCAGCTGCTGCACGCGGCGAGCCGTGAAACCCCGCGACACCAGGGAACGCATCCGCAGGTGCCGCGGTTCGTCCATGGCCAGGAAGGACATCACGCGGTGCGCGTGCGGCCCGTACGCCAGGGGATCCAGCGAGACCCCGTTCGCGCTGGAGAGCCTGGTGTTGTCGCGGAAGCCCGCGACGACGTCGGAATACCGGGACAGCGCCCAGAAATCCAGCTCCTCGTTGCGGTAGAGCGGCGCGTGCGCGCGCAGCCAGGCGTAGGTGGGGTACGGGTCCTCGTGGAAGCCGTAGTCGTACGGATTGAAGGCACTGGACACGTGTCCAGACAGTACTCTTCCGAGGATTCCGGAGCAACCGCGGTCGTTGACCGCCCCTCCCGGGTGAACTACAGTCCGGACAGCTGTCCATCCGAGGCGAGGGAGCCGCGATGAAGCCCGTGGGATTCGTCGGACTCGGCCGGATGGGCGCGCCGATGGCCCGGCGGCTGCTGGACTGGCCCGGTGGCCTGATCGTCCACGACGTACGCCCCGAAGCCCTCGAGCCGTTCCGCGAGGCAGGCGCCCGGACGGCGGACAGCCCCCGCGAGGTCGCCGCGTCCGCCGGGGTGATCTCGCTGATGGTGCGCGACGACGCGCAGGTCGAGGCGGTCCTTTCGGGACCGGCGGGACTCGCGGAGACCGCCCCGCCCGGCACGGTCGTGGCCATCCACTCCACCATCGCCGCCGCCACGGCCACCCGGCTCGCCGAGACGTACGGGCCGCGCGGCATCGACATCGTGGACGCGCCGGTCTCCGGCGGCGCGCCCGGCGCGGCGAAGGGCACCCTCGCGGTCATGGTCGGTGCCGGCGAAACGGCGTTCGAGCGCTGCCGCGACGTGTTCGCGCACTGGGCGGGCCACACGATGCACGCGGGCCCGCCCGGCGCCGGGACCCGCGCGAAACTGGCGCGCAACCTGCTGCACTTCGTGTCCTTCGCCGCGGCGGCGGAGGCCCAGCGCCTCGCCGAGGCGGCCGGGCTCGACCTGATCGAGCTGGGCAAGGTGGTGCGGCACTCCGACGCCGTCACCGGCGGCCCGGGCGCGATCATGGTGCGCGGCACCACCGCGCCGATCGCCCGGGACGAGGGCTGGTACCCGATCTTCTCGCACGTGCGGGAGCTGGGCCACAAGGACCTCGCCCTGGCGCTCGAGCTCGGAGCCGAGCTCGAGGTGGACACCCCGCTCGCCCGGCTGGCGCTGGAACGACTTGCCGACGGGCTGGGTGTCGCACCCGGCGGTCCCGCTTGACGCCTGTCCGGACGGTTATCATGGCCGGATGATCGAAAGCAGGACAGCGTGATGGAGCCCGTACGCCGCATCGTCGACGGGCGCCGGGCCGACACGGTCCAGCGGCTGATCGCGGCCTCGCTGGAGGAAGTCCGCGCCGTCCCGTACGGCGACGTCACGGTCCGGTCGGTGGCCAAGCGCGCCGACGTCTCCCCGGCGACGGCCTACACGTACTTCTCGTCCAAGGAGCACCTGGTCTGCGCGATCCTCTGGCAGCAGATCCAGGATCTCCCGGCGCCCCCGGACCGGCCGCGCCGGTCCCCCGCGGCGTCGCTCGCGGACGCGGTGCGGAGCATCACCGAGCTGTTCACCAAGGAGCCCGAACTCAGCCGCGCGTGCACCACGGCCCTGCTCACCGACGACCCGGAGGTCCGCAGGCTGCGCGACCAGATCGGCAGCGAGCTCCTGCGCCGCGTCGGCGACGCGATCGGCCCGATGTCCGCGGCGGCCCGCGAAACACTGTCGATGGCGTTCGTCGGAGCGCTGGTGCTGGCGGGCACGGGCTACATGACGTTCGAGGACCTCCCCCGCCGCCTCGGCAAGATGACGGAACTCCTGCTCGCCGACACCCGGCCCCGCACGAAGGACCCGAAACGCCGCAGCGGTTAGGACGTGGCGCGGGCACGACGACTCGGCCAGACTGCTTCGATGGTTTCCGAATACCGCCAGAGCGATCACTTCCGCGGTGCCCGCATCCACCTGTGCGACCTCGCCGGCCTCGAGATCCGCGACTGCGAGGTGACCGGCCTGAAGATCGTCGACTGCTACGGCAGCGACGTCTCCCTCGGTGGGGACTTCGAGCGCCTCGTCGTCAACGACGTCGACGTGACCGCCTACGTCGAGGCCGAACTCGATCGCCGGCACCCCGCGAGGGCGCTGGCGCGGAATGCGGACTCCCCCGCGGACTACCGGGCCGCTTGGGACGCCATCGAGAAGATGTGGGCCGCGACGCTCGACCGGGCGAGGCTGTTGCCGGAGGTCCAGCTCCACGAGCAGGTCGACGGCGAGTGGTCGTTCGTCGAGACCCAACGGCATCTCCTGTTCGCCTCCGATGCCTGGCTCGGCAACGCCGTGCTCGAAGAGGAATCGCCCTACCACCCGTTGGGCTTCCCCGCCGGGGGCACCACGCCGGAAGAGGCGGCGAAGCTCGGCCTCGCCCTCGAAGCCACCCCGGCGCTCGACGAAGTGCTCGCGCCGCGGCTCGCCCGCATGGCCGCGATGCGGCGGGTCGTCGACAGGCTCACCGCGGCCGAACTCGATCGGGTGTGTGGTCGCAAGCCGGCCGATCCCTATCCCGACCAGGAGTACGTCGTGCGCCGGTGCCTCAAGGTCGTGCTGAAGGAAGAAGCCGAGCACCACCGTTACGCGGTGCGTGACCTCGCGGTGCTCGAGGCTACCGCCGCACCGGGGTGATCGGGATCGACCGGCGGGGCCGGAACTCGAACGACGCCCCGGTGCTGATCCTCGTCACGGCGACCTCGTCGAACTCCTTCGCCGGCTCGTCGCGCCACACCAGCCGCGCGGCCCACTCCAGCGGGGTGCCCTCGACCTCGACGTCCAGGCGAGGATCCACCGCACGCACGATCGCGCGCAGCGGCCCGGTCTCGTGCGGTCCGCACAGCGAGATCCACGCGCCGTCGTCGTGCGCGGGCGAAGCCGTCACGGCCAGGGTGTCCCCGACCGTCGCCCGCACGTAGGCCGCCGGGTTGAGCAGCGGGTGCAGCTCCAGCAGCCGCAGCGCGCCCTCGACGCCGCCGGGCAGTCCGAGAGCCCGGTGCAGGCGCCCGGCCGAGAGCCCGGCGATGCCGATCAGCTGCCTGCGGCAGATCGCGTGCGCCTGCCCGAAGTCGGCGCGGTCGTGCACGGCGTGGACGAAGCCGAGGTTGAGCAGGTGCATCTGCAGGCAGACTTCGTCGGCCAGCCGGACGAGGGCCGACCGGGAAAACGACGCGAAGTCGAGGTCACTGCGCAACGGGCCCGCGTAGTCCGCCGCGCCGTCGTCGGCCGGGTCGATCCGGTCCAGCTCGAGCGTGGCTGCCCGCGTCGTGCGGAGCCGACGGCACCCGGCCGACTCGGTGACCTCCGGGTGGGCGTCGTCGATGACGACCGTCCACGCGCAGCACGGGCGCCGGCCGGCGGGCCGGCGGGGTGGCCGGTGGATCGGCCGGACCCGCGCCTTCGGGTTCGTGGCGACCGCCGTCGCGTCGAACGTCGGGTCCTCGATGTCGTGGCACATCGCCGTCACGTAGTCGTCCCCGAGGGGCTCGACGTCGGTCAGCGCGCCGCAGTGGTCGAGCCGGAACTCGCCGTGCCACCGGTCGTGCACGGTGAAGCGGAAGTCCATGAACTGGGGCGGGGCGCCGATGTCCAGCTGCAGCCCCTTGAAGATCGTGACGACGTCGGTGCCCTCGAACCCCAGGGCGCGCTGCATCCGGCGGGTGTAGACCGGGCTCGCGGCCATCCACTCCTCGATCGCGATCCGCGTCATCCCCTCCCGGCCGAACGCACCGATGCACCACGCCATCGCCGACCGGTCGATCAGCTGGCCCGCCAGCAGGAGCTCGGGCAAGAGGACGGCCAGCTCTCCCCGGCGCAGCGTCGTGTACCTGCTCGGCACTTGTCATCCCCTCCCGGCCGTACTACCGTCTGGACACATGTCTAGCACAGGAACGGACCGGCGTCATGCCGCGATTCGCCCCTAATCCGGAGAAGCGGCCGTCGATCGTCACCGGCGCGTCCTCGGGCATCGGCGCCGCCACGGCGGTCGCGCTCGCCGAGGCGGGACACCCGGTCGCGCTGGGCGCCCGCCGCGTCGAGAAGTCCGAGGAGGTCGCCGACCGGATCCGCGCCGCGGGCGGTGCGGCCGTCGCACTGGAACTGGACGTCGGCGACGGCGAATCGGTCCGCAAGTTCGCGGCCGCGGCGGCCGAAGCGCTCGGGCCGATCGAGATCCTCGTATCCGGGGCGGGCGGGCTCGAGCCCTCGCCGATCCACGAGCAGGACAGCGAAACCTTCGCCGAGCAGGTCGGCGTGAACCTGCTCGGCGCGCACCGGCTGGTGTCGGCCGTCGTGCCGGACATGGTCGCCCGCCGCCGCGGCGACGTCGTGTTCATCGGTTCGGACGTGGTCCCCGCGCCGCGTCCCGGTATGGGTGCCTACGTCCCGGCGAAGGCCGGGCTGGAGGCGATGGCCCACGCGATGCGCATGGAACTCGAAGGCACCGGCGTGCGCGCCTCGATCGTCCGCCCCGGCCCGACCGTCTCCAGCCTGGCCGAAGGCTGGGACCAGCAGGCGACCCTCACCATGCTCGAGGAGTGGAAGCAGTGGGGTTTCGCACGCCACGCGTACTTCCTGCGCGCCGCGGACATCGCGGACGCGGTGACGACCGTCGTGTCCGCACCCCGCGGCGTCCACCTGACCCTGGTCGAAGTGCAACCCGAGGCCCCGCTGCGGGAGACGTGATGGCGCTCGACCCACGGCTGGTGTCCGGCGGCGACACCGAGCACGGGCACCTCGAAGAACTGCGCGCCGACCCCATCGGGCTGATGCGGCGGGTCCGCGAAGAGTGCGGCGACGTCGGGGCGTTCGACCTGGCCGGCCGCCGCGTGGTGCTGCTGTCCGGCGCCGAAGCCAACGAGTTCTTCTTCCGCGCCGGCGACGACGAGCTGAACCAGGGCGAGGCGTACCCGTTCATGAAGCCGATCTTCGGCGACGGCGTGGTGTTCGACGCCTCCCCCGAGCGGCGCCGGGAGATGCTGCACAACCAGGCACTGCGCGGCGAGCACATGAAGCTCCACGCCACCACCATCTCGCGCGAGATCGACCGCATGGTCGCCGGCTGGGGCGAAGCGGGCGAGATCGACCTGCTGGAGTTCTTCGCCGAACTGACCATCTACACCTCCTCCGCCTGCCTGATCGGCACGAAGTTCCGCAACCAGCTCGACGGCCGGTTCGCACGGCTTTACCACGAACTGGAACGCGGGACGGACGCGCTCGCGTACGTCGACCCCTACGCCCCCATCGAAAGCTTCCGGCGCCGCGACCGGGCCCGCGCCGGCCTGGTCCGCCTGGTGCAGGACATCATGACCGGCCGAGCCGAAGGCCCGCCGCCCGCCCGCGACGAGCGCGACCTGCTCGACGTCCTGATGTCGGTCCGGGACGACGAGGGGAACCTGCGGTTCTCCGCTGACGAAATCACCGGGATGTTCATCTCGATGATGTTCGCCGGGCACCACACCAGCTCCGGCACCGCCGCCTGGACGCTCATCGAGCTGCTGCGCCACCCGGACGTCCTCGACGACGTGCTCGACGAGCTGGACCGGCTGCACGCCGGCGGATCACCGGTCGACTTCCAGGCCCTGCGCGAAATCCCCCGGCTGGAGTCGGCGATCAAGGAGGCACTGCGCCTGCACCCGCCGCTGATCCTCCTGCTGCGCGTGGCGAACGCCGGCTTCACCGTGTGCGGGCACACGATCCGGCCCGGTGACTACGTCGGCGCCACGCCCGCGATCTCCAACCGCATCCCGGAGGACTTCCCCGACCCCGACGCGTTCCGTCCGGCCCGGTACGCCGAACCGCGCCAGGAGGACCTGCTCAACCGGTGGACCTGGATCCCCTTCGGTGCGGGCCGGCACCGCTGCGTCGGCGCGGCGTTCGCCGTCATGCAGCTCAAGGCCATCTTCTCGGTGCTGCTGCGCGACTTCACGTTCGCCCCGGCCCAGCCTCCGGACACCTACCGCAACGACCACTCGAAGATGGTCGTCCAGCTCGCCCAGCCCTGCCGGGTCCGCTACCGCAGGCGCACGGCGTGAGGATCGAAGCCGACCTCGACCTGTGCCAGGGCCACGCCATGTGCGAGCTGGAGGCACCCGAGGTGTTCGAGGTACCCAAGCGGGGCACGGTCGTCGTCCTCGACCAGGCGCCGCCCGCCGCGCTGCGCGGCAAGGTCGAGAACGCCGTCCGGAGCTGCCCGACCCGGGCGCTGACCCTGAAGGAGCCGTCATGACTGCTTTCCCGCGTGCCGAACTGGACGAAATGGTCCGGCGCTGGCTCGAAGCCAACGCCCGCTGCGAGCAGACCGGCGACTGGCGACCGCTCGCCACGATGTACACAGTGGACGCGACCTACGGCTGGCACCACGGCCCCGACGAAGTGTTCGTCGCGGCCGGCCGCGACGAAATCCGCGACTACGCCCTGGGCACCGAGATGGCCGGCCTCGACGGCTGGACGTACCCGTACCAGAAGGTGCTCGTCGACGACCGCGCCGGCGAAGTCGTCGGCTTCTGGAAGCAGACGGCCGGCACCCGGCGCCCCGACGGCTCCCCCTACGAGGTCGCCGGCATCGGCGGCAGCTGGTTCCGCTACGCCGGCGCGTGGCAGTGGTCCTGGCAACGCGACTTCTTCGACCTGGGCAACGCGGCGGCCCTGTTCCTCGAGATGCTCAAGGCAGGCGACCTGTCCGACGGCATGAAGCAGCGCATGGCCCGGGCAGCCTCGCCGCAGCCGGGCCACCACCCCCGCGGGGAATCCCCGGTCGAGCTCTGGTGATCAGCCGCGCAGCCGGGCGAGCACCGCGTCGGCCACCGCACGGGCGCTCCCCGGGTTCTGCCCCGTGATCAGGTTCCCGTCTTCACGCACGTACGTCTCGAACGGCTTCCCGGCGACCGAATACCGCGCGCCCCGCTTCGCCAGCTCGTCCTGCAGGCTGTAGGGCACCACCTCGTCCCGCTGCGCGAGCTCCTCTTCCGGCCAGGAGAACCCGGTGAGGTCCTTGCCCTCGATCAGGTGGCTCCCGTCGGAAAGCTTCGCGTTCAGCAGGCCGGCCGGGCCGTGACAGACCGCCGAGACGATCTTCCCGGATTCGTGGAACTCGCGCAGCAGCTCGGCCAGCCGCTCGCTCTCGGCGAAGTCGAACATCACCCCGTGCCCACCGGTGAGGTAGATCGCGTCGAAATCGGCGGCGTCCACCTCGGCGACCGACGGGGTTCCGGCCAGCTTGTCCATGAACTCCCGATCGGCGTAACGCCGGCCCGTCCCCAGGTCGGCCAGCACGCTGGGGGCCAGGCTTTCCGGATCGATCGGCACGTGCCCGCCGCCGATGCTGGCGATCACCACCTCGGCCCCGGCTTCTTCGGCCGCGTCGGAGAAGTGAGTCAGCTCGCCCAGCCACAACCCGGTCCGATAGCCCGCCTTCGCGTACTCACCGGCACTGGTGACGACGATCAGAATCCGCTTCACGCATTTCCTCCCTGGTAGGGCTTCCGCGCCACTACGGTGCCAGCGGCTTGTCGAGCACGGCCTTCACGTGGCTGAAGGTGTCGATCGAATAGTGGCCGTGGTAGCGGCCCATGCCGCTCTCGCCGACCCCGCCGAAGGGCAGCGCGGGCGCGCTCAGCTGGACGATCGCCGCGCCGAACACCAGCCCACCCGACGAGGTTTCCGCCTCCAGGCGCGCTTTCGTCGCTTCCGAGTGGGTGAACGCGTACAGCGCGAGCGGCTTGTCGCGGGCAGTGATGAACGCGATCGCGGCGTCGACGTCCGGGACGTCGATGATCGGCAGGATCGGGCCGAAGATCTCCTGCTGCATCACCGGCGCGTCCGGCTCGACGTCGGTCAGCACGGTCGGCGCGATGAACTTGTCGGCCCGGTCGTGCTGCCCGCCGACCACCGCGTGCCCGGACGCCAGCAGGCCGGCCAGCCGGTCGAAGTGGCGTTCGTTGATGATCCGCCCGTACGCCGGGCTCGTGGCCGGGTCGTCGCCGTACATCGCGCGGATCGTCGTGTCCAGCTGCTTCGCCAGCTCCGGGCCGGTCCCACCGACGGCGAGCACATAGTCCGGCGCGACGCAGGTCTGCCCGGCGTTGGCGAACTTCCCGTAGGCCAGCCGCTGCGCGGTGACCGCCAGGTCGGCGCCCGGCTCGACCACCGCCGGGCTCTTGCCGCCCAGCTCCAGCGTCACCGGCGTGAGGTGCTTCGCGGCCGCCGTCATCACGATCCGGCCGACCACCCCGTTGCCGGTGTAGAAGATGTGGTCGAACTTCTGCTCCAGCAGCGCCGTCGTCTCCGGGACGGCGCCCTCGACGACCTTCACCCCTTCGAGGTAGGCCGGCACGTGCTCGGCGATCGCCGCGGACACGCTCGGGGACAGTTCGCTGGGCTTCAGCACGGCGACGTTGCCCGCCGCCAGCGCGCCGACGAGCGGCGCGAGGATCAGCTGCAGCGGGTAGTTCCACGGGCCGATGATCAGCACCACGCCGAGCGGGTCGCGCACCACCCGGCCCTCGCCGGGCAGCAGCCGTTACGGCAGTTCGGCGCGTTCCGGCGACAGCCAGGTGTCCAGGTGGTCCAGCGTGTGGTCGATCTCGCCGATCACCAGATCGAGTTCCGCGCGCCGCGCCTCGGTGGCGTTCTTGCGCAGGTCCGCGTAGAGCGCACCGAGGAAGGGCTCGGCCTGCTCGGTGAGCATCGCCTTGAGGCCGCTCAGCTGGGCCCGACGCCAGCCGACGGACCGCGTGGCACCACCGGCGAAGAAGTCCCGGAGATCACCGACGACGGCGGAGGCGTCGAACACGCTGGTAGTCATGCCGCCGAGCCTAGCCGCGCGGACCGGGTGACCGCCGTGGCATCCTCCGTCCGGGTCATCCGTCCGTCGAGGACAGTCTCTTTCGTGTCGCTTGTGGACATATCGGGCGTTGGACCGAGCGCCGATGAATAGGACGTTATACACCGGCCGAGGTCAGCTGCCATTGCTGGTTGGGTCCGTTGTTGGCCGTCCACTGGACGACCTGCGCGCTGTCGGTGGTGGCCTGGCCGTACACGTCGACGACCAGGCCGCTGTCGTGGCTGATGATCGTGTAGTACCCGTCGCCGGTGGCGCGCAGGTACCACTGCTGGTTGGTGCCGCCGTTGACGGCCCACTGCTGCAGCTGCAGGCCGGCGGTGGTGGCGGAACCGTTGACGTCGAGGGCTTTCCCGCTCGCGGTGTAGCGCAGGGTGTAGGCCCCGCCCTGAGCGGTGCCGACGGTCCAGGTCGCGGTTCCGGTCTGCTGGACCGCCTTGGCGCCGTCGGCCGTGGAGTTGCCGGCGATGGCGAGCGGCTTGCCGCTGTTGCGGTTGACGATCCGGTAGGTGCCCGGCGCCGGGCCGGTGTTCGAGCCGCCCAGCGTGAAGTACTCGACCGCGTCGCTGAACGTCGTCGTGCCGGCCTTTGCGGTCGACAGGACGAGGTACACCCGTGAGCCCGCGGCGGGGGCGGTGAACGACACCGGCTGGGTCACCCGTGCCCCCTGCGGAATCGAGAGGGTCGCGCCGCCGGACGCGATCACCGCGCCGGTGGGGCTGTCGAGCCGGGCGCTCCAGGCGAAGTCGACGGCGGTACCGGCGAGGTCGTCGTTGAAGACGGTGACCGTGCGGGTCACCGGGGCGTTGGCGGCGTAGCCCGGCACCGCCTGCGGCAGCGGGAAGGTGCCGTTGGCGTCCGAGACACCGGACGCCGACCAGTACGGCAGGTCGAGCGCGGCGACCGGGTTGAACGCGGCCTGGACCCGCTGGACCTGCGGGTTGCTCCACGGGTCGGCCAGGTTGTCCGCACCGTAGAGGAGGTGGCCGCCCTCCTCGGGCGTGAAGTCCGTGGACCGCACGCCCGGGATGACGCCCGCCCAGGCGGACAGGAGCGTGTAGGGCCGCAGGTCGTTCGCGCCCTTGCCGCGTTTGGCGGCCGTCGCCGTGGCGAACCACTCGAAGCCCTGCTTGGTGTTGCACTTCGGCCAGACGTACTCGCCCTCGCCGTCGGGCCGGCCGGGCACGGACGGCACCCGCTCGCCGTACTGGCCGGTGCCGTCGAGGTAGTGCGCGAAGACCGCGAAGTCGGCGTGGTTCATGTTCGGGTACCGGCCGGGCGAGTCGGCGCCGGGCGCGGCGTCCACGCTGATCGGGCGGGTGCCGTCAGCGCCGTTCACCGCCGCGTAGAGATCCTGCTCGAACTGCTCGGAGTCGTTGCTGAAGCTGGGTTCGTTCGCCTGGCTCCAGCGGACGACCGCCGGGTGGTTGCGGTCCCGCAGCGTCAACGCCCGGACGTGGTCGACCATGGCGTCGTGCCCGCCGGCGAAGTCCTCCGCACCGCCGCGGACCCCGCTCTCGTCGATGATCATCAGGCCCAGCTCGTCGGCCACGTCCAGCATGTACGGGCTGGCCGGTTCCTGGTGGATCCGCACGACGTCGAAGTTCAGCCGCTGGTAGTCGTCCACCGCCCGGGGCCAGCCGGGATTGCCCGGCGACGGCGGGAGGAACCCGGGCAGCGTGTCGTAGGCGTCGCCCTTCCCGCCGTGGTCGATCCGGTCGTAGTCGGCGCCCTGGAGGTTGTCGCCGCGGTAGTTCACGCGCACGCCGTTGAGCTCGAAGTACTCACCCTTCTGCGTGCTTTCGCGGAAGCCGAACCGGTAGGCGGTGTCGCTGGTGCGCCCGTCGTCGGTGACCGCGTGCACCGCCAGCCGGTGCAGCTGGGCCCGGTACCCCGGGCGGTAGGGCACGTTCGGCCACCAGTACGAGGCCGGGCCGAGGTTCCAGGCGACCGGGCCGACGGTCGTCTTGGCCGTCGAGTGGGCGGGCACGCTGATCGTCCGGCTCGGCAGGGCCGGATAGCTGAACGAGCCGCCGCCGTCCGCGGCGAGCGTCCCGGTGAGGGTCACCGACCGGGCGGCCGAGGTGGCGTTCGTGACGGACACGTCGTAGGCGAGGGACTGGTCCGCCACCGACGTGCGGACGAAGGTGTCGCTGACGAACACCGCCGGGTACGTCCGCAGGAACGCCGAACGGAAGATGCCCTGCGGCACGGCCTCCGACCAGTCCGCGGCCACCGGCACCAGGTACTTGCCCGCGCTGGTGCGCAACGCCCCGCGGCCCTTCACCGCCACGCTGATCGTGTGCGTGGTGCCGGGGGCGGCGAACGCGGTGATGTCGAAGTTCGACGGGGTGAACGCGGTGGTCCGGGTGGCGACCACCCGCCCGTCCACCGACAGCGTCGCCTGGTGGTTGACCGCACCGAATTCGATCCACACCGACTGCGGCACGCCCGAGTCCGGCACGGTCAGGCTGCGCGCGTAGACCGCCTCGTTCACGTCGGTGAAGCCCTGCTTGTACCAGCCGCCACCGGGCACGGTGATCGACGTCGTGGCCCGGCCCGCCGGTGTGAAACTCCACGTCCCGGCCAGATCGACCGAATCGAGCGCGCCGGTGCCCGCGGTGACACCGTCCACTTGCGACGTCGAGGCGGCCGGAGGTGTCGTCGCATGACACGAGCCTCTCGTCGGGAAGGAAGCCATTGTCACGGACACCGGCGGAATTCGCGAAACCCGACGGAGAAAATTTCACCGATCACCGGAATTGAAAATTTCACCGGCCCGGCAATTCCGTTGAACAGAATCCCTTCCCACACCCCATTGCGGGGCGACGCACCGGCGCCGCCCCGCAAGACCGGCCGGGGCTACTGGATGACGAACGGCGCCGACACGTCCACCGCGTACGGCGTCGTAGTGTTCTTGTTCAGCTGCAGCACATAATTGCCCGGCACCACGGCGGGCGGGCCGGACGCGTTGATGTCGCCCACGCTTTCCGCCAGCGCCGCCGCCGGGAAGGACACGCGCACGACCTGGGACCGGCCCGGGTCGAGCGTCACCCGCGCGAAGCCGACCAGCCGTTGCGGCGGGACGACCACCGGGCTCACCGGCTGGGCCACGTAGACCGGGACGATGTCGGTGCCGGCACGGGTTCCGGTGTTGGTGACGGTGAACGTCGCGGTCGCCGTGCCGCCGCGCGCGACCTTCGGCGTCACCGCCAGGTTCGTGTGGGTGAACGTCGTGTACGACAGGCCGTACCCGAACGGGAACTGCGGGTTGTACGCGTTGCCCTGACCGGAGGCGGTGCTGGGCAGCTGGTCGAAGAACTTCGGCTGGTCCCCCAGCGGGGACGGGGCCGTGCCGGCGAAGTCGGCGCCGACGGCCGGCGCGTCGGACGGCCAGCTGATCGGCAGCTTGCCCGCGGGGTTCGTCCTGCCGAACAACACGTCCGCGACGGCGGTGCCGGTTTCCGTGCTGCCCTGGTAGGCCATCAGCACCGCGTTCGCCTTCTCCGCCGGGCCCAGCCCGACCGGACGGCCCGCGACGACCACGACGATCACCGGTTTGCCGGTCGCCTCCAGTGCCGAGATGAGGGCCTGCTGGTCGGGCGCGAGTGCCGGAGCCGGGTTGTCGCCCAGCCCTTCCGCATAGGCCTTCTCCCCCACCACCGCCACGTAGGCGCTGGTGTCGGCCGCGGCCGCGACGGCGCTGGCCTGGTCCGGCGCGTAGACCGCGGCCGGGTTCGCGGCCCGGATGCCGCCCAGCACGGTGGTGCCCGGTGGAATCTGGTTTTCGGGGCCCATGCAGCACACGTGCCCGGCACCCGCCACGCCCTGCCAGCTCACGCTCCAGCCGCCGAGCTGGTTGGTCATCGAGTCCGCGCTCGGGCCGGTCACCACGACCTTCGAACCCGCCGGCAACGGCAGCGCGTTGTTCTCGTTGCGCAGCAGGGTGATCGACTCCCGCGCGGCCTTCAGCGTCTGCTCGCGGCCCGCGGTGACGGCAGCGTTGGCGGCGTTCGCGTCGACGCACGGTTTCGCCGGGTCGGCCACGCACGGCTGATCGAACAGGCCGAGCTGGAACTTCAGCGTCAGGATGCGGCGCACGGCCTGGTCGATCCGCGCGCGCGAGATCTTGCCCGTGTCGACGGCCTGCAGGATCGCGGCCTGCCACCCGGCCGCGTCGGAGACCTGCATGCTCATGTCGACGCCCGCGTTCACGGCGGCGGCGATGGCGCCCGGGAGGTCCGCCGCGATGTGGTAGGCGGTCTGCAACGCGGTGACGTCCTGGTAGTCGCTGATCACGACACCCTGGAAGTGCATCTGGTCGCGCAGGACGTCGGTCAGCAGGTAGCGCGACGCGGTGGCGGGCACTCCGTTGATCGAACCGGAGTTGACCATCACGGTCCCGGCGCCCGCGTCGATCCCCGCCGCGTACGGCGGCAGGATCGTCGTCTGGAGGTAGTTCATCGGGAGCAGCGCCTCGGCCCGGTCGTGGCCGTTGATCGACTGCGAGTAGCCGGCGAAGTGCTTGACCGTCGCGCTGACGTTCAGCTCACCGCGCTTGCCGGGCGTCTGCATGCCCTTGATGTTCGCGGCGCCCATCGCGGCCGACAGGACCGGTTGCTCGGCCCACGTCTCGTAGGTGCGGCCCCACCGGTTGTCGCGCGCGATGTCCTGCACCGGCGCGAAGTTCCAGGTCCAGCCGGTGGCGCGCAGGGCGTCCGCGGTCGCCTTGCCGCCGGCCTGGGCGAGCGCGGGGTCCCAGGTGGCGCCCATGCCGATGGAGTGCGGGAACAGCGGTGCCTGCCACGGGTGGCCGAAGCCGTGCACCGCGTCGATGCCGAAGACCACCGGGAGGTGCAGGCGCGAGTTCTTGATCGCGAACTGCTGGATGGTGTTGTACTCGGTGGCCCAGTCGTAGCCGGTGTTGCCCACGCCGCCCTTGCCGGTGGTGTCGACCGGGTTCTCGGTACCGCCCGCGAGGATCGAGCCGACGTGGGCGTCGACCAGGATCTTTCGCATGCATTCGGGATTGGGCAGGTTGAAACCGTTGTTCCCGCAGGTCGCGCTGTTCGCGTCGGTCAGCGTGCTGACCAGCTGCTGGTCCATCTGGCCGACCTTCTCGGGCAGCGTCATCGCGCGAAGCAGCGCCTCCACCCGCGCCGGCACCGGGCGATGGGTGTCCAGCCAGGGCGCGACGCCCAGGTCGACGGCGGCACTGCTACTGGCGGTGAACGCGGGTACCGCGAGCAGGACCGCGGCCGCGAGCACCGTGACGGTGGCGCGGGTACTGCGTCTGTGGTTGCGGAACACCTGACCTCCTTCAGCCGTGTTCGGCGCGGATCGGCGCATGGGTGCGAGCGAACGGTAGGCAGCTACCGCCGGGCTGTAAAGCGCCGAACGGCGGCCGGGGGGCCTGTTCGTACACACCTTGAAGCAAGAGCTGTCCCGTGTCCGCGCCCCTCGGACCGTCCGGTCAGGTCAGGCTCACCACGACACCGGTCTGCCCCTCCGGCACCACCCCGTGGTGGGGAACGACTTCTCCGGCCGCGTAGGTCACGATGATCACCATCGGCAGCCCCGGAGTGGTGACGAACCCGCACCCACGTCCGCTCGCACAAGGGGGCCGGGGCGGATCGGTGTAACCGGCGGCGACGGCGGCGTCGATCTGCGCTTGCGCGACGTCGGCGGCAGAGCCGTCCCGAAGGGTGATGATCCCCAAGGTGAGCGGACCGTTGAGACCCTTGCCGCCGGAGAACCGATCTTTGAGGACGACGCCGTTCCTGGCGCCGATCTGTTCTGCCACACCGGAAAGGCGCGCACTCTGCCGCGCGCGCCGCCGCCGCTGCCGCAGGAGACCCACGATCGAATTCTAGCCCGCCGGGAAGAGGCGAAGCGGGCCTGCGATTGGATCACCGGAGATCACCCGGTTTTGGCTCTCCACCCCGACCGGGCACCTCGCTACTTTTCCCGCATGAACCTCCCTGCACCCGCCACGCGGATCTGGTTCCGCTGGCAGCCCGGACCCGAGCACCGCACCGCGGGGCCGGTGGTCGTGAGCCTGACCGACTTCCGGATGCACTCGCTCCGTTCGCTGCCCGGCATCGCCCGCGCGGGCACGCGGCTGAGCCTGGGCTGGTACGGCCTCCCCGGAGCAGTGGGGCTCTTCCTGTGGATGGACCCCCTCCGCCGGCGAGCCGGGTCGCTCTCGGTGTGGACGGACCGGTCCGCCCTGCGCCGCTGGGTCGGCCTGCCACTGCACGTGACGATCATGCGGCGCTACCGTCCCCTCGGCACGAACGAGTCGGCGCTCTGGGACGTCGAACAGTTCAGCCGGGAGGCCGTTCGTGCCGAAGCCGAGCGACGTCTCGTCGCGCGCGGCCCGGAATGCGCCGCGAGCCGCGTCCGCTACTCGGGCGGTTCGAGCAACCGTTGCCGGACCTCGGTGGCTTCCTCCATGCACAGCTCCTCGTAGATCCGGAGGGCCGCCGTCCACAGCCGGCGGGCTTCGGGCGAAGTGCGGGTGTGGGCGGCGGCCAGTCCGTCGAGCGATCGGGCTTCCTGCTCGCGGTCTCCGATCGTCCGGGCGTGGGCCAGGGCCTGCTCGTGGTACGCGAGCGCCTCCGCCGTCCGGCCGGTCGCGCGGGCCACCCGGCCCTGTCCGTTGAGCGCGGTGCCTTCGAGCCTGCGGTCGCCGAGCTTCGCGGCCAGGGTCTGGGCCTGCTGGTGCACGTCACCCGCTTCGGGGTGGCGGCCCATCCGCTCGTAGGCGCTGCCGAGGTTGACGAGCACCTCCGCTTCGCCCACCGGGTCGCCGATCTCCGAAAACACCGCGAGCGCCCGGCGGTGGTGCTCGAGGGCCTCCTCGTGCCGCCCCCACCGCGAAAGGATCCGGCCGAGGTCGGTGTGCGCGATCGATTCGGCCGCGCGGTCGCCGATGTCGTGCAGGATCAGCAGAGCGCGCTGGTGGTGGTCGTACGCCTCCTGCAGCCGCCCGTAGCTCTGCAGGGCGTTGCCGAGGTCGTTGAGGATCCGTCCCTGGCCGACGCGCTGGCCCGTTTCGGCGTAGATCGCGGCGGCCTGCCGGTAGCACGACACCGCGTCCTCGTGCCGGCCCAGGCTGTGCTGCACCTGGCCGATGCTGGCCAGCCCGACGGCCTCCTGGCCGCGGTCGCCGATCTCCCGGCTGAGCGCGAGTGCCTTGCCGTAGCTGCCGAGCGCGTCGTGGTAGCGGCGGACCCGGCCTTCGTTGTGGCCCAGCGCGATCAGGGCGCGCACCTCCCCCGCGTGGTCGCCGAGCTGCCGGAACAGCCCGAGCGCGCGCCGGTAGAGCTCGTCGGCGTCCCCGTAGGCGCCGGACCGGGCGTGCGACCGCCCGAGCTCCAGCAGCCCGCGCGCCTGCCCGGCGCGGTCGCCGAGCCGCTCGGCCGCCCAGAGGGCACGCTGGTGGACCGAGAACGCCTCGGCGTTGTGGTAGCCGACGCTCAGGTACTGGTCGATCGCCCGCGCCAGCTTGACGGCGTACCCGGCGAGCTCGCCGTCCGCGGTGCGCGTGATCGCGACGAGGGTGAGCCGCTCGGTGTCCAGCCACGCCTTCGCCGCGACCGCCGACAGGGTCCCCGGGCGGCCCGGCGCGGCGTCGTCGCGGCGCCACCGGACCGTTTCCGGGAACAGGACGTCCATCGCGTCCAGTGCGCGGGAAAGGTAGAACTCGTAAAGGTTCTTCACCGCGCTTCGCCGGTCGGGACCGGCGAGCCGGTGTGCTCGTTCGCGGGCGAAGGCCCGCAGCAGGTCGTGCATCGTCCAGCGGTCCGGACCCGAAGGCTCCACGAGGTGGGCGCCTTCGAGCACGCCGAGCAGCAGCCGCCCTTCGCGCGGGCCGACACCGGCGAGCGCGGCGACCGCGGCACCATCGGTGTCTTGGCCGGGATGCAGGCCCAGCAACCAGAACAGGCGGTTCGCCGCGGCCGGCAGGTGCCGTTCGGACCAGGAGAACACGGCCCGCACGGCGGTTTCGGCGTCGGCACCGGCGTCCAGCAGGTCCAGCCGGTGCCGCTCGTCGGCCAGGTCCTCGAGCCCGACCCGGCCGCGGCGGGCGACGAGCTCGGCCGCGACGCGCAGGGCGAGGGGAAGCCGGGCGCAGTGCGCGGCCAGGTCCTCGAGCTCCGCCGGCCCGGCGATCCGCTCGCCGATGAGCCCCCGGAGCAGCTCGACCGCCTCGCCGGGGGCCAGCACGTCCAGCCCGACGCGGCG
>NZ_MUMI01000334.1 GCF_002155975.1 Amycolatopsis kentuckyensis
ACGCCAACCACCCGAAGGCGCCGGAGCTCTGGGAGCTGCCGAACATCAAACTGGTCCGGCAGCTGAGCCCGGCTTCGGTCGGCGGCGTCGCGTCGGCCCGCGGCCTGGCCGGCATGTACGCGGCGGCGATCAGCGGCCCGGAGCCGCTCCTGCGCCCGGAGACCGCGGCGGAGTTCGCCCAGATCCACTCGATCGGCGACGACCTCGCCACCCGCAACCGCAACGCGTTCGGCCTCGGCTTCGCGATCGTCTCGGACGACTACCCGGTGCTGGGCCAGGGCGCCTTCGGCCACAGCGGCGCGGCCGGTTCCCAGGCGTTCGCCGACCCCCGCAGCGGCCTCGCGTACGGCTACAACCGCCGCCGCTTCGCCTTCCCGGGCGGCGCGGCCCCGGAGAACGCCCGCCTGGTCCGCGCGGTCCACTCGGCAGCGACGGCCTAGCCCCGTCCACACAGGACACTCTGGTCCGGACCGCAGGCCCGAAGGTCACGGTCCGTGTCCAGAGTGACACGTGCTGCCGAGTGGTCTCAGCGGTGCGGTGATGCACGTCCGTAGTGGACGTCGTTACAGACTTCACTCGTTAGGACGTTCCGATCAGGTTATCCACCCTGCTCACACGCTTCGGACTGACTTTCCGTAGCGAAAACTCTCCCGATCATTGCTCCGATGTGAAACTATTGGGCCGTTCGCGGGGAGAGGGCCTCGCGACGAGGGGGACTCACCGTCACGGCAGCGTCCTCCATGAAGATCCCCAGGGGAGAGGAGATCGACCATGTCGACGCCCACGGAAGTCAAGCCGGAGGAAGCCCCGGAGCCGGTCGAGCCGACCGAGCCGACGGTCCAGTGGACCGACTCGGACGGCAAGATCCACACCGAGCACCCGGTCCACACCGAGTGCGCGAACGGCTGCTATCAGGTCGTCAAGCCCTGATACCGGCCACGAGGAGGTAAGCCCGCCTGCTGATCTACCGGTAGGCGGGCTTCTTTTTGCCGAAGCCTGTGCTGTCATAGGTGAGTGCCCGTGATTGACGTGGACCCCTCCGAGGTGATCGAGAGGGTTCGTTCCCTGCAGAAAGCCGCCGCCGATGCCTCGTGCGTCGCGCGGTACCACCAGAGCCTCCGGCTGCTGCGTCGCGGGATGAGCCTGCTGGATTCGGTGCACCCCGTGCCGTCCGCGTACCGCGTCGACTGGCTGGTGACGCGGATCCGCCTGGCCAGCACGATGACCGCCGTCTCGTCGGAGATCTCCAGCGATCTGGCGGCGGGGCTGGCGGGCCTGGACGATGTCCGGCTGCTGATCAACGCGGTCGAGGACCCGGTTCTGCGGGCCGAGCTGAACGGATCGCTCAACCACAACTACGCGATGCGGCTGATGGGCGTCGGGCGCAACGACGAAAGCCTCGCTTCGTTCGACAAGGCCATCGAGCACCAGGAGTACCGCCTGGCCAACGGCACCGATCCCGATTCGCGGATGGGTGCCTTCACGATGACCCTGGCGTCTCGTGGCTGGGTGCACATCCGGCTGGGGAACGTGCGCGAGGCTCAGGCGGACCTGACCAGGTCTCTCGAACTCGCCGAGAAGTACGAACTGCGCGCCAACGCGGCCAGCACCCGGCGGACGCTGGGCACCCTCGCGCTCCGGATGGGGGATGTTCCGGAGGCCTTGCGGCTCTACGACGAGTGCGAGCGCAGCTACCGCGCGCTCGACATGGAGATCCCGTCGACCTTGCGGCTCGCGCAGGCCGAAGCCTTGCTCGCGGCCGGCCTCGCGGATGAAGCCGGCGCCCACCTGGACGAGATCCTGCCGGTCATGGTCGAGGAGCAGAGCATCAGCCGGGAGCTGGCTCTGGCGGAGCTGTACCGCGCTTCGGCCGCCCTGATGGGCGATGAGGTCGAGCTCGCCAGGGAGATGGCCTACTCGGCGCGTCGCCGGATGCTCAAGGTCGGGTGCCTGACGTGCACGGCCAACGCGACCCTGATGGGGCTGAAGGCCGACACCCGGGACGCCCTCGAGACCGGAGAAATGCCCGCCAGCCTGCCGACGAGGGCACTGCGTGCGGCTGCGAAAATGCCGACCCCCCAGCTCGCTGACCAGGCCGCCACCGCGCGGATGCTCGCCGTCCGGCTGGACATCCGCCGGGGCAATCTCAAGCGGGCCGTCGAGACCCTTCAGAAGGTCCCTCGACCCGGTCAGCTGACCCCCATCGACTACCGGATGCTTCGGCGGCTCTGCCGGGCCGAGCTCGCCGTGGCTCGAGGGGACCGGGCCAAGGCGCTCACCGAGATCCGGTCCGGGCTCACCGAACTCGACGCCGTCCGGGATCGGATGGGTGGGCTGGACCTCGTCTCCGGCACCGCTCTGCACGGGCAGGAGCTCGCCGATCTCGCCGTCAAGCTCGTGCTGGAGCGCAACGATGCCCGGCGGCTGTTCGTCTGGCTCGAACGGACCCGGGCCCAGACCTACCGCTACGAACCCCTCTCCGCCGGGACCGATCCGGAGCTCGCCGCGCGCGTGGCCGAGGTGCGGGGGCTCGGGCAGGCCATCCAGGAAGCCCAGCACGACGGGCACCCCATCGCCGGGCTGCGGGCGAAGTACAACGAACGGTTGCGGGAGGCCCAGCGGCTCGGCTGGCACACCGGGCGGTGGGGGCGGCCGCGGCCCGTGGCCGGGCTGGCCGAAGTCGTCGCGCGGCTCGGGGAGCGGGCCATGGTCAGCTTCGCCGCTTCCGGGGACGAGCTCGTCGCCGTCGTCGTGGCCGGGGGCGAGTGCCGGCTCGTGCGGCTCGGGTCCGCCGGGGCCGCCGCCGAATCCGCGCGCGTCCTCAACGTCGACCTCGACGCCCTGGCTCCCGACAACCTGCCCGAGCGGCTGGCCGAGGTCGTCATGACGTCGGCGCGCAAGCAGGCCGACAAGCTCGACGCGCAGCTCATCCAGCCGCTGGCCGACGTCATCGGCGACCGTGAGCTGGTCGTCGTCCCGACCGGGCCGCTCTACGCCGTGCCGTGGGGCGTGCTGCCCGGCCTGCGGGGGCGGCCGACCGTCGTCGCGCCGTCGGCGACCGCCTGGCTCGCCGCCGAGCTGACCAAGTCGTCGCGGGCGCGCAAGATCGTGCTCGTCCGCGGCCCCGGGCTGGCCGGCGCCCGTGGCGAGCTCGAGAAGCTGACCACGCACTACCGCACCGCGACCACCATGACCGGCGCCAAGGCCACCGTGAAGTCCGTGCTGCGCGCGATGGACGGCGCCAAGCTCGCGCACTTCGCCGCGCACGGTGCGCACGAGCCGGAGAACGCGCTGTTCTCCCGGCTCGAACTCGCCGACGGTGCTCTCTTCGGCCACGAGATGGCCGGGCTGCGGCAGCCGCCGCGGCAGGTCGTGTTCGCCGCCTGCGAACTCGCGATGAACCGGATCCGGCCCGGTGACGAGGCGCTCGGCTTCGCCAGCGCGCTGCTGGCCAGCGGCTCCCGGACGGTGATCGCGCCGCTGTCCCGCGTCGGCGACCTCGCCTCGGCGGCCGCGATGGACGACTACTACCGCGCGCTGGCCGTCCGGGAGAGCCCGGCGCTCGCACTGGCCGACGCGATCGCCGTCGACCCGTTCCGGCGCCCCTTCGTCTGCCTCGGCGCCGGCTAGCCCAGCTGGGCCGGCGGCGACCACACCAGCCGCGGGTCGGTCTGGACGAAGCTGCCGAGCAGCTGGTCGATCCGGGTCAGCACGTCGAGGTCGAGACGGATGCCGGCGGCCTTGGCGTTCTCCGTGACCTGCTCCGGCGTGCTCGCGCCGACGACCGCCGCGGCGACCGTCTCGTGCTGCAACGTCCAGGCCAGCGCGAGCTGGGCCATCGTCAGGCCGGCGTCGTCCGCGACGCCGCGCAGCAGCTCCACCCGCTCCAGCAGCTCCGGCATGAGCAACGGCCGGGCGGCCGGCGGTCCGGCCCCGCGCGAGCCCGGCGGGATCCGTCCGTCGCGGTACTTGCCGGTCAGCACCCCTTGGGCGAGCGGCACCGAAGCGAACTGCCCCACGCCGATCCGCGCGCCCACCGGCATCACCTGCGCTTCGGGCACCCGCCACAGCATCGAGTAGTGCGGCTGGTTGGCGATCAGCGGCACGTCGTACCGCGCGGCGGCCTCGTGTGCCTGCAGCAGCTGCTCGGCCGTCCACTCCGACGTGCCGACGTACCGGATCTTCCCCTGCCGCACCAGGTCCGACAGCGCGAGGAACGTCTCCGCGACCGGCGTGCGGTAGTCGAAGCGCAGCAGCTGGTAGACGTCGACGTAGTCGGTGCGCAGCCGCCGCAGCGAGCCGTCCAGGGACGCGATCACGTGCTTGCGGCTCAAGCCCGCGTCGTTCGGGCCCGGGCCTTCCGGCCAGAACACGCCGGTGCACAGCACCAGGTCTTCGCGGCGGACGCCGGCGAACGCCGCCCCGAACGCGGCCTCCGCGGCGCCGCCGTCCCAGGCCGCCGCCGTGTGGAACGTCGTGACGCCCGCGTCCAGCGCCGCGGCGACGCAGCCGGGAGCGCCGTGCGTCAGCCAGTTGCCGTAGGCGATCTCGCTGACGGCCAAGCCGCTCGCGCCGACCCTGCGGTACTCCACGTCAGCCTCCCACGGCCATCTCGTCGATCCACGCGTCGACCGCGCCCGCCTTGCGCGCGAAGGACTCCCGCACCGATTCGTGCGGCAGGATCAGGAATTCCTCCTCGCCGA
This sequence comes from Amycolatopsis kentuckyensis, assembly GCF_002155975.1. GTDB lineage: Bacteria > Actinomycetota > Actinomycetes > Mycobacteriales > Pseudonocardiaceae > Amycolatopsis > Amycolatopsis kentuckyensis. The sequence continues at coordinate 4,704 of NZ_MUMI01000334.1, forward strand.
GCCCCCGCACGACCGCCTCGGCGACGTCCTCGGGGTCGATGAGCGGGGCCGCCGCGGCGATGGCCAGCGCGGCCGGGTGGCCGGCGGCGATGCCGGGTTCCAGCAGCGCCGTCCGGACGCCGAGCGGGCACAGCGCGCTGACCCGCACCCCGCGTGGCCGGTAGGTGATCGCCAGCCACTCGGCGAGGCCGACGGCCGCGTGCTTGGTGACCGAGTAGGGCGCGTCGCCGGGGATGCCGAGCAGGCCGGCGCCCGACGCCGTGATCAGCAGATATCCGTCGCCGCGGGCGAGCATCGCGGGCAGCACCACCTGTGCGGCGTGGACGTGCTGCATGACGTTGATCTCCCACGAGCGCTGCCACTGCTCGTCGGCCGCGTGCACGCCGGTGCCGAACGCGGCGCCCGCGTTGGCGCAGAACAAGTCGACCGGGCCGAACTCGGCGCGCGCCGTCGTGACCAGCGTTTTGAGGTCCTTTTTGGACGTCGCGTCGGCCGCCACCGCGACGGCCCGGCCGCCCGCGGCGGTGATCTCGGCCGCCACCCGGGCGGCGCCGGCGGCGTCCACGTCGGACACGACCACCCCGGCCGCGCCTTCCGCGGCGAAGCGGCGGGCCATGGCGGCCCCGATTCCGTGTGCCGCGCCGGTCAGCGCGACCACGCGTCCAGTCAGTTCCACGCGGGCTCCAGATATTTCAGAGTCGAATTGTCACGTGCGTGCGGGAAATGTATTTCATGGTTGCGATGCGGGTGATAAAAGTGCTGGTCAGCACCATGATCTTGCCTTGTTCCACGGTTTTGCACGTTAGCACGAGTATTGCGTTTCCGGTGCCTCGTGCGTTATTCCTGAAGATCGCAACGCCCCGCGCACAGGAGGTCCGCCGATGGCCGAGCTCGTCCCGCCGTCGCACGCTCGTCGGCTCCGGTGCCTGGGGGTCGGCGATCCCGACGTGGTCGCCGCGGTCGCGCGCGGCGGCGGCCTCGGCGTCCTCGACGGCGCCGATCCCGCGAACCTGCGGCTGGTCGCGGCCCGGGTCCGGGTGCCGTACGCGGTGCGGACGGACGGTCCGCTGCCCGAGGGCGCGGCCTTCGCCGTCCGCACGAAAGCGCCGTGGACCGGGGCGCTCGCCGAGGTCGGGGACGTCGCCATGGCCGCCGAGGCCGTTCGCGGCGGCGCGCTGGGACTCGTCGCCCGCGGGGGCGACCTGAGCGACTTCGTTCTGCTGCAACAGCTTCTGGCCACCTTCGACGTCCCGGTCTGGGGAAGCGTGGCCGGGCCGCGGACGGCGGTGGGCGCGCTCGCCGGAGGTGCGGCGGGCGTCGTCGTCGGATCCACTGTGGATGTGAGCCGGATCGTCGGTGCGAAGGTGCCCGCGGTCGGCCTCGGCACGCGGTTGTGCCGGACGCTGGGCAGTGCGCTGCCGGTCGTCCAGGGCCCGATGACGCGGGTGAGCGACCAGCCGGGCTTCGCGGCCGCGGTCGCCGACGCGGGTGGCTTCCCGTTCGTCGCGGTGGCCACGGCGAACGGCGCGCGCACCACCGACCTGCTCGCCCGCACCGCCGAGCGCCTCGGCGACCGGCCGTGGGGCGCGGGCATCCTCGGCTTCGTCCCCGACGCCCTGCGCGTCGCCCAGCTCGCCGCGATCCGGGCGGCGCGGCCGCGGTGCGTGCTCGTCGCGGGCGGGAAACCGGGGCAGGCCAAGGCCCTGGAAGCCGAAGGGATCGCGACGTTCCTGCACGTGCCCTCCCCGGTCCTGCTCCGCCAGTACCTCGACGCCGGAGTCCGCCGGTTCGTCTTCGAAGGCGCCGAGTGCGGCGGGCACGTCGGCCCGCGGGCGAGTTTCGAACTGTGGGAAGAACAACTGGCCGTCCTCGACGCCGCGAAGGACGTCGAGGTGCTCTTCGCGGGCGGGATCCACGACGCGCGTTCGGCCGCCATGGTCGCCGCGATGGCCGAGCCGCTCGACGCCACCGGCGTCCTGATGGGCACTGCTTACCTGTTCACCGAAGAAGCCGTGACGCACGGCGCGATCACCGGGCTGTTCCAGGAACGCGCGCTCGCCGCGGACGCCACCGTGACCCTGGAAACCGCGCCGGGGCACCGGACGCGGTGCCTGCCCAGCCCGTACACGGCGGAGTTCGCGCAGGTCAAGGCCGTCCTGGGGGACACGCCCGAAGCGTGGCAGCGGCTGGAAGAGCTGAACACCGGACGGCTGCGCGTCGCCAGCAAGGGCGTCCGCCGTGACGGCGAGGCGCTCGACGCCGACACCCAGCTGGCCGAGGGGATGTTCATGGCCGGCGAGGTGGCCGTCCTGCGGGACCGCCGGACGACGATCGCCGAACTGCACCGCGAGGTCACCGCCGGGAAGACGTTCGCCCGCCCGGAGCAACCGGCGACGGACGCGGGTGACATCGCGATCATCGGCATGGCCTGCACGTTCCCCGGCGCGCGCGACCTGCCGGCGTTCTGGTCGAACATCCTCCGCGGCGACGACGCCGTCACCGAAGTCCCCCGCGACCGCTGGGACCCGGACGTCTACTTCGGACAGTCGACGTCGAAGTGGGGCGGGTTCCTGCCCGCGCTGGACGTCGACCCGCTGGAGTTCGGCATCCCGCCGTCGGCGATGGGCAGCATCGACCCGGCTCAGCTGGTGTCCCTGGAAACGGCGCGCCGCGCGCTGGCCGACGCCGGGTACGCGAACCGGGACTTCGACCGCGAGCACACGAGTGTGGTGTTCGGCGCGGAGGCGGGCGGCGACCTGGCGAACGCGGGCACGCTGCGGTCCCTGCTCGACGGTTACCTCGACGAGGTGCCGCCCGAGCTGCTCGCGCAGCTGCCCGAGCCGACCGAGGACACGTTCCCGGGCACGCTGGCCAACGTCATCTCCGGCCGGATCGCGAACCGCCTCGACCTCGGCGGCGCGAACTACACGGTGGACGCGGCGTGCGGTTCGTCGCTGGCGGCGCTGGACCTCGCGGCGAAGGAACTGCGCGCGGGAACGAGCTCGCTGGTCCTGTGCGGCGCGGTCGACCTGCACAACGGCATCCACGACTACCTGATGTTCACCTCGGCGGGGGCGCTGTCCCCGACGGGTCGCTGCCGCCCGTTCGACGCGGCGGCCGACGGAATCGCACTGGGCGAGGGCGTGGCCTGCCTGGTGCTCAAGCGCCGGTCGGACGCCGAGCGCGACGGCGACCGGATCTACGCGCTGGTCAAGGGCGTGGGCGCGGCCAGCGACGGCAAGGCACTCGGCCTGACGGCACCACGGCCGGAGGGCCAGCGCCGAGCGTTGGAGCGGGCCTACCGGGACGCGGGAGTGTCCCCTGTGGACGTGGGGCTGGTTGAGGCCCACGGCACGGGAACGGTGGTCGGGGACGCCACGGAACTGCGGACGCTGACCGCTTTCTTCGCGGAGGCGGGCGCGGAGGCGGGGTCGTGCGTGCTGGGATCGGTGAAGAGCCAGATCGGCCACACGAAGTGCGCGGCGGGCTTGGCGGGGCTGATCAAGGCGGCGCTGGCGTTGTGGCACGAGGTGGTCCCGCCGACGCGACAGTTGACGAGGCCGAACGCCGCATGGGACGCGGCGGCGAGCCCGTTCACGTTCACGACGACGGCGCGGCCATGGGCAGCCCCGGCGCGGCTGGCGGGGGTGAGCGCATTCGGCTTCGGAGGGACGAACTTCCACGCGGTCCTGGGCGCGGCACCGGTGGCCCCGGACCGCAGGCACGGGTTGCGGGACTGGGCACCGGAGGCGGAGCAGGCGCTGGCCGAGCTCGAACGCACGGTGGCGGAGAAGCGGAAGCTCGCGGGCCGGGGCAGCCTCGGCAAGGCGAGTGCGGCCGAGCGGGGTGCGGCCGAGCCGGGCGAGGTGGCTGCAGTCGGGTCGGCCGAGCGAGGTGGGGTTGAAACGGGCGAGGTGGCTGTGGGTCAGCGGCCCGCGGCTGCGGTCGGGTTGGCGGAGCCGGGTGCGGTGGCTGCGGGCCGGACCGGCGTGGGTGCGGCTGGCAAGCTTGCCTTCCTCTTCCCCGGCCAGGGCAGCCAGCGCACCGGCATGCTCGCCGAGCTCTTCGTCCACTTCCCCGAACTCGCCGAGCTCCTCCGCCTCGCCCCCGACGTCGCCGCCAAAGCCTTCCCGCCCCATGCCTTCACCGCCGAGGCCGCCGACGCCCAAGAAGCCGCCCTCACCGACACCCGCGTTGCCCAGCCTGCGCTCGGGCTCGTCGAAACCGCCGTCGCGAAGCTGCTCGCGCAGGTCAACGTCCGTCCCGACTTCCTGGCCGGGCACAGCTACGGCGAGCTCGTCGCCCTCTCCGTTGCCGGGGCCTTCGACACCGCGACGCTCCTTCGCCTCAGCCGGGCCCGCGCGCAAGCCATCGCCCAGGTCGCCCGGCCCGGAACCATGGCCGCCGTCAAAGCGAAGCGCGACCTCCTCACCGCCACCCTCATCGGCCCGGACGTCGTCGTCGCCAACCACAACGCTCCCGAGCAGGTCGTCCTCTCCGGGCCCGTCCCGGCGGTCGAACGGGCCATCCGGCGGCTCGGGGAAACCGGCATCTCCGCCCAGCGGATCCCCGTCTCCTGCGCCTTCCACAGTCCGCTCGTCGCCGGTGCCTGCGAGGTTTTCGCCCAGGAACTCCGCAAAACCGAACTCATCACGCCCCGGAAACCCGTGTGGGCGAACCGGACCGCCCAGCCGTACCAGTACGACGTCCGCGACGAACTGGCCGCGCAAATCGGTGCCCCCGTGCGGTTCCTCGACCAGATCGAGGCCATGTACGCGGCCGGGGCGCGCATCTTCGTCGAAGTCGGACCCGGACGAGTCCTGACGCGGCTGGTGCAGGACATTCTCGGCGACCGGCCGCACACCGTCGTCGCCTGCGGGCCCGACCTCACGGGCTTCCTGGCCGCGCTCAAGGCACTCGCCGAAGCCGGTGTCGACGTCCGTACCGAACGGCTGGTCCGGCCGAAGCCCCCCGAACCGTCCCCGACCGCCTGGGCCGTCGACGGGCGGTCCGTCCGCGCGCCCGGCTCCGCCGTTCCCGCCCTGCCCCCGGCCCGACGAATCCGGAGTACCGTCATGACCCAGCCCGCGCCCGGCCGCGACCAGGCGATCGTGGACTTCCTGCGCACCACCCGCGAGCTCGTCGCCGCCCAGCGGGAGGTCATGCTCGGCTACCTCGGCAGCGCGCCCGTGCCGTCGGCGGCCCCGGCGCCCGTGCCGCAGGCGGTCCAAGCGCCCGTGCCGGTGGCGATCGACGAGCCACAGCCGGAACCCGAGCCGGTGGCCGAAACCGACGTCCTCGGCACGGTGATCGGCGTGATCAGCGAGCGCACCGGCTACCCGGCCGAGATGATCGACGGCGACCTCGACCTCGAAGCCGACCTGTCGATCGACTCGATCAAGCGCACCGAGATCGCGGGCACGCTGCTGGCCCGGCTGGGCCTCCCGGCCGACGACCGCACCGACCAGCTCAGCCGCGACCGCACGGCGAACGCGCTGACGGCACACCTGGAAAGCTGGCTGAGTCCGGTGCCCGCGGCCACCGCGCCGGTCAGATACCGGCTCGAGCGGGTGCCCGTGCCGCTGGACCCGGATCCCGGGCGGCTGCGCGGAAAGACCGTGACCGCGCCGGACGACGCCGTGCGTGCCGCCTTCGCCGCGGCCGGGGCGGAGGTCGTCACCGGGGACGCGGACATCACGGTGCTGTTCGCCCGCGACCTCACCGAGGTGTTCACCCAGCTCAAGACGCTGCGGGGGGCCGTCTTCGTGGCGGCGGAGCCCGACGCCGTCCCCGGGCTCCGGGGCCTGGTGCGGTCGGCCGCGCTGGAGCGCGACGGCGTCACGCGGCTGGTCGAGGCCAGCCAAGACGTCGCCAAGGTGCTGGTCGACGAAGCCCTCAGCGACGGGCCGTCGGTGGTCGGGCACGACGAAGCCGGCCGCTTCACGATCGAGCCGCGCCCCGCCGAGCTGCCGTCGATCGCCTACGCCGGGGCCGGCCCGGGCGGCGGTGAGCTCGCCGCCCTCGGCCTGGGCCCGGACTCCGTCGTGCTGCTGCTCGGCGGGGCCCGCGGGATCACCGCGCACGCGGCCGTCGCGTTCGCCGCCTCCGGGGCCCGGATCGAACTCGCCGGGCGCACGCCGTGGCCCGGCGAACCGGACGACCTGCCCGCCGACCCCACCGCGATGCGGGCGGTGCTCGCCGGCCGCGGCGGCTCCCTCGCCGACATCGAACGCCGGGTGCGGACCGTGCTGGCCCAGCGCGAGATCGGCCGGACCCTCGACCAGATCCGCGCCGCCGGCGGCGACCCGGCCTACCACGCACTCGACGTCCGCGACGCGGACGCGGTCCACCAGCTGGTCAAGGGCCTCGACGGCCGGCTCGACGGGGTCGTCTTCGCCGCCGGCGTCCTCGACGACAAGCTGATGGCGGACAAGGACGAGCTGTCGTTCCGGACCGTCTTCGAGACCAAAGTGGACGGCGCGAGCGCCCTCCTCGGCTCGCTGCAGGACGCCAAACCACGGTTCGTCGCGTTCTTCGGCAGCATCGCCGCCGTACTCGGCAACCGCGGCCAGACCGACTACGCCGCCGCGAACGACGCACTGGAAACCCTCGGGACGACGTGGCCGGGCCGGGCCGTGACCGTCCACTGGGGACCGTGGGCCCCGGGCCAGGACCACGGCGGCATGGTGTCGCCGGAGCTGGCCCGCGAGTACGAGCGCCGGGACGTCGCCCTGCTCGACCCGGCCGAGGCCACCGCGGCCCTGCTGCGCGAACTCGCCTACGGCACGGACCGTTCGGTGCTGTACACGGCGTCGCTGTGGTGACCCCGGTCGCCATCATCGGCCTGGGCGTGTTCCTGCCCGGTGCGTCCACAGTGGCCCAGTACTGGCGGAACCTGGTGGACGGCACCGACGCCGTCACCGAGGTTCCCCCGCACCGCCGGGACCCGGAGTTCCACGGCCGCGCCGGCACCGCGCCGGACCGCACCCACGGCCGCCGCGGCGGCTTCACCGCGGACACCCTGGACTTCGACCCGGTCGCCCACGGCGTCCCGCCCACGTCCCTCGAGGGCACCGAGCCGGACCAGTTGACGGCGCTGGCGGTCGCCCTCGGCGCGGTCGGCGACGCCGGTGGCCTCGGCCGGCTCGGCGACCCCGAACGGATCGGCGTCGTGCTCGGCCGCGGCGGGTACCTCTCACCCGGGCTGCAGGGCTTTGACCAGCGGGTTCGCACCGTCCGGCAGATCACCCGCACGGTCGGCGAGCTGATGCCGTCGGCCGGGCCGGCCGTCCTCGACCGGCTGCGGACGGCGCTGCTGGAACCGCTCGGCGAGTTCCGGCCCGAGACCGCCGCCGGGCTGGTGCCGAACCTCGCCGCCGCCCGGGTGGCGAACCGGCTCGACCTCGGCGGCCCGGCGTACACAGTGGACGCTGCTTGCGCCTCCTCGCTGGTCGCGGTCGACCAGGCGATCGGCGAGCTGACCCGCGGCCGCTGCGACGTCGTCCTCGCCGGGGGTGCGCACCAGACGCAGGACGACACGCTGTGGTCGCTGTTCACCCAGCTCGGCGCGCTGTCGCCGAGCCAGCGGATCAGCCCGCTGTCCCGCGAGGCGGACGGCATGCTCATCGGCGAGGGCACCGCGATCGTCGTGCTCAAGCGGCTGGCCGACGCCCGCCGCGACGGCGACCGCGTGTACGCCGTGATCCGCGGCAGCGGCACGTCGAGCGACGGGCGCGGCGCGAGCCTGCTCAGCCCGTCCGTCGCCGGGCAGACCCTCGCCCTGCGACGCGCCTGGGCGGGCCGCGACCCCGCGGAAATCGGCCTGCTGGAGGCCCACGGCACCGCGACACCGACCGGGGACGCCGCCGAGCTGACCACCGTCGCCGACGTCTTCGGCCCGGCGAGCGGCCCGCGGGCGGTGATCGGCTCGGTCAAGTCGATGATCGGGCACACGCTGCCGACCGCCGGGGTCGCCGGGCTGGTCAAGGTGGCCCTCGCCCTGCACCACGGGGTCCTCCCGCCGACGCTGCACTGCGCCGACCCGAACCCGCTGCTCGACAAGACGCGGTTCCGGGTGCTGGCCGAGGCCGAGCCGTGGGGCGCCCTGCCGCGGGTGGCCGCGGTCAACGCGTTCGGCTTCGGCGGGGTCAACGCCCACGTCGTGCTCGAAGCGGGCGACCCGGCACCGAAGCGGCGCGTGCGCGTCGACGAGCCGGAACGCGTGCTGCGGCTGGCCGCGCGCACGCCCGCGGAACTCCTGGACCGGCTGGCCCGGCCCGGCCCGGGTGACGGCCCGTGCCGGCTCGGGATCGTCGGCCCGGACGAGCGCAAACTGGCCACCGCCCGCCGGGTGCTCGCCAAGGTGGCGGCCGAGGGCCGGCCGTGGCACGGTGCCGGCGACGTCTGGTGCAGCGTCGACCCGCTCCTGCCCGGGGGGAAGACGGCGTTCGTCCACCCGGGACTGGAAGCCGGTGGCGAACCACGGCTCGACGACGTGGCAAGGCACTTCGGCCTCGACCGTCCACAGTGGTCGACGGCGAGCGTGCTCGACCGCGCGGCGAGCGTGTCGGCCGCCGGGCTGCTGCTCGACGACGTCCTGCGGCGGCTGCGGATCCGGCCGGACGCGCTCGCCGGGCACAGCGTCGGGGAGTGGACGGCGATGCAGGCCGCCGGGATGTACACCGCGGCACCGGACGCGGTGCCGCGCTACTGGCCGGACGGCTTCACGCTGCCCGAGGCGGACTACCTCGTGCTGGGCGCCCCCGCGGCCCGCGTGGCCGAACTGCTGCCCGGCGACCTGGTCGTCTCCCACGAGAACGCGGCACAGCAGACCATCGTGTGCGGCCCGCCGGACGCCGTCGCGGACTTCGCGGCGACCTGCCGTGGCGCGGGGATCGTGGCCACCACCCTGCCGTTCCGGTCCGGTTTCCACACGCCGCTGATGGAACCGCACCTCGCGCCGTTCGCCCGGCTCGTCGCGGACCTGGACCTGCGCGCACCGAAGCTGCCGGTGTGGTCGGCGACGACCGCGCGGCCGTACCCGGCGGTCGCGGCCGACGTCCGCCGGCTGTACCTGGACCACCTGCTGCGCCCGGTCCGGTTCCGGGCGCTGACCGAGGCGATGCACGACACCGGGTTCCGGGTGTTCGTGCAGGTCGGCGCCGGTCAGCTCGGGTCGTTCGTCACCGACACGCTGGGCGAGCGGCGGCACCTGGTCGTCGCGGCCGCGTCCGGCACCCGGCCCGGGCTCGCGCAGCTGCGGCGCCTCGCCACCGCGCTGTGGACCGAGGGCGGCGACCCGGATTTCGCGGCGCTGGAACCGCGGCGGATCCGGCTCACGACCGGGAATTCCCTGCTCTCGCTGGGGGAGTCGGCCCGCGGCCTGCTGGAACAGCACAGCTTGCCCGCCGGGGTGCCGGACCCGATCGTCGCCGAGTTCACCGCGTTGCTCACCGAAACCCGCCAGGCCGCGGCGGACGTCGTCGCGGCCGCCCGGCGCCGGGTCGAGTCCACTGTGGACGTCTCGGTGGCAGCCATGCCGCACCTGCGTGACCACCGGTTCTTCCGGCAGCGCGACGGCTGGCCCGACGAGTCGGACTTCCGGCCGGTGGTGCCCGCGACGACCCTGGTCGACCTGGCCTGCCGGGCCGTCGAGCGCGCCTGGCCGGGCGCGACGGCGGTCGCGGTGCGGGACGCGGTGTTCTCGCGATGGCTCATCGCCGCCCCGGCGCAGCGGGTGCCGC
>NZ_MUMI01000335.1 GCF_002155975.1 Amycolatopsis kentuckyensis
GCCGCCGAACACCGGCGGGGTCGACTTCTACCCCACCACCAACACCGGCCAGAACTACCTGAACCCCAGCGACCCGAATTCCAGCACCGGCGGCCGCGGCCCGAACAACACCAACGCCGGCGGCCGGCTCCTCGACTCGACCGGCCGGGGCGGCACCGGGACCGGTGCCGGATCGGGCACCGGCAGCAACCCGGGCGGCGCGGGCGAACGGGGCCTCGGCAGCGGCCGCGGCTCCGGCATGGGCAGCCTCGGCAACGCCGCCGCCGCGGAGGCCGCGGCGGCGAGGTCGGCTGCCGGGCGAGGCGGGCAGATGGGGCCGATGGGTCCCGGCGGCCGTCGCGGTGAAGGCGATGAAGACGATGAGCACCAGCGGCCGGACTTCCTGATCGAAGCGGATCCGGACGCGATCTTCGGCACCGACCAGCGGACCAGTCCGCCGGTCATCGGCGAGTAGGCGGGTGGACGTGGCAACAGGCCGGGTGGACGTTCCGGTCGAGGCGCTGGCCGCGCTGGCCGACCGCGAACAGGTCGGCCAGCTGCACCTCACCCTGCGTCCGGAGCCGCTGTGGCTCTCGGACGACGAGCGTGAGGAGGCCGGCAAGCGGGTCGACGCCGCACTCGCCGAGGCCGGGCTCGTCGATGCCCGCGGCCGGGCCACCGTCGACTTCCTCGACTGGCTTCCGCTGCTGGTCAGCCCCGCGCGGGAGTGCTACGGCTGGGTCGGCACCGGTGGGCAGACCTACGGCGTGCTCGCCGCCGCGAAAGGGCTGCAGGCCGTCCTGGCCGTCTCCGACGGGACCCACGTCGGCGTGCAGGAAATCGACCGGAACAGGCTGGCGGAGTCCCTCGTCGAGCAGCTGCCGCCGGTCGGGGCCGGCGGGGGGCGGCTGCGGACCGTGCGGGTCGCGGACCTGACCGAGGCCGCCCGCCGCGGGCAGGCGGCCTACCCGCTGGACCCGGCCGTCGCCGACGTCGTCAGCCTCGTGCAGCGGCCCGTCTCCGG
>NZ_MUMI01000336.1 GCF_002155975.1 Amycolatopsis kentuckyensis
CCTGGCGCAGCGTCGGCGGCGAGTTTGAGCATGCCGGCGCACTGCCAGGGCTGCCAGCCGCGCATGCGGTAGAGGTAGAGGGCGCGGTAGTCCTGTTCGGCGGGGGCGGCCTGGTCGGGGCGGCCTTGGCCGCCGACGCTGCGCCAGGTGGGCAGGTCGAACTGGTAGGCGCCGTAGTAGCCGTTGCCGGTGTTGGTGGCGTAGCGGCCGCTGGACTCGCACATGCGGAGTTTGGCCCAGGCGCTCGACGCGGGGTCCGCGGCGGCGGTGGCGGGGTTGATCAGCGGCAGACCCATGGCGGCGAGGGTGAGGAGCAGGAGGCTCGTCACGGTGCGTCGACGGTTCTGGATCATGGGATGCACAGTAGGAGCGTGTCCCATTGACCACAACAGACACGATAGGCGCTCGAGTCTCGCATGAAACTCCGTTCACTTTTGCCGGCGGCAGCCGTGAGTGGCGAACCGGCTGTCGTGGCGGGGTGGCGGATGATCACGAAGCGACAAACCGGACACGGTTTCGGTGGCGCGGTCTCGGGGGTTGCCGCGTCCCCGTAGTCTCCGCGCTGACCTGGAAGTTCTTGAGCTGAAGGAGCCGTGGATGACGCTGGCCGGGACGCGCTCGACCAAGCGCGAGCGCTGGGGCTGGTATTTCTACGACTGGGCGAATTCGCCGTTCTATTCGTCGACGACGACGGTGTTCGGGGCGCTGTCGATGAGCTCGATCGCGGCGGCGGACGCGAAGGCGAACATCACCCTTAACGGGGACCGTGCGTGCCTGGACGCGGCGGGTGGGGCGGACACGCTGCACCACTGTGACGTGACGTTGTTCGGGCTGCAGTTCCCGGCCGGTTCGGTGTGGGGGTACCTGCTGTCGGTGGCGACGGTGGTGCAGGTGCTGGTGCTGCCGATCGCGGGTGCGGTGGCCGATCGCAGTCACAACAAGCGGAGGATCCTGGGCGGGTTCGCGTGCCTGGGCGCGGCAGCCGCGGCCGGCATGTTCTTCCTGACGGGGTCGGACTGGCAGCTGGGTGCGGCGCTGTTCATCGTGGCGAACATCGGCTACGGGGGTTCGCTGGTGGTCTACTACTCGTTCCTGGCCGACATCGGAGGGCCGGACGAGCGGGACGACATCTCGGCGAAGGGCTGGGCGTTCGGGTACCTGGGCGGTGGGCTGGCGCTGGCGTTGCAGCTGGGGTTCTACCTGAAGCACGACCTGTTCGGGGTGGACCAGGGCCTGGCGGTGCAGATCTGCTTCCTGACGTCGGGGCTGTGGTGGGCGGCGTTCACCTTCCCCGCGGTGCGGCGGCTCCCCCGGCACCACACACCCGTCGACGTGGCGCCGGGGCGTTCGGTGCTGCGGGCGGGGTTCACGGAGTTGCGGCAGACGCTGGTGGCGGCGAAGGCGTATCCGCTGACGCTGGCGTTCCTGGGCAGTTACCTGGTCTTCACCGACGGGATCAACACGGTGGTGACGGTGTCGGCGCAGTACGGCAAGGACGAGCTGGGGTTCGGCAACGAGGTGCTGATCGTCACGATCCTGGTGATCCAGTTCGTGGCGTACCTCGGTGGCACGCTGCATGGGCTGGTGGCGCGGCGGATCGGGGCGAAGCGGACGATCCTGGTCAGCCTGGTGGCGTGGGTCGCGGTGCTGGGCGGGGCGTACTTCGTGCAGCCGCGGCAGATGCTGCAGTTCCTGGCGGTGGCGGTGGGGATCGGGCTGGTGCTGGGCGGAACGAACGCGCTGTCGCGGTCGTTGTTCAGTCAGATGATCCCGGCGGGCAAGGACGCGCAGTACTACTCGCTCTACGTGGTGGGCGAGCGGGGGACGTCGTGGCTGGGGCCGCTGGTGTTCGCCGGGGTCGGGCAGGCGACGGGGTCGTTCCGGCTGGCCATCATCGCGCTGGTGGTGTTCTTCGCGGCGGGGCTGGTGCTGGTGTGGCTGGTGCCGGTGCGGCGGGCGATCGAGGCGGCGGGCAACCGTCCGCCGGGGGTTCTGTGACCACCGATAGGGTCGGGCGTCGTGACCTTGATCGACGACACCGCCGGCCCTGATCCCACCGATGCCCTGTCGTCGGTTCCCGCGGCCGGTTCGCGCCGCGGGACGCCGCCGGTGGGCAGGCTGAAGTTCTGCTACGGGCCGATGGACTGCGGGAAGTCGACCCTGGCGCTGCAGATCGACCACAACCACGCCCGGCAGGGCCGCCGGGGTCTGGTGCTGGTGCGCCACGACCGTTCGGGTGCGCCGCAGATTTCCAGCCGGATCGGGCTGACCCGGCAGGCGGTGGAGGTCGGCGAGGACACCGACGTGCGTGACCTGGTGCGGCAGGAGTGGGCGCAGGGCCGGCACGTGGACTACGTGGTGGTGGACGAGGCGCAGTTCCTCTCCCCCGGTCAGGTCGACCAGCTGGCGGAGCTGGCCGACGAGGTCGAGATCGACGTGTACTGCTTCGGGATCGCGACGGACTTCCGGAGCCGGTTGTTCCCGGGTGCCGCTCGTCTGTTCGAACTGGCGGACGAGTTGCAGCCGGTTCAGGTGGAGGTGTTGTGCTGGTGCGGGCTGCCGGGGCGGTTCAACGCGCGGGTGGTCGACGGTGTGGTCGTGCGCGAGGGCGATACCGTGGTGGTGGCAGATACCGAACAATCCGTAGTTGAAACTTCAGCTTCAGCACGATTTGAGGCCGAATTCGCTACTGTGCGTTATCAGGTATTGTGTCGCCGCCACTTTCGATCGGGTGACTTGGGCTCGGTTACTGCTCATCACGGTCAGTTACGGTTGACCTGAGCGAGACACGAGTAGCCCATCCGGGGGATATCAGCACTAAGAAGGCCGTATTGACGTCACGCCGGAGCGCGAAACGCCTCCTACTAGAGGAAGCTGATGCCGGCGGGTGACGCAGCTCATCGTGAGCAACGACATGACGGCCCGGGAATCCTCCGGGGCCGTCGGTCGTTGCATAGGGTGAGCAACACCCTGGCTCCACCCCGGAGCTGACTGAAAGGACCCCCATCATGGCCGACCGTGTTCTTCGTGGAAGCCGGCTGGGAGCGGTCAGCTACGAGACCGACCGCAACCACGACCTCGCCCCACGCCGCACCGTGCGCTACGCCTGCCCGAAGAACCACGAGTTCGAGGTGCCGTTCTCCGACGACGCCGAGATCCCGACGGTCTGGGAGTGCCGCCTGCACGGGAGCGAATCGGAGATCGTCGATGGCGGGCAGCCCGAGCAGAAGAAGGTCAAGCCGCCGCGCACCCACTGGGACATGCTGCTCGAGCGGCGCACGATCCCGGAGCTCGAGGATCTGCTGAACGAACGTCTCGCCGAGCTGAAGGGCCGCCGCACCTCCCGGTCGGCGTGACCCTGCAGGGCTCGGCCTTGTAGCCAAGCTCCCACCACAACGGAAAGGCCCCCGCG
>NZ_MUMI01000337.1 GCF_002155975.1 Amycolatopsis kentuckyensis
GGCTTCGGATCGGGGTTGCGGGGGGTCTGGGTGCCGTCGTGGCCGGGTGTGTCAGGAGGTTCGGCTGTCGGGCTCCCCCTCGCGAGCCTGCGCCTCGGCCGCGTGGGCCTGAGCCTGGGCCTCGGTCGAGGCCTCAGCCTGGGCCTGCGCCTCGGCCGCGTGGGCCCGGGCCTGCGCCTCAGCCGCGTGGGCCTGGGCCTCGGCCGAGGCTTGGGTCTGGACCTGGGCCGAGGCCTGGGCCGGCTCCTCAGCCGCGTGGGCCTGGGTCTGGGCCTGGGCCGAGGCCTCAGTCGCGTGGGCCTGAGCCTGAGCCTCGGTCGAGGCCTCAGCCTGGGCCTGCGCCTCGGCCGCGTGAGCGTGGGCCTGGGCCGTCTGTGGGTGGCCGGGGCCCAGCACCACCTCGAAACCCTCGGCCACGAACTCGTACGCCTCCGCCGCCTCCGCCCACTCCCCCCTTCGTGCGTGGACACGGGCCACCGTGGCCAGCGCGTGCAGCAGGTCCGGGTGGCCCGGTGGCAATGGCGCCGATGCCAGGGCCGCCCGAGCGTAGTGCTCCGCGTCCGGCAGGCGGTCCGTGCCTGCCAGCGCGCGGCCCAGCAGCACTCGCGCTTCCCACGTCAGCCGGTCCTCGGGGCCCGGGTGGCGGACTCGGGCCGCCACCACCGACGAGGCCTCCGCCGCCGCCTCCTCCGCCGCACCGGCCAGCAGCAGCCCGTACGCCAGCCACAGCCTGGCCTCTTCCTGGTCGCCCGAGCCCTCGGCCAGCTGTTCGCGCATCGCCTCGATCAGCGGACCCGGGGCACCCAGCTCGGCCTGGATCGTGGTGCGGAGGAACCGGACCGTCGCCGCCCACTCGGGCGGGGCCGCGCGCAGGGTCTGCTCGGCCTCGTCGTACCTCGCCAGCGCGATCTGTGCCTGGGCGAGGTCGGCGGTGCAGTCCGTGCCGCCCGTTGCCCGGAAAGCGTCGATCGCCTCGGCGTACCGGCCGCCGTCGGCCAATGCGGAGGCGATGGCGTAGGTGCAGTGCGCCACCGAAGCGTGGTCCGGTCCGCGGACGTACGCATACGCCGCGCGGACCGACGAGAACAGCTCCAGCGCTTCGTCCACCCGTCCGGTCTGCGAGCAGCGTGCCGCGATCAGGAACCAGGATCCCAGCGTTGCGTGGTGCCGTGCTCCGAGCACGCGGGTCTGGTCCGCCACCAGTGCGCGCAGCCAGGGCTCCGCCTCCGGGTCGCGCAGCTCCGCGAGCCGGTCGGCGATCTCGCTCCGCAGCTCGAGCGCCTGCAGGTCGTCCTGGCGGCGACGGCGCCGCAGCTTGGCGTGCAGCCAGGCGATCTCGCCCCGGAGCCGGTCCGCGCTCATTCCGCGAGGGCCGCCAGCAGGGCGTGCGCCGCCGTCCTCAGCTCGTCCGACGGCTCGCCCGCCCCCACCAGGCGGACCACTCCGTCGGCGCCTTCCCGGACGTGGGCCTCGACGTCTAGGGCCGGGTCGTCCCTGCGGATCACCGCGATGCTCTCCACCAGTCCGAACACCAGATCCGTCCGGATCGCGACCGCCGCGGGCGCGACACCCGAAGCCGCCACCAGGCTGCCGTACGCCGCCTTCAGTTCGGCGCGCTCCGTGCGGAACCGGGCTAGGTTCGGTGAGCCCACCTCCGGCAGCAAGTACAGCGCTCCCAGGTTGTGGCGGGCGCCGCCGAGCAGGCCGATGTCCGCGTACGCCAGCGCCCACAGCCGGACCGCCGCCGGAGCCTCGCCGGCCACCAAACGAGCCGCCAGGGCCAGGGACGGGCGGACCGTCTCCGCCAGCAACGCCGCGAGGATGTCTTCCTTCGCCGGGAAGTGGTAGTAGAGCGACGCCTGGCGCAGGCCCGCGCGCTCGGCGATCGCTCTGGTCGTGGTCGCCGCGTAGCCGGCTCCGGTGAACAGTTCGCCCGCCGCGTCGAGCACTGCCTGGCGCGCGTCGGGGCGGTTCGCCGCCACTCCACTCGCCCTCGGCCTGCCGACTCCCGACCCTTTGACCACGGATGTGATCTTGCCAGGTCACCGGGCGTGACACGCGCACGGAGGTGCGGTTACGCCCGGATGTCGTCATTGACGCCGTGTCGATCCCGGCGTTAACAGCGCCCTTACCCGGCGGAGATCATCGCGTCGCGGCGAAGACCTAATTTCTGTCAAGCGATCGAAACAAGGAGCCCGCATGACGCCACCCGACGAACTCGCCGCCTTCGGTTACCGCCAGGAGCTCCGCCGGTCGCTGGGCGGGTTCTCCGCCTTCGCCGCCGGCTTCTCCTTCGTCTCCATCCTCACCACCGTCTTCCAGCTCTTCGGGTTCGGCTACACCTTCGGCGGCCCGCTCTTCTTCTGGACGTGGCCGGTCGTGCTGGCCGGCCAGCTGCTGGTGGCGCTCAACTTCGCCGAGCTCGCCGCCCGCTACCCGCTCGCCGGATCCGTGTACCAGTGGGCGAAACAGCTCAGCAAAGGCTTCCTCGGGTGGCTCGCCGGCTGGATGATGCTGATCGGCTGCATCGTCGCCCTCGCCGCCGCCGCGATCGCGCTGCAGGTCGTGCTGCCGTCGGTGTGGGACGGCTTCCAGTTCGTCGGCGGCGACCCCTCGGTGACGTCGCCGACCGGCGCGGCCAACGCCGTGCTGCTCGGCACCGTGCTGCTCGTCTTCACCACCGCGGTCAACGCCGGCGGGGTCCGGCTGATGGCGCGGATCAACGACGTCGGCGTCGCGGCCGAACTCCTCGGCGTCGTCGTCCTCATCGCCGGGCTGGCGCTGTTCGCCGTCCGCGGGCCGCAGGTCGTGCTGCACGACGCGCCCGGCACCAGCGCCGGGATCGGCGGCGTGCTCGCTTCGGCGCTCATGGCGGCGTACGTCCTCTACGGCTTCGACACCGCCGCGTCGGTCGCGGAAGAGACGAAGGACGCGCGCCGGACGGCTCCGCGGGCGGTGCTGCGGGCCGTGCTCGTCTCCGGGATCGGCGGCCTCGCCGTGGTCGTCACCGCGCTGATGGCCGCGCCGAGCCTCACCGACGGACAGCTCGCCGGCAAGGGCCTGCCGTACGTGATCACCGCCGTCTTCGGCGACACCCTCGGCCGGGTCTTCCTCGCCGACGTCGCGATCGCCGTCGTCGTCTGCACACTCACCATCCAGACCGGCACCGTGCGGCTGATCTACGCGATGGCCCGCGACGGCGCGCTCCCCGGGTCCACCCGCCTCGCCGGCGTCAGCCCGCGCACCGGGACGCCGGTCGCGCCCGCGCTGCTGTCCGGTGCGCTGGCCATCGGGCTGCTGCTGCTCAACGTCGGCAACCCGACGCTGTTCAGCACGATCACCGGGACGTCGGTGGTCGTCGTCTACCTGGCCTACCTGCTGGTCACCGGCCCGCTGCTGGTGCACCGGCTGCGCGGGCGGTTCCCGGCCGAGCCGGGCCGGTTCTCCCTCGGGCGCTGGGGTGTTGCCCTGAACGGAGCAGCCGTTCTGTACGGCATCGGCATGATCGTGAACATCGGCTGGCCGCGTGCGGAGATCTACGATCTCGCCGGTTCGGGCTCCCCCTGGATGCTCCTGTTCCCGATAGAGTTCGTCGGCGGCGCGCTGGTGATCGGCTGGCTCTGCTGGCTGCGGCTGCGCCCCGCTCCCGCCCTCGAACCCGCGACCTGAGAGAGGACGACCATGAGCACCACCGCGACGACCTACGGAGCGCGCGACCACGCCCGCGCCCAGGCCGGCACCGTGGTCGACACGATGCCGTCGATCCCGGCGAGCACCTGGCCC
>NZ_MUMI01000338.1 GCF_002155975.1 Amycolatopsis kentuckyensis
CGCCTTCCGGTTGACATGCACCCATCCGGCTGCCTATCGTCAAAAGGCAGCCGGATGGCTGCATGTCGACGGGAAGGCGCGATGGACGAGGTCTTCAAGGCGCTGGCCGATCCCAGCCGCCGCCAGTTGCTGGACGTGCTCAACGAGCGCAACGGCCAGACCCTGCGCGAGCTGTGCGCGGGGCTGGACATGGCGCGCCAGTCGGTGAGCAAGCACCTGGCCGTACTCGAGGCGGCCGGGCTGATCACCACCACCTGGCGCGGCCGCGAAAAGCTGCACCACCTCGACGCCGCGCCGATCAACGCGATCGCCGAGCGCTGGATGACCCGCTACGACCGGCGGCGGGCCGGCGCGCTGGCCGATCTCAAACGAGCACTGGAGTCCGCACCGATGAACGATTTCGCGTACACCACCTACATCAACACCACGCCGGAGAAACTCTGGCAAGCGCTTACCGATCCGGCCTTCACGAGCCGGTACTGGGGCGTCTCCTTCGAAACCGACTGGAAAAAGGGCTCGCCGATGACGTGGGCCGAACGCGGCGCGAAAACGAGCGATCCCGGACAGGTCGTCCTCGAATCGGAACCCCATCGCCGCCTGTCCTACACCTGGCACACATTCACCGCGGATTGGGCGAAAGCGAACGGCATCGACGAGGAAACGCTCGCGAAACTGCAGCGGGAGAGCCGGACCAAGGTGACGTTCACCCTCGAACCGCACGGGGAAATGGTGAAGCTGACCGTGCTCCACGACGGTTTCGACGCCGGCAGCACGACGCTGGAGATGTGCAGCCAGGGCTGGCCCGCGCTGCTGTCCAGCCTCAAGACGCTGCTGGAGACCGGCGCTCCCCTGCCGTGACCTGACCAAACCGGTCGAACATCCCGAACGAGACAGATCTGGCACTCCAGATACGTCTGAATTCTCCCTCTTTTGTGTTCGGCCGGCTGAAGTCCGCGTGAACTTCCCTCTTTCGATCGGATCCGATGCGGTTTTCCGGGCGTTAGGCTCGCATAATCCGTGACCGGTGATGGTCCGATCGAGTGACGGGAGAGTGCGCGTGCCGGGGTCAGTGCGTACCCGCTGGATCGTGGTGGCCGCGGTCGTGGCCGCCGCGGCGGGCGCCGTCGTGGCGTTCTGGCCGGACGACGCGTCGGCCGTCGATCCCGAGATCGCGGTCTCGCGCTCGGCGTGCGGCACCGGCTGGACGGATCCGAAGCCGGGGCCGCAGACGTTCCGCCTGCACAACACCGGCTCGGTGACGGCCGAGGTCGACCTGATCGACCCGGCGACCGGCGTGATCTACGGCGAGGTCGAGGGCCTCGGCGCGGCGACGACCCGGCCGTTGCAGGTGAACCTGGGCAACGGCAGCTACGCGTTCCGCTGCCTGCCCGAGGACGCGGGCGCGATCGTCGGCCCCGCCGTGCGGATCACCGGCGGCGCCGAGCGGACCGGGCCGGGCGTCGCGCCGGTGACGCACGACGACCTGCTCGGCCCGCTCAAGGCCTACCAGCAACACGTGCTGACGGGGCTCGGCGAGCTGGTCGCGAACATCGGCGCGCTGAAGAACACCGTGCACGGCGGCGACCGCGCGGCGAGCCAGGCGGCGTGGCTGACCGCCCACCTGACGTACGAGCGGCTGGGCGCGGCCTACGACGCCTTCGGCGACTCCGACGGCGCCCTCAACGGCACGGCCGACGGCCTGCCGGGCGGCGCGGCCGACCCGGGTTTCACCGGCTTCCACCGCCTGGAGCAGGGCCTTTGGCACGGCGAGGACCTGGGCGCGCTCGGCGCCGTCGCCGACCAGCTCGACACCGACGCCCGCGCGCTGCAGGCGTCCTTCGCCGACAGCCAGGTCGACGGGAACGACCTCGGGCTGCGCGCGCACGAGATCATGGAGAACACGCTGCAGTTCGAACTGACCGGCCGCACCGACTACGGCAGCGGCACGAACCTGGCCACGGCCCGCGCGAACCTCGACGGCACCCGCGCGGTGCTGGACGTCCTGCGGCCGCTGCTGACGCCGAGGTACCCGGACCTGTCCAAGGTGGACAGCTGGCTGGACCGCACGCAGAGGGCGCTGGACGCGGGCCGCCGCCCGGACGGCACCTGGATCCGCCCGGCCGAGCTGGGCCGGCAGCAGCGGCAGAAGCTCAACGCGGACGTGAGCGAGCTGACGGAACTGCTGGCCCCGATCGCGGCGATCGCCGAGCCGAGGAGGGTCTCGTGACCGACCTGCCCCGCGAGCACCGGACCGGCCCGGCCGAGCCGCCCGCAACCGCTGCCGGCCACACCACGACCGGCCTCCCCCGCCGTTCCTTCCTGCGCCGCGCCGCAATGGGCGCGGGCCTCACCGTGGCCGCCGGGGCCGGGCTCGGGGCCTCCGCCGCGACCGTCACCGACGGCAGCTCGCCCGTGCCCTTCCACGGGCCCCACCAGGCCGCCATCCTGCGCAAGCCGCCCACCCAGACCATCGTCGCCTCCTTCGACGCCGTCGCCGAGACCACGGCCGAGCTCACCGAACTCTTCCGCGCCATCACCGATCGGGCCCGGTTCCTCACCACCGGCGGGGCGCCCGCCGCGCTCGGGATCACCGCGCCGCCCGCCGACTCCGGGGTGCTCGGACCCGTTGTGCCCGGCAGCGATCTCGGCGTCATCCTCGGCGTCGGCGCGAGCCTCTTCGACGACCGGTACGGCCTCGCGAAACTCAAGCCCGCCAAGCTCAAGCCGATGACGACGTTCCCGAACGACGCCCTCGACCCCGCCCAGTGCCACGGCGACCTCAGCCTGGTCCTGTCCGCGAACGACACCGACACCGTCCTGCACGCGCTGCGGGACATCGCGCGCGCCACCCGCGGCGGCATGCAGCTGCGCTGGAAGCTCAACGGCTTCACCTCCCCGCCCCGGCCGGACGGTACCCCGCGCAACCTGATGGGCTTCAAGGACGGCACCGCCAACCCGACCGGCTCCGAAGTGGACAGTCTGGTGTGGACGCAAGGCGAGCCCGCGTGGACCGCCGGCGGCAGCTACCAGGTCGTCCGGCTGATCCGGATGCTCGTCGAGTTCTGGGACCGCGTTTCGCTCGCCGAGCAGGAGAACATGTTCGGCCGCCGCCGCGACACCGGCGCCCCGCTCGACGGCACGCAGGAGACCGACGTCCCCCGGTACTCCGACGACCCGGTCGGCACCGTCATCCCGCTGACCAGCCACATCCGGAAGGCGAACCCGCGCACGCCGGAGACCGACGCCAGCCGGATCCTGCGCCGCGCGGTGAACTACGACCGCGGCGTCGACAGCAACGGCAACCTGGACATGGGCCTGCTGTTCGTCTGCTACCAGCAGGACCTCGAGCGCCAGTTCGAAGCCGTCCAGACGCGCCTGGCCGACGAACCCCTGACCGACTACATCTCCCCGTTCGGCGGCGGCTACTTCTTCGCGCTGCCGGGCGTCACCGGCCCGGACGACCACTTCGGGCGTTCCCTGCTCACCTGAAATCCCCACCACGAAAGGAATCCACAGTGGACAGAAAGACCCGACGGCGACGGCGCGGCCTGCTCGGCGCCGGGGCACTCGCCTCGGTGGCCGCGCTGGCCGTCGTCACCGGCTCCGCGGCAGCCACCGCCGACGCCCAGCCGCTGAACCTGTTCCCCGCGCACTGGATCCCGACGTCGACGCCGATCAAGCACGTCGTCGTCATCTTCGGCGAGAACATCTCGTTCGACCACTACTTCGGCACCTACCCGAACGCGGCCAACACCGACGGCACGCCGTTCACCGCCGCGCCCGGCACCCCGAAGGTCAACGGCCTCGACAAGAAGCTGCTGACCGACAACCCCAACGCCTACAACCCGAAGCGGCTCACGCCCCAGCAGGCGCTCACCTGCGACCAGAACCACAACTACGGCGCCGAGCAGGCCGCCTTCAACGGCGGCAAGATGGACAAGTTCGTCGAGAAGACCGAGACCGACAAGTGCACCGGCCAGCCGATCCTGTTCGGCGAGCCCGGCCTGGTCATGGACTACTACGACGGCAACACCGTCACGGGCATGTGGAACTACGCCCAGCACTACGCGCTGAACGACAACTCGTTCAACACGGTCTTCGGCCCGTCGAGCCCCGGCGCGATCGACCTCATCTCGGGCAACACCCACGGCGTCCAGGCCGTCGACCCGGTGACGCACGAGCCGGTCAGCGACGCCTACGCCGTGCAGTCGCCGGACGCGAACGGCGTCGGCACGATGATCAACGACCCGGACCCGGCGTGGGACGACTGCTCGGGCAAGAACCACACGAGCAAGGACAACCTGGCCACCATGCACGGCCGCAACATCGGTGACCTGCTCAACCAGCGCCACGTCACCTGGGGCTGGTTCCAGGGCGGCTTCCGCCCGACCGGCACGGCCAACGGCTACGCGGTGTGCGGCCAGACCCACACGAACATCGGCGGCAACGCCGTCGTCGACTACAGCCCGCACCACGAGCCGTTCCAGTACTACCCGTCGACGGCGAACCCGAAGCACGTCCCGCCGTCCTCGGTGCAGGCGATCGGCCAGACCGACCGCGCGAACCACCAGTACGACATCGCGGACTTCGACGACGCGCTCAAGGCCGGTTCGATGCCCGCGGTGAGCTTCCTGAAGGCCCCGGAGTACCAGGACGGCCACGCGGGTTACTCGGACCCGCTGGACGAGCAGCAGTTCGTCGTCGGCGAAATCAACAAGATCCAGCAGTCCCCGGACTGGAAGTCGACGGCGATCGTGCTGGCCTACGACGACTCGGACGGCTGGTACGACCACCAGAAGTCGCCGATCGTCAACGGCTCGCACGACGCTTCGCAGGACCAGGCGATCTGCACGGCCAAGGCGACGACGGTGGGCACGTACGCCGACCGCTGCGGCTACGGCCCCCGCCTGCCGCTGCTGGTGGTTTCGCCGTTCAGCAAGGTGAACCACGTCGACCACACGCTCACGGACCAGACCTCGGTGCTGAAGTTCATCGAGGACAACTGGTTCACCGGCCGGATCGGCGACTCGTCGTTCGACACGCGCGCCAATCCGCTCAACGAGATGTTCGACTTCTGGTGGCCGAAGGCCCGCAAGGTCACCCTCGACCCGAAGACCGGAGCCGTGGTCCGCTAGTCCCCGCTCGTGCTCCCCGCCCTCCCCGTCGGGGCGGGGAGCGCAAGGGAACCTCAGGACGTGACGGAGTCCAGGTCCCAGGTCAGGGTGACCACCGTGCCCTGGTCGCCCGAGGTGATGTCCGCGCGGTCGGCGCTGGCCCGCAGCAGCAGCAATCCCCGGCCGCGCAACGAAACCGGCCGGGTGTCCGGCACCGGCGTCCGCCACTGCCCGTGGTCGGTGATCACCACCTCGAGCCGGCCCGGGGACAGCGAGGCGTCGACGTCCACGAGCCCGTCGCCCGCACCCTCGTAGGCGTGGTCGGCCACGTTCGCGAGTGCCTCGTAACTGGCCAGCACGATGTCGCCGGCCCGGTCCTCGTCGACGCCGGCCGACAGCACCCACGCCATCAGGTCGTGCCGCAGGCGGCGGAGGGCGCCGGGCGCCGCCGGCACGCCGTGGCAGCGAAACGGCTCGGGCGTCATGTGAGTGCTTCGTCGACGGTCGGGTGGACGCCGATCCACGTGTCGAGCCCGGTCGTCTTCAACGGGCCCGACGTCACCGGGGAATCGCTCACCACGCACAACGCGCGCTCGGCCAGCCTGCGGTGGGCGGCGGCGAGCACCTGCAGGCCCGCCGAGCAGAAGAACGTCACTTCGCGCAGATCGACCACCAGCTTCTCCGGCCCGCGGGCCAGCACCACGTCGACGACTTCCCCGAACTCCGGCGCGCTGACCAGGTCGATCTCCCCCGCCACGGCCAGCACCGCGGCCCGGCCCCGCCAGTCGAGCGTCACGGCCAGCTCGGTGGCGGGCAGGTCGGGTGTCGAAGGGGTCACGGCCTCCCATCGTGCCGCACTCCCCGCCAAACGGCTACCGGTGCGGGAGCTTCACCACGGTGACCCAGAAATCGTCGATCTTCCGGACCACTTCGACGAACTTCTCGAAGTCGACCGGCTTGGTGACGTAGGCGTTGGCGTGCAGCTCGTAGCTGCGCAGGATGTCCTCTTCCGCCTCGGACGTGGTCAGCACGACCACCGGGATCGTGCGCAGCGCGAGATCCTGCTTGATCTCGCCGAGCAGTTCCCGGCCGTCCTTGCGGGGCAGGTTGAGGTCGAGCAGGATCAGCCCCGGCCGCGGCGCCTCGCCGAACGGCCCTTCGCGCTTCAGGAACCGCAGCGCTTCGACGCCGTCCTCCGCGACGTGCAGCGGGTTGCGGATCTTGTGGTGCGCGAACGCTTCCCGGGTCATCAGCACGTCACCCGGGTCGTCTTCGACCAGCAGGATGTCGATCGGGGCGGACGCCTGCGTCATGCGGTCGCCTCCTCCTCGCGAGCCGGGTTTTCGAGAGCCGGGTCCTCGCGGGCCGGCAGGGTGAAGCGGAACGTCGTGTCGGCGGCCTCGGTGTCGAGCCAGATCCGGCCGCCGTGGTACTCGACGATCCGGCGGCACAGGGCCAGGCCGATCCCGGTGCCCGGGTACGCGGAGCGCGTGTGCAGCCGCTGGAACAGCGCGAACACCCGTTCGGCGTACTCGGCGTCGATGCCGATCCCGTTGTCCACCACGGAGAACACCCAGTCGTCGCCGTCGCGCTCGGCGGTGACCCGGACCTCCGGCGGCGCCTCGCCCTTGAACTTCAGCGCGTTGCCGATGAGGTTCTGGAACACCGCCGTCATCAGCGCCGGCTCGACGCGCACCTCGGGCAGGTCGCCGCGCGAGACCTTGCCGCCGCTGAGCGACAGGGCGACCTCCAGGTTCGCGATCGCGTCGTCGACCAGCGCGCCCGCGTCGGCCACGACGTGCTCACCCGGCTTCCGGCCGACCCGCGAGAACGCCAGCAGGTCGTTGATCAGGATCTGCATCCGCTTCGCGCCGTCGACGGCGTACTCGATGTACTGCTCGCCGCGCTCGTCGAGCAGGCCCTGGTAGCGCCGCTGGAGCAGCTGGCAGAAGCTGGCCACCTTCCGCAGCGGCTCCTGCAGGTCGTGCGATGCGACGTAGGCGAACTGCTCCAGGTCGGCGTTGGACCGCTCCAGCTCGCGCGTGCGCCGGTCCAGCAGCGCGTTGGACCGCTCTGCCTCCTGCGTGCGCCGGTCCAGCAGCGCGTGCGCCCGCTCGATCTCGGCGACCTCGTCGAGGATGCGCTGCCGCATCGCCTCGACGTCCGCGCCGAGCTGGACGATCTCGCGCGGCCCGCTCCCGTGCACCGGGCTGTGGACGTCGGCATCGGCGACCCGGCGGACGTCGCGGGCCAGCCGCAGGATCGGCCGGGTGACGACCTGCCGCAGGCCGAGGAACAGCATCGCGAACAGCAGCAGCACGAGCACGGCGACGACCACGAACATCGCGTTGAGGAAGCGCGCCGCCGCGTCCAGGTCGCCGCGGCCGGCGTCGCGGATCGCGGCCAGGTGGTCGAGCTGGGTGTCGAGCGCCTTGCGGACGTCGACGAACAGCGTCCGGCCGCGTTCGATCTGGGCCGCGGTGACCGGCGGCGCGGCAGGCGCGATGGTGGGCGCGGCCGCGGCCTGCCAGGCGGTGGCCGCGCGCAGCACGGCGTCGAGGTCGTCGCCGATCCGCGTGCCCGGGGCCGCGCCGAGCTGCCGCAGCTGCGTGACGGCGTCGGTCTGGGCCCGGACCCCGTCGGTGTAGGGCACCAGGAACGCCGGCTGACGGCCGAGCTGGTAGCCGCGCACCC
>NZ_MUMI01000339.1 GCF_002155975.1 Amycolatopsis kentuckyensis
GGGCGCGGTCGAACGGCCGCAGCAGGTCGGCGGTCTCCAGGTAGAAGCGGCTGTGCAGCTCTTTGGCCCGGTCGCCGACGCGGCCGGCGTCTTCTTCGCCCAGCAGGGTGCGCAGCAGCTTGCCGGAGCCCTTGCCGATCGCGCGGTGCACGCGCCAGGAGTCGACGTTCCGGCCGAGCTCGTGGAACGCCCGGCGCCAGGCGTGGACGTGGAGGTAGTTGGAGTCGACGAGCGTGCCGTCGACGTCGAACAGGACCGCGGTGGCGATGACGGGCTCCTTGAGGTCGGTGCGGGTTTCCCGGTGCTCCGCGCGGGTACCGGGAGGGGTGATCCGGATACCCCGTCCCGGAGGGACGTACACATGACCGGCCTCGTCTCGGCAGGCTTCCGCGGGCTGGCGGCGCTGCGGCGCGCCCCGGCCTTCCACCCGGTGGGCGTGGTGCTGCGCGGCGAACTCCGGGCGCTCGCGGACGACCTGCCCTGGCCGGCCGGGCCGGCTCCCGTCGTCGCGCGGCTGTCCAAGGGCGCCGGCACGCCCGGGCGACTGCCCGACGCGCTCGGCCTGGCGGTGCGGATCCCGGGTGCGGGCCGCGACGGCGGGCCGTGGGACATCCTGCTGACGACGGCGGGCAGCGGTCACCTCGGGCGGATGCTGCCCCGGCCGGCGGCCGCGTGGACGGCCGGGGCCTACAGCAGCCTCGTGCCGTACCGCCGGGCCGACCGGCTCGTCTGGCTGGGGGCGTGGGCGTCGTCGCCCCGGGTCGAAGCTTCCCTCGAGGCGGCGCGCGCGGCGGGCGCGTGGGAGTTCGTCCTCCGGACCGGCCGCGAGGACGGGCGCTGGTGCGACAGCGCCGTGCTGACGCTGACGGAGCCGGGCGGGGACGCGCCGCCGTTCGATCCGATGCGGAACCGCCCCGGCGGGCTGGAGTTCGCCCCGGACTGGCTGGGGCGGCTGCGGGAGCGGGCCTACGCGGGGAGCCGGGCCGGGCGGCCGTGAACCGGTCGTCCGGCCCGGTGCCCGGTCACCGCGAGTCGGCGACGGGCCCGCGCGTGGCGCCCAGCGGGATCAGGCCGAGCGCGATCATCCCGACGCCCAGTCCGAGGTGCAGCCAGTTGTCGGCGGTGTTGACCGGGACGAAGTTGGCCGCGCTGCCGTGGTCGATCAGCAGGCCGTAGAGCCACAGGACCAGGTAGATCGCCCCACCGCCGACGAGGAACGCCCGGGCGCCGCTCGCGGTCCGGGCCAGGGCGAGCCCGGCGACGCCGAAGGCGAGGTGCACGATGTTGTGCAGGATCGAAACGGCGAAGATGCCCAGGAGCAGGGCGCCGGAACCGTGCCCGGCGAAGGTCAGCATGTCGTAGTGCGTCGTCACGCCGGGGATGAACCCCAGCACGCCGACCAGCAGGAAAACCACTCCCACGATCGCGGCGAGAAGCTGGCGCGGGGTTCGCCGGACCTCGGTCTCCATCGATGCCATGGTCGCTTCCTCCGATTCGGTGCGGGCCCCTCGGCCGGGGGACCCGCCGGGCGGCATGCCCGGCGACGCGGCGGGCAAACGCGTTTCGCCGCCCGTGCCGCCGGGTATGCCCCGGTTTCGCCCGATCGGAGGAAGCGATGAGCACTCCCGAAATCGACCCGGTGACCGCCGAGAGCATGGAAGCCGACGCCGACATCGCCGGCGAGCACACCGAGCCGACGGTCCGCGACCAGGAGCCCCGCGCGAACGACAGTGACGAAGAGGACCCCGACCGCGGCGGCATGCCGCCGGGGTGAGGTCGGCAGCGAGCGCGCGGGCCCGGCGCCGGCCGGTGGACTGAGGAGGCGCCGGCGCGTGCTCGCGGGTCTGCCGGCCCGTGGGAACGGCGAAAGGCCGCCACCGGGGCACCCGGCGACGGCCTTTCCCGCGAGAGGCGTCAGGAACCGGGGCCGGAGTACATCTCGGCGGCCGGCGGCTCGGAGACCGTCGTCGGCTTGTTCCAGTCGCTGAACTCCATGGCGCCGTTCTTCGGGTCCGACATGCGCAGCAGGTAGTGCGGTGCCGTCGCGGCCACCGTGGCCGTTCCGTCCGAGCTCGCGAAGCTCAGCGCCGGCGCGCCCGCCAGCGTCGTGGCCTCGCCCGGCTTGAACGTCGTCTTCTGCAGCTCGCCCAGCGTGCCCTCGGTGAACGACTTGTAGTCGAGGAAGATCTTGAACGCGTCGCCGATGCCCTGGCCGACCTTGGCCGCCGACGACACCCACTTGCCGGTGAGCTGCTTGGCCGCCGCGGCGGGGGCGCCGGCCTGCTTCACCAGCGACTCGGTGAACTTGAAGTAGTACTTGTCGCCGATCCGCAGCACCGGGATCTCGAGCCCGTCCTTGACGACCGTGCCGCTCGCGCTGTCCGGGTTGAGCTGCAGGTCCAGGTTGATCGCGCTGCCTTCCTGGCTCATCGTGCCCTTGACGTGCACGGCGGAAGCCTGCTTGGCGGCGTCGGTGATCGCCGCGCCCACCTTGGTGGCGTCGAGGGCCGGGGCCGCCGGAGCCGTGGACGCGGGGGGCGTCGTCGTGCCGGCCGCGGCCGGCGTGGGCGTGGCCGGGGTGCCCGAGCAACCGGCGAGAGCGAGGGATCCGGCCGCGAGGAACGCGACCAGGCGGAGGCGAGGCATGGGTAGTCCGTTCGTGAAGGCCGGGGCGTCCCCGGACACGAACGGGCTATCGTCCGAACGGGTGTTCCGTTACACCTGGAGCGACGAAGGTCAGCGCGCCGTGCGGCGGGGCCGGTAGTCGCGCTCGGTCTCGACCTCGCCCTCCGGCGTGTGGACGAAGTGCCCGACCCGCCGCTTCCGCGCGATCTGCCGCCCCGCCAGGACGGCGTCGACACGGCGGGGAGAGGTGTTGGACGCCCGGCGGCCGCCTTCGACGCGGTTCTTCCACAGCCCGTCCTCGTAGTAGGTGTGCACGTCACCCTCCGCCACGACGCCGCCTCCCATCGTGAGTGCTGGAAGGCTGCGGATGCCCGGGGACGTAGCGGACAAACGTTATCCGGCGTTCAAGCCAGCCCGAGTACGCCGATGGCGTTGTCCTTGAGGATCAGCGGCCGCACCTCGTCCTTGATCTCGAGTTCGGCGAAGTCGGCGAGCCAGCGGTCCGGGGTGATCACCGGGAAGTCCGAGCCGAACAGCACCTTCCGCTTGAGCAGCGTGTTGGCCGCGCGCACCAGCTGCGGCGGGAAGTACTTCGGCGACCAGCCCGACAGGTCGATGTACACGTTCGCCTTGTGCGTCGCGACCGAGATCGCTTCGTCCTGCCACGGCACCGACGGGTGCGCCAGGATCACCGTCAGGTCCGGGAAGTCGGCGGCGACGTCGTCGAGCAGCATCGGGTTCGAGTAGCGCAGCTTGATGCCGTGCCCGCCCGGCAGGCCCGCGCCGATGCCGGTCTGCCCGGTGTGGAACAGGGCCGGCACGCCCAGCTCCGCGATCGCTTCGTAGAGCGGGTAGTACCGGACGTCGTTGGGCTCGAACGCCTGCAGGCTCGGGTGGAACTTGAACCCGCGCACCCCGTGCTCGCCCACCAGCCGCCGCGCGCGCAGCACGGCGGCCTTGCCGGCGTGCGGGTCGACCGAGCCGAACGGGATGAGCACGTCGGCGTGCTCGGCGGCCGCGTCGGCGATCTCCTCGCTCGACAGCGCCGGGTGCCCGGTGGCGGCCGGCGCGTCGACCGTGAAGACGACGGCGGCCATGTTCCGGGCCCGGTAGTGCTCGGCGATCGCGGTCACCGTCGGCGTGCGGTCCTGGCCGGCGCGGAAGTACTTCTCCGACGCGTTCAGCAGTTCCCGGTCGAGGGCGAAACAGCCGTGGCCGTCCTGCTCGACGTGGGTGTGGACGTCGATGGCGGTCAGGGAGGAAAGGTCCACGAGGAGCTCCAGGTCAGGGCAGGTCGGGCTGCGCGGCCTTGGCGGCCAGCAGGCGGTCGAGGACGGCGTCGCGGGCGGCGACGAGCCGGTCGTGGTCGGTGCCGGCCAGTTCCGCGTCGACGCCGGCGACGAGGGTCTCGGCGAGTTCCGGCGTCAGGTGGACGCGGCCGAGGTCGCGCCACCACTCTTCGGTGGGCGGGCCGAGGTGGCGCAGGACGTGCGCGAGCCCGCCCGCGCCGCCGGAGAGGTGCTGGTTGGCGAACGGGCCGAGCACGGCCCAGCGCAGGCCGGGCCCGTGCGCGATGGCGGCGTCGATGTCGGCGACCGTCGCGACCCCGCGTTCGACGAGGGAGTACGCCTCCTGCCACAGCGCGGCCTGCAGCCGGTTCGCGACGTGGCCGGGCACCTCCCGGGTCAGCCGGATCGGCCGCTTCCCGACCGAGGAGTAGAACGCCATGGCCCGGTCCACGACCTCCGGCGCGGTGTCGCGGCCCGGCACGACCTCGACGAGCGGGATCAGGTGCGGTGGGTTGAACGGGTGCCCGACGACGACCCGCTCGGGGTGGTGCGGGCAGCCGCGGGCGATGACGCTCGGCAGCAGCCCGGACGAGCTGCTCGCCAGGATCACGTCCGGCCGCGCGGCCTCGTCGAGGACGGCGAACAGCGCGTGCTTGACGTCCTCGCGCTCCGGCCCGTTCTCCTGGACGAAATCGGCGGCGGCGGCCGCTTCGCCGGCGTCGGCGGCGAACCGCAGCCGATCGGCCGGCGCGCTTCCGAGCGCACTCCGCAACCGCTCCTCGGCGCCGGGCGCCGGATCGGTGGCGATGACGTCGAAGCCCCGGTCCAGGAAAAGAGCGGTCCAGCCGGCCCCGATCACCCCGGTGCCGATGATCGCGACGGTCGTCATGCGCGCTCCAGGAGGAAGGCGTCGAGGGACGTCGGATCGGCCAGCACGTCCCGGCCGACGACCTCGCCGACGGGGGCACCGCGCAGGAGTTTCTTCACCGGCAGCTCCAGTTTCTTCCCGGTGCGGTTGCGGGGAATCGACGGCACGGCGGTGATCGCGTCCGGCACGTGCCGCGGGGAGAGCGCGCTCCGCAACGCCGAAGCGATCCTGCCGCGCAAGGCGTCGTCGAGTTCGGCGCCGGACCGCAGCGCCACGAACAGCCGGAGGTCGCCGTTGCCGCCCGCCGGGTCTTCGAGGTGCACGACGAGGGAGTCCTCGATCTCCGGCAGCTCCTCCACGACGGCGTAGAACTCGGCGGTGCCCAGCCGGACGCCGCCGCGGTTGAGGGTGGCGTCCGAGCGGCCCGCGATGACGCAGCTGCCCTCGGGCGTGAACCGGATCCAGTCGCCGTGCCGCCAGACCCCGGGATAGGTCGAGAAGTACGTCTCGCGGTAGCGCTCCCCGGAGTCGCCCCAGAACCCGACCGGCATGGACGGCATCGGGGCGGTGATCACCAGCTCGCCCAGCTCGCCGACCACCGGGGCCCCGTGCTCGTCGAAGGCCTTCGCGTCGACACCGAGGCAGGGGCCGGAAATCTCGCCCGCGCGGACCGGCTGCAGCGGGCTGCCCTGGACGATGCCGCTGCACACGTCGGTGCCGCCGCTGCCGACGTTGAGCAGCACGCCCGGGAACCGCTCGTGCACCCAGTGGAAGCCCTCGGCGGGCAGCGGGCTGCCGGCCGCGCCGAGCTGCCGCAGCGCGGACAGGTCGTACTCGGCGGCCGGGTCGAGGCCCGCTTTCCGGCACGCCATCAGGAAGCCCGGGCTCGCGCCCATCAGCGTCGCCCGCGTCTCCTCGGCCAGGCGCCACTGCCAGGCCAGGTCCGGGTGCAGCGGGTTGCCGTCGACCAGCACGATCGACGCGCCGGTGAGCAACCCGGAGACGAGCGCGTTCCACATCATCCAGGCGGTGGTGGAGAACCACAGCATCCGGTCGCCCGGGCGCAGGTCCCAGCTGAGGCCGTGGTTCTTGAGGTGCTCCAGCAGGATGCCGCCGTGGCCGTGCACGATCGCCTTCGGCTTGCCGGTGGTGCCGGAGGAGAACAGCACGCACAGCGGGTGCGCGAAGCCGACCGGCTCGAACCCGGGGGCACTATCGGCCAGCAGGTCGGCCCAGGCGAGCGTGCCGGGCAGGTCGTGGCCGCCGTAGGGGACGTGCACGACGTGCTCGGCGGTCGGCAGGCCCGCGCGGATTTCGGCGACCTCGGCGCGGCGGTCGACGTCCTTGGCGCCGTAGCGGTAGCCGGACACGGTCAGCAGCACCCGCGGCTCGATCTGGCCGAACCTGTCCACCACCGACCGGGCGCCGAACTCCGGGGCGCAGGAGGCCCAGATCGCGCCCAGGCTCGCGACCGCGAGGTAGGCGACCACGGCTTCCGGGATGTTCGGCAGGTACGCGACCACGCGGTCGCCGCGGCCGACCCCGAGCCGGGCGAGGCCCGCGCGGGCGCGCGCGACCTGGTCGCGCAGCTGCGCCCAGGTGAGCTCGGTGCGTTCCCGTGTCTGCGAGTAGGAGATGACCGCGGCTGCGGTGTCGGGCCCGTGGCCGAGGGCGTGTTCGGCGTAGTTCAGGGTGGCGCCGGGGAACCACGCCGTGCCGGGCATGGCCCGGTCGGGCACCACCGCGGTGGCCGGGGTGTGCAGGCGGACGCCGAAGAAGTCCTTGATCGAGGACCAGAAGGCGTCGAGGTCGGTCACCGACCACCGGTGCAGGGCCGCGTAGTCGTCGAAGAAGTGCCCGCGGGCTTCCAGCCACCGCAGGTACCGGCCGATCTCGGTGGTCTCGCGGACGTCGGGCGCGACCGGGCGCAGGATCATCGGCCGACCTTCCCGGCGCGCTTCTCGAGGAACGCCTGCATCCGCTCCTTCGCTTCGGCGCTGCCGCCGGCGACCGCGGCCATCAGCGCCTCCATCAGGTACCCCTCGGCCGGGTTGGCCTCGGCGATGCGGGGGAGGGCCTGCAGGACGGCGAAGTTCGTGATCGGCGAGTTGTCCGCGATCTTGCGGGCCAGGCCGAGCGCGTGCTCCAGGCCGTTTTCGACGCGGTAGTGCGACAACCCGGCGGCGTGCCCCTCGTCGGCGTCGAGCACGCGGCCGGTGAGCATCATGTCGGCCATCCGGTGCGCGCCGATCAGCCGCGGCACCCGCACCGACGCCCCGCCGCCGACGAACAGCCCCCGCTGGCCCTCCGGCAGCGCGTAGAACGCCGAGGGCTCCGCGACGCGGATGTGCGCGGCGGCCGCCAGTTCCAGGCCGCCGCCGACGACCGCGCCCTTGAGCACGGCGACCACCGGGACCCGCCCGCGTTCGAGCCGCTCGAAGGCGCGGTGCCACATCATCGAGTGCTCCAGGCCCTCGAACGCGTCGCGCTCGGTGAGCTCGGACAGGTCCAGCCCGGCGGAGAAGTGGTCGCCGACCGCGTCGAGCACGACCGCCTTGATCCCCGGCGGCGGGGAGCCGAAGAACGTCTCGAGGCCGAGCACGGTCGCGTCGTCGAGGGCGTTGCGCTTCTCGGGACGGGCCAGCCACAGCACGGCGATGTCGTCCCGCAGCTCCAGGCGCAGTGAAGGGGGCAGGAGAGGGGTGGTCATGCGGGTCCGTTCGTGAAGGTTTCGGCGGCCAGGGTGCGCAGTTCGACCCGGCGGATCTTGCCGGTGGCGTTGCGGGGCAAGGTATCGGTGAACTGCACGTGCTTCGGGACCTTGTAGCGCGCCAGGTGCTGTTCGAGGTGCGCCCGGAACCGCGGTTCGTCCAGCTCGGCGCCGGGGCGGACCACGACGAAGGCCGCGCCGGCCTCGCCCCAGCGCTCGTCGGGCACCCCGACCACCGCGCAGGCGTCGACCGCGTCGAGCCGGACGGCGACCGCTTCGATCTCGGCCGGGTACACGTTTTCCCCGCCGGAGATGATCATGTCCTTGACCCGGTCGACGACGTGGGCCCAGCCGTCGTCGTCGACGCGGACGACGTCACCGGTGCGGAACCAGTCGCCCTCGACGAAGCTCGCCGCCGACTCCTCGGGCCGGTTCCAGTAGCCGCCGAAGACGTGCGGGCCGCGCACCAGCAGCTCGGCGGGGGTCCCGTCGAGCTGCTGCGGCGTGAGATCGGGGCCGAGCGCGGCCACGTCGGTGAAGAAGTGCGGCACCCCGGCCGCGACCGGGTGGTCGAGCGTGCCCTCGTGGGTGGCCATCGAGACACCCGGTGAGGCCTCGGTCATGCCGTAGCCCTGCAGGAGTTTGACGCCGCGGTCGAGCCACGCGCGGGCGACGCGCTCGGCCACCGGCGACCCGCCGTAGAGCACGCAGGTCAGCGAGCTCAGATCGGTGCGCTCCCAGTCCTCGTGGCGGCACATCATCTCGAGCATCGTCGGCACCGCGGAGAAGCTGGTGATCCCGGCCTCGCCGATCCGGGCGAGGATGGTGCCCGGGTCGAACTTGGCCACCGGTTCCACGCTGCCGCCCTTGAACAGCGTCGGCAGCGTGATCTGGCCCAGCCCGACGCAGTGGAACAGCGGCGCGATGCACAACGCCTTGTCGGAGCCCAGGACGTCGAGGTGCGCCAGCTGGTTGACGGTGTTCCAGGTGAGGTTGCCGTGGGTGAGGACCGCCGCTTTCGGCCGTCCGGTGGTGCCGGAGGTGTAGAGCAGCAGGCAGGGGTCCTCCAGCCGGACGGCGGTGTCCGGAGG
Organism: Amycolatopsis kentuckyensis; assembly: GCF_002155975.1. Classification (GTDB taxonomy): domain Bacteria; phylum Actinomycetota; class Actinomycetes; order Mycobacteriales; family Pseudonocardiaceae; genus Amycolatopsis; species Amycolatopsis kentuckyensis. The sequence goes on from NZ_MUMI01000339.1 coordinate 8,584, forward strand.
TGGCCCGGCCTCGGCGATCGCCGCTTCGAAGTCCCCCTCGGCCGGGTCCGTCGCGAGGACGACGCCGTCCGGAAGCCCACCGGCCGCCGCCACGAGGTCGGCAGTGTCCGCGCTGTGCACGAGGACCGACGCGCCGCTGTCGTCGAGCATGTACCGGATCTCGGTGGGGGCGAGCCGGTAGTTGAGCGGGACGAAGATCGCGCCGCAGCGGGCGGTGGCGAACAGCGTCTCGAACACCGTGATGGCGTTGACGCCGAGGTAGGCCACGCGGTCGCCCGGCCGGACACCCCGCCGGCTCAGCGCGCCGGCGAGCCTTCGCACCCGATCGGCGAGCCCGGCGTAGGTGAGCGACCGGCCGGCCTCCACCAGCGCGGTGCGGTCCGGCGAGATCCGCGCCCGCCGCGCGGGCCAGCTGCCCAAGCCGAAATCGGGCAGGTTCACTGCTGCCTCCTTCACCAGCGGAGCACCGGTTTGATCGTCGTACCGGCGAGCATGTCGTCCACTGCCTGTTGAATCTGCCCGAACTCGTAGTGCGTGACCAGCTTTTCGAGGGGGAACCGCCCGGTGGCGACGAGTTCGGCCAGGGTCGGCACCAGCGCCTGGGTGTCCGCGTCACCCATGGTCAGGCCGACGACGTGCCGTCCGGGGAGCAGGAAGTTGACGTCCACCGGCACCGTCGTGCCGAACGCGGGCGCGCCGACGACGACCGCGGTGCCGCGCGCGGCCAAGCCGCCGATCGCCGTCCCCAGGACCCCGGCGTTGCCGGTGGTCTCGACGACGCCGTCCACGCCGCGGCCGCCGGTCAGCTTCCCGACCGCTTCGGCGAGGTCTTCGGCGCTGGTGTCGATCGTGTCCGTGGCGCCGAGCTCGCGGGCCAGCGCCAACCGTGCCGCTACGCGGTCGACGGCGATGATCCGGGTCGCCGGCGTCAGGTGGGCGGCCATCACCGCCGAGAGGCCGACCGCGCCGGCGCCGGTGACCAGCAGCGTGGCGCCCGGGCGCGGGGCGAGGACGTTCCACACGGCACCGGCGCCGGTCATGATCCCGCAGCCGAGCGGGGCCAGCAGGTCCAGCGGCGCGTCGGCGGCAAGTTTGACGACGCTGCGCTCGTCGGCGACGGCGTGCCCGGCGAAGCTGGACTGGCCGAAGAAGTGGCCGCCGATCGGGGTGCCGTCGCGGGAGATCGGGGTGGTGCCGTCCGGGCGCTGCCCGCCGAGCAGGTTGGCGGGCAGCCAGGTCTCGCAGTAGGCGGGGTGGCCGCCGCGGCAGTTCGCGCAGCCGCCGCACGAGGTGTAGCTGAGCAGGACCCGGTCGCCGGCCCGCACGCGGGTGACCGCGGTGCCGACCTCCTCGACGATCCCGGCGCCTTCGTGGCCGAGCACGCCGGGCAGCGGGAAGGGCAGGGCGCCGGCGGCGACGCCGAGATCGGTGTGGCAGACGCCGGTGGCGACGATCCGGACCCGGACCTCGTCCGGGCGGAGCTCGTCGAGGGCCACTTCGCCGAGGGTGAAGCCGGAGCCGGCGGACTCCACGACGGCCGCGGTGGTTCTCGTGGGGGACATGGGGATGCTCCTGGTGGGCTCAGGCGAGGGAGATGACGACGGACTTCGTGCGCGTGTAGGCGTCGAGGGATTCGGGGCCGTATTCGCGGCCGAAACCGGAGTCCTTGACGCCGCCGAAGGGGATCGCGGGGTCGAGCATCGCCCAGTCGTTGACCCAGACGATCCCGGCCTGCAGGCGTGCGGCGACGCGGTGCGCGCGGGCGAGGTTCGTCGTCTGGAGCCCGGCCGCGAGGCCGTAGGGCGTGCCGTTGGCCAGCGCGACCGCTTCGTCTTCGGACGTGAAGCGCTGGACGGTGAGCACGGGACCGAAGATCTCCTCCTGGATCACGCGGGAGTCGTCCGGGAGATCGGCGATCACCGTCGGCTGGAAGAAGAACCCGCCCTCGATGTCCGGCCGCCCGCCGCCGGTGACGATCCGGCCGCCGTCGGCGCGGGCCTGCTCGACGTACTGCTCGACCTTCGCCCGGTGCCGCTCGCCCGCCATCGGGCCGACCACGGTCGCCGGGTCGAACGGGTCGCCGACCGGCACGTGGGGCACGGCTTCGGCGAGCGCGCCGAGGACGGTGTCGTACAGCGCGTCGGCGACGAGCAGCCGGGGCCCGCCCATGCAGAACTGGCCGGTGTTGAAGACGAACGCCTTGATCACCGCGGCGATCGCCGGTTCGACGTCGGCGTCCTCGAACACGATGTGCGCCGCGTTGCCGCCGAGTTCCAGGGTGACCGGCTTGAGGTGCTCCCCGGCCACGCTCGCCGCGTGCCGGCCGACCGCGGTCGAGCCGGTGAACGCGATCTTGTCGACGCCGGGGTGGCTCAGCAGGGTTTCGCCGATTTCCGGGCCGAAGCCGGTGACCACGTTGAGCACGCCGTCGGGCACGCCGGCTTCGGCGAGCAGCCCGGCCATCAGCAGCGCGCTGAGCGAGGTGTCCTCGGCCGGCTTGTGCACCACGGCGTTCCCGGCGGCCAGCGCGGGCGCGATCTTCGAGGTGGACAGGATCAGCGGGAAGTTGAACGGCGTGATCGCGGCGACCACGCCGAGCGGTTCGCGACGCGTGTAGGCGTGCGACGGGATCGGGATCTGCCGCGTCGCGCCGTCCACGCCTTGGGCGAGGGCCGAGTAGTACTCGTACTGCTCGGCGACGGTCTCGACGTCGACGGCCCGGCACAGTGAGATGGGCTTGCCGACGTCGGCGCTCTCGACGGCGGCGATCTCGTCCGCGCGGGCCCGCACCAGGTCCGCGACCCGGTGCAGCACCCGGGCCCGCTCCCGGCCCGGCGTCGCCGCCCAGCCCTCGAACGCCTGCCGGGCCGCGGCCACCGCGGCGGCCACGTCGGCGGCCGTCGCGCGGGCGAGGGTGGTGAGGGGCCGGCCGGTGGCGGGGTCCACGGCGTCGAAGCGGTCCGTGGTCTCCACCCACCGGCCACCGATGAACAGCCGGCCCGGTTCGACGTCCGGGCGCGGCCGGGTGCCCGGCCGCTCCTCCACTGCGGTCATCGTCCGACTCCTCACTGAGCGACGTGGATATCAGGAACCCTGAGATATCGTTCAGGATGCGGCGAGGAGGCCGTCCCTGTCAAGGGCCGGTCCCCGGGCCGGCCGCGACGGGATTTCCGGCGCAATTTTTTTGCCCGTCCGTTAACCGATTCCTCTGTGGACGGACGAGTTTTTCAGCGGGGAAACGGATATTTCGCCCGCGGTGGCCGGGATCCGTAACGGCGCCCCGCGGAATGCCGACTCCAGCGTGCCCGGGAATGGGTCGTGTCCGTTCCGTCCGGCCCGCCGGGCGTGTCGGAAAAGAGGTCACCCGTGAACCCGATGAACTCCCGGCGGTTCGCCCGCCGATCCCTGCCGCCCGGCGCCG
>NZ_MUMI01000034.1 GCF_002155975.1 Amycolatopsis kentuckyensis
GTTCGCGCTGATGATCGCGGGTCTGCTCATGACCATGCGCTGGCGCTGATTATTACTCCGATCGGCGGCTTGACGTCGAATTACAGCGGTGTGACTCATCCCCAGTGTGGATAACCCCTGTGGATAACTACCCCACCTCCTGGGCGCCCCGTCAGGCCGNNTGCTGCTGGCCGGCGTGGTGGCCGACGCGCTGACCGGCGACCGCGGCGGGCTGGTGCTGTTCGCGCTGGCGGCCGTCGCCGTCGGCGCGTTCGCGGCCCACACCACCCTCGTCCGGCCCCGGCTGGCCGCCGACGCCGAAGGCCTGGTGGCCCGGACGCTGGGCGGCACGCACCGGCTGCCGTGGGCGCAGACGCGCACCCGGCTCCGCACCACGCGCCGGATGGGGCGCGACGGCGTCACGCTCGAAATCGAGCACGACGAGCAGCTGTACGTCTTCGGGTGGCTCGACCTCGGCGAAGACCCGCGGGACGTCCTGGACGTCCTCAGCACCCTGCGGGCGCGCAGCTAGGCGCAGAAGTAGGTCGGGATGCCGCGGTACGGGACGAAGCCGCAGGTCACCGCGCCGTACTGACCGGCCTGGTACGCCAGCAGGCCGACGATCGCCACGACGATGATCGTGAGCCCCACCGCCTGCCAGCGCGCCTGGTTGACCTGCGGCGCGTAGAGCAGGGCGACGGTGACCAGCGCCCCGGTGATCAGGCCGCCGACGTGCGCGTAGATCGAGATGCCCGAGATGCCGAAGGTGATGAACGCGTTCAGCGCGAGGGTGATGATCAGCCCGGTCGGGTTCAGCCGCAGCTTCAGCACGATCACCGCGTAGGCCCCCATCAGGCCGAACAGCGCGCCGGACGCGCCGGCCGTCCGCGACTGGGGATCGTCGAAGAGCAGGACCGCGGCGGACGCGCCGAGCATCGAGGTGAAGTAGAGCGCCAGGTAGCGGCCGCGGCCGCAGATCTGCTCCAGGGCGCGGCCCATCATCCACAGCGAGAACATGTTGACCGCGATGTGGATCGGCCCGTAGTGCAGGAACCCGTTGGTCAGGACCCGCCACCACTCGCCGTGGCCCAGGGTGGCGTCGACGTAGAGGCTGCCGCGCTGGAAGGCGGCGGCGAAGTCGTTGTCGTTGAGGCTCTGGGCCTGGAAGACCGTGAAGAGGAAGACCAGGACGTTCACCGCGAGGATGACCTGGGTGACGAGCACCGACTGCGAGAGCCGCGCACCGAAGACGGTCCGCTGGCCGAGGCCGGCTTCCTGGTAGCCGCGGTGCTGACGGCGCTGCTCCTGGCCACCGGCGTGCACGCAGTCGGTGCACTGGAAGCCGACAGGGGCTTCGCGGAGGCAATCCGGGCACGCCGGACGCCCGCACCGGGAACAGCTCAGTCCGGTCGGGCGGTTGGGGTGCCACCAGCACCCGGGTAGCGCGGCTTGTTCGGCGGCGGGGTTCGGCGGTTGGTTCACGATGGCACCAACCTACCGAAATCCCCGCTGAGAAGCCGTCAGTGCTCGATCGAGACCTTCTCGATCACGACGTCGGTCAGCGGGCGGTCCGCCGGGCCGGTCGCGGTACGAGCGATCGCGTCGACGACGTTGCGCGACTCCTGGTCAGCCACCTCACCGAAGATCGTGTGGCGGAAGTTCAGGTGCGTCGTCGGCGCGACGGTGATGAAGAACTGCGAGCCGTTCGTGCCGGGCCCCGCGTTGGCCATGGCCAGCAGGTACGGCTTGCTGAACTGCAGCTCCGGGTGGAATTCGTCGCCGAACTTGTAGCCGGGGCCACCGCGGCCGGTGCCGGTCGGGTCGCCGCCCTGCAGCATGAAGCCGTCGATCACCCGGTGGAAGATCGAACCGTCGTAGAAGGGGCCGGAGTTCGTGCCCGCCGCGTTGGGCTGGGTGTACTCCTTGGTGCCTTCCGCCAGCCCGACGAAGTTCGCGACCGTCTTCGGCGCGTGGTCGGGGAGCAGGTTGAGGTGGATATCACCCTGGTTGGTGTGCAGCGTAGCTTTCACGGAAGCCATCGTGCCATCTGCGGGCGGGCGGCGCGGAAAAGGGGCACGATAGGTTACGGGTAACAGAGCAGTGCCAAAACGAATGATGAGGTGAAGCCCATGTCCCGGGCGACAGCCCAGGCCGTCGAGACCGCCGACAAACTCGTCACCGAGGGTGTCAAGCAGGGGCGGCGCGCGCAGAAGAAGCTCGCGAAGAAGACGGAACTGACCCGCAAGGAGCTCAAGAAGAGCTCGAAGGCCGCTCGCCAGGAGGCGCTCGCGCGCCTGTCCGAGCTGCGCAAGCCGGGTCGCAAGGCGAAGAAGGCCGCCATCAAGGCCGCGAAGGCGGCCGGCGAGTCGAAGCGCCGCGGCAAGAAGGACTTCAAGGCGGCGAAGAAGGACTTCTACGCCGCTGTGTCCGAGGCCAAGTCGGCCGCCAAGGGCACCCGCAGCCGCCGCAAGTGGCCGTGGCTGCTGGGCCTGGTCGTGGTCGGCGCGGGCGCCGCCTACGCACTGCGGTCGAAGCAGGAGCCGCCGGTCGCCCCGGCGCCGCCGAAGGCCACCCCGCCGGCGCCGAAGCCCGCCGAAGCGGCGAAGCCGGCCCCGCAGGCGAACGGTAAGGCGCCGTCCGCGGCGCCGGCCGAAAAGAAGAACTGAACAGGACACGAAGAGGCCCCCGGGGGTGCAACCGGGGGCCTCTTCAGTCTTGCTCGAAACCGATCAGACGGCCGCGGCGTGCTTGTCGATCAGCTGGCCGAGACGCGGCAGCGCCTCCTCGACGTTCTTCTTGCCGTTCGGGCGCAGCTTGCCGTAGACCTTCTTGATGCTGTCGCGGCTGCTCTTCTCCGCACGCGAGTCGGTCACGCTCAGCAGCGCGTCCGAAGCCTCGTCCGAGCGGCTGGACAGGTAGGCGCCGAAGTCGTTGCCGCCCTGGGCGCGGTAGTCGCCGTAGAACGGCTCGAGCGCGGAGGCGAAGTCCGGCAGCAGCGTGTCGACGGCCGAGGGGATGATGCCCGGCTTGATCTTCTTGACCGCGGCGAAGCCGGTCTTCACGACGGCACCGGAAACGCCGCCCTTGTCGGAGACCTCGGCGTCGACGAGGGTCTCGAAGTCGGAGACGACAGCCGGGCGACGGCCGGAGTCGAGCAGGATTTCCTTGAGGGTGTCAGCCACGAATCTTGTCCTTTGTCGTTGCAGAGTTGGTGCCCCGCCCCGGGGTGGGGGTCCCCGGTGGCTGCGGTGCGCGAGTCCACGAAGCCTGCGCGTGACGCACAGGGTAATACAAGATCAACATCACTCACCCGTGTGGAGGTCGCTACCTAGAGCTTCAGGGCGGAGATAGTCTTCTTGACCACTGTGCGTGCCTTCACGCTCTGCTTCTGGTTCGTGGTCGCGATGACCGCCGTACCCCCCTTCGAGACCGCGTAGACGGCCCCGTCGTCGGAGGACAAATAGCCCCCCTTCCAGCCGGAAGGGTCGCTCGCCGGGTTGGACGAGTCGAGCGGCGCCGCCTTGTTGACCAGCGCCGTCGCCGTCTTCGCGTCCCCGACGTACACCCGGACGGTGAGCTGGACCTTCCCGTCCGGGCGGTAGAAGAAGCACGCAGGGTGGGGCTGGTCGGCGGACACGCGCACCTTCGACACGTGCTGGCCGTTCGACTCGGCCACGAACTCGCTGCCCAGGTACGGGCAGTCCTCCGTCGCACCCGGCTCGGGGTCCGGGGGCAGGCCGCCGGTGTTGCTCGAGTTCGTGGACGCCGACGGCGTGCTGGGTGTCGCGGTGCCGGTCACGATGGTGGCGCTGCAGCCGGCCAGCAGGGCCACGGCGGGCGCGAGAAGTACGAGTCGTCGCATAGCGCCGACAGTCAACCACGAAGCATGTGTGAAAACCGCTGGCTGACGACGGCCTGACGACCGGACGTGCGACGATGACCCCGTGCTCACCCCCGAGCAGTACCTCGGCGCGATGGCCGAGCGCATCCAGCGGGCCGGCGGCCGGCTGAACACCGTGCAGATCGGCCCCGCCACGGCCGTCGTCGGGCTGTTCACCGAGTCGGTGATGCTTTCGACGATGAACTACTGCGTGGTCGCCGCCGCCGTGCCCGAGGTCAGCGCGGCCGCGTTGTACGACTTCACCGGCCGCGCCACGCAGCACGCCCGGGCGAACCTGGTCGGCACCATGGGCTGGACGGCGGCTTCGGTCGTGATCGCCGGGCTCGTCGGCGGCCGCGTGTACCCGGACGCCGCGCAGGCCGCGTCGGCGAAGTCGGGCAACCAGTTCGGCGGCGAGACGCGGATGGTCGCGGTGGACCTCTCGGCCGGGCAGATGTACGCGTTCGTCGGCGGCAAGTTCTGGGGCGCCGCGGTCCAGGGTTCGGTCAACGCCAAGCTGACGTACTGCTTCCCGCAGCCGGCCGAGGTCTACCAGCAACTGCAGTGGCAGCAGGCGCAGCAGCAGTACCCCGGTCAGCAGCCGCCGATGGCCGCGCCGGCGCCGCAGGTGCCGCCTCCGCCGTACGCCGGCCCGGCCGGTCCGCAGCCGCCGGTCTACCCACCGCCGGGGCACGCTCCCCAGCAGGGTCCGTACGGTTACTGACATGGTGCAGTTGCGTGGCTGGCCGTCGTTCCCCGAAGAACTGCCCGGGTTCACGCCGGAAACGGCGCCACCGGACCCGCAGGCGCTGTTCCTCGAGTGGCTGACCGAGGCCGGTGAGCACGTGCTGGCACCGCACGCCGTCACGCTGTCCACAGTGGATGCCGATGGCGCACCCGACGCGCGCGTGGTGATCCTCAAGGACGTCGGCCCCGGCGGCTGGGCGGTCGCGACCAGCTCGGAAAGCCCCAAGGGCCGGCAGTTGCAGAAGGACCCGCGGGCGGCGTTGACGTTCTTCTGGCCCGGCCGCGGCCGGCAGGTCCGGCTGCGCGGCCCGGTCTCCCCCGCCGCGCCCGAGGTGTCCGCGGCGGACTTCCTCGCCCGGCCGCCGGCGTCCCGCGTCGAAGCGTTCATCGGGCACCAGTCGCAGGTGTTGCACGATCCGGCGGACCTGGCCGCGGCGGCCGCCGAGGCGGAACGCTGGGTCGAGGAGAACCCGGACGTGGCCCCGGAGACCTGGACGCGGTACCTGGTGGACCCGGACGAGGTCGAGTTCTGGCAGGCGAGTCACGACCGGCGGCACGTGCGGCTGCGGTACCGGAAGTCCGGCGGCGGCTGGGTCCGCGAGCGCCTCTGGCCTTGACGGGCCGGACGCGGCGGCGTAGGGAGGAATCCGACAAAACGGAGGTTCCGATGCGCCGGACCGTCGTCCTCGCCACCACCGCCGCACTGTCCGCCGGGCTGCTGTCCGGCGCTTCCGCGGGCGAAGTCTCCCCACCGCGGCACCCCGCCGTCTTCGAGACGGTGTTCGCGTCACCGCTCGGCCTGGAAGGCCTGGCCACCGACGGGCGGGGCAACCTCTACACGCCGGCGCGCGGCGCCGATCCGTGTCCGGTCTACCGGGTCGCGGCCACCGGCGGCCCCGCCGCGATCGTCGGCACGATCCCGGGTCCGTGCAACCCGGCCGGGCTCGCGTTCGACCGGAGTGGCCGGTTGTACGTGGCGAACGCCGACACCGTGGTGTCGTTCGCGCCGGACGCGGCGAACCCGCCGTCTGCGACGGTGTTCACCAGCGGTGTCCCCGGCGCGAACGGCCTGGCCTTCGACTCCTCGGGCGCGCTGTGGATCTCCGACGGCGGCACCGGCCAGGGCCGGGTGTGGCGCGCGGGCGCGGACGGCGTGGCGGCCGAGCAGTTCCGCGTGCAGCCGATGGTCAGCGACGTCAACGCGGTCAACGGCGTCGGCGGGATCGGCCGGGACGTGCGCGGCCTGCCGCCGGGGACGGTCACGATCACGCCGAACGGCCGCACGGCCGCGGACACCGCGGGCTCGCAGCACATCGTCGCGAACGGCCTCGTCTTCACCGCGGACGGCACGCTGCTGGTCGCGGACACGGCCCGGGGCGCGCTCTGGCGCGTGCCGATGGACCGCACGGGCCGCCCGCGCGCCTCGACCGGCTGCGACGCCGCCTTCCCGCCGAACACGTTGTGCCTGGACAACGTCGGCGTGCAGCACCCGTACCTCGAAGGCGCCGACGGGATCGTCCTCGACCGCGCGGGCGGCGTCTGGACGGCGGTGAACGAGCGCAACGCGATCGTCCTGGCCCGCCGCGACGGCCGCGTGGTGGAGTACTTCCGCAACCCGGCCGACGCGACGTCGAAGCTGCGCAACGCCGGCCCGCTCGAGTTCCCGACCAGCCCGGTGCTGCTGCCGGACGGCCGCCTGTGCGTCACGCAGTCCGACGGCAACCGCCGCGACAACGCCCCGAACACCGCGGGCGAAGCCGCTCCGGCGGGCGCGGTGCGGGCGAAGGTCTCCTGCGTCAAGCCCTGATCGGGGGTATGCGGGTTCCGCGCCGGTGTGCGCATGATGCACGCATGCGCTCGAAGATGCTGACCGCCGGGCTGGTCCTGGCGCTGACCGCCGCACTCGGGGGTGTGGCCGCGGCCGACGCGCGTCCTGGGGGACGACCGAAGCTGACGGATCCGCACCCGTGCCCGGGCCAGCCGGGCTTCACGTGTTCGACCCTGACCGTCCCGCTCGACCACACCGGCCGCGTGCCGGGCACGCTCGACCTGCCGGTGGCGACCGCGGACAACGCGAACGCGCCCAAGGGCGTCCTGCTGTTCCTCACCGGCGGCCCCGGGCAGGGCGGCGTCGGCACCATCACGCGGATCGCCGGGCAGCGGCTGCCGGAAGTCGCGCGGGACTACCGGATCGTCATGCTCGACCAGCGGGGCACCGGGCCGTCGGGGGCGTTGCGGTGTCCCGGCCTGCAGGCGGAGGTGGGCAGTTCGGACATCGCGACGCCGTCGGCCGGCGCGGTGCAGGAGTGCGCGCGCATCCTCGGCGACACGGCGCCGCTGTATTCGACCGACCAGAGCGTGGCGGACTTCGACCGGCTGAGGCAGGCACTGGGCGTGCCGAAACTGGTCGTCGACGGCGTCTCGTACGGCTCCTTCACGGCGGCGCGGTACGCGATCGCGCACCCGGACCACGTCAGCAAGGTCATCCTCGATTCGGTGCTGCCCCACCACGCGACGGCGTCGGCTTCGCTGTACCTGACGGGCATGACGGCGGAGGCCCGCGTGCTGCGCGCGGCGTGCACGGTCGCCCCGGCCTGCGGCTACGACCCGGCCGAGGACCTCGCGTGGGTGGTCCGCCACCGCAGCACGGCCGACGGCGTGAGGATCTTCGACACGGTGGTGTCGTACGAATTCGCGGATCCCACCTACCGCAACGCGGCGGCGGGCGACATCATCGGCGCCCTGCACGAAGCCCGCGGCGGCGCCCCGGCGCGGTTGGACGGCCTGCTGGAGGCGTACCGGTCCGGCGGCGACGACCCGGCGGCGTTCAGCGCGGGTCTCCACGCGGCCACGCTGTGCGCGGACGGCCGGTTCCCGTGGGGCTCCGCGGCGACCCCGCTCGCGCTCCGCCGTCCGTTGCTGTCGCTGGCGTCCCGGGCCCTGCCGGAGTCGGCGACCTGGCCGTACACGACGGGCGTGGCGACGCAGCAGGGCTTCATCCAGAGCTGCCTGCCGTGGCCGGCGGAACGCCCGGCCTCGAACCCGTTTTCGCGGCTGCCGGACGTCCCGGTGCTGCTGCTCAACGGCGACCGTGACCTGTCGACGCCGGTGGAGTGGGCCCGCGAGGAGGCGGCCCAGGCCCCGCGCGGGCAGCTCGTGATCGTGCCGGGCGAGTCGCATTCGATCCAGAACCGCGAGCGCGGCCACGCGGGGCGGGACGCGGTGCTCAGCTTCCTGCGGTGAGCGCGGCGAAGACCGCGTCCCGCACCTCGGCATCGGAGGGTGTCTCTCGCCGTTGTTCGGCAGCGAGCTCGGCGAGGGACACCATGGTGACGTCGGCGAGGCCGCAGGCGGTGAAGCGGTGGAAGGCCGACATGTCCGGGTCGACGTTGAGCGCGAAGCCGTGGCTGGTGACGCCCCCGCGGATCCGCATGCCGATCGACGCGAGCTTGCGGTGGTCGGGCGTCCACACACCGGCGAGGCTGGCCGCGCCCTTCGGCGTATCCCGCCTGGTGGCGGGAAAGCCGAGGATCGCGAGGGCGGCCACCAGGCCGTTTTCCAGCCACCGCACGATGTCGACCGGCCCGCGCGCCTTGACGTCGACGACGAGGTAGCCGACGAGCTGCCCCGGCCCGTGGTAGGTGGCGAACCCGCCGCGGTCGACCTGGACGGCCGGGAGGTCGGTGGGCAGGTCCTCGGGCCGGGTGCGCGGCCCGTAGGTGACGATCGGCGGATGGCTGAGGAAGAAGAGCCGATCCTCGGCCAGGCCCTGCCGGCGGTCCTCGGCCCAGGTGCTCATGTCGGCGAGAGCCTGGTGGTACCCGACCTCACCGAGGTCGACCCGCTTGATCGGCCATCCCACGGTTTCCAGGCTACGCCGAGGCTTCCGTCCACGTGACCGGCAGCTCGTGGACGCCGTAGATGTTCATGTCCGTGCGCAGCTTCACCTCCTCGGCCGGGACCGCCAGCGCCAACGTGGGGAAGCGGCGCAGCAGGCCCTCGAACCCCGCGCGCATCTCGATGCGGGCCAGCTGCTGGCCGAGGCACTGGTGGACGCCGTGGCCGAAGGACAGCAGACCGCGGGCGTTGCGGTGGATGTCCAGCGTGTCCGGGTTTTCGAAACGCCGGGGGTCGTGGTTGGCGGCCAGCAGCGAGACGACGACCGTCGAGCCCTTGGTGATCGTTTCGCCGCCGAGCTCGAGGTCCTCCGTGGCGTAGCGGAAGAAGATGTCGGCCACGGACAGGTAGCGCAGCAGCTCCTCGACGGCGCCGGGCAGCAGTTCCGCGTCGGCGTGCAGTTCGGCGCGCTGCTCGGGGTGCTCCAGCAGGGCGAACGTGCCCAGGGACAGCATGTTGGCCGTCGTCTCGTGGCCGGCGAGGAGCAGCAGGAACGCCGCGCCGGTCAGCTCTTCGATGGTGAGGTCGTCGTGACGGGCGAGGTCGGACAGGATGTCTTCGCCGGGCTCGGCGCGCTTGCTCGCGACCAGTTCGGACAGGTACGTGTTCAGCGCGATGTACGCGCCCATCTTCTCCTCGAGCGTCTGCTCCCGGACCATGAACTGCGCGGAGTTGGCCTGGAAGGTCTCCCGGTCCGCGTAGGGCACGCCGAGCAGCTCGCAGATCACCAGCGACGGCACCGGGAGCGCGAACTCCTTGACCAGGTCGACCGGCGGGGCGAGCCGGGCCAGGTGGTCCAGCTGCCGCTCGACGACGTCGGCGATGTGCTCCTCCAGCTGCTTCATCCGCTTGACGGTGAAGGCACCGGTGAGCTTGCGCCGCAGCCGGCTGTGGTCCGGCGGGTCCATCGCGATGAACATGCCCGGCATCGGCGGCGACGGCTCGGTGGCGGCGGGCATGCCCGTCTCGTACGGCACGTGGATGACGTCGAGGTCCAGCCGGGAGCTGAACCGCGTGTCGGCCATCATCTGCCGGACCTCGTCGTAGCCGGTGACGAGCCAGCCCTCGTGCCCGTCGGGGAACACCAGCGGGCTGACCGGGCGGGTGTCGCGCAGCCGGGTGAGCGCGCTCGGCGGGTCGAAGGGGCCCGCGTCGCGGTCCATGGGGAGTCCGTGCGGGACGTCGGCCGTCTGGCTCATCGGCTTTCCTTTCGTGGGTGTGCCGAGAACGATCGCCGAGCGGGCTGACACGGGCCTGACACGCTTCGGACACCGCCGTTCGTGGCAAGATCGCCGGGTGCAGATCGGGATCCTGGGGCCCTTCGAAGTGCGCACGGACGACGGCGTGCTCGCCGATGTGCCGGGCGCCCGCCTGCGCGGGCTGCTGGTCGCCCTCGCGCTCGAGCCGGGGCAGGTGGTCCCGAAGGCGACGCTCGTCGACTGGATCTGGGGTGAGCAGCCGCCGGCCGAGGCGCCGAACGCGTTGCAGCGCCTGGTTTCCCGGCTGCGGAAGGCCCTGCCCGAGGGCTCGGTGGACGGCCGGCCGACCGGTTACCGGCTGGTGGTGGCGCCCGACGACGTCGACGCCGTGCGGTTCGAACGCCTCGTCGGCCAGGCCCGCAAGGACGACGATCCGCGGCGGCTGCGCGAGGCTCTCGAGCTCTGGCGTGGTTCGGCCATGCAGGACGTCGACCTGCCGGAAAGCGCGGCGTTCGAGGCCGCCGTCACCCGGCTCGAAGGGCTGCGCCTGGCCGCACTGGAGGACCGGTTCGACGCGGAAGTCCGGCTCGGACACGGCGCGGACCTGGTCACCGAGCTGACCGACCTGGTCGCCGCGCACCCGATGCGGGAACGGCTCGTCGCCGCGTTGATGCGCGCCCTCGTCGCGACCGGCCGCGACACCGAGGCGCTGCTCGCCTACGAACGCACGCGGGAAACCCTGGCCGACACCCTCGGCGTCGACCCGTCGCCGGAGCTGGCCGAAGTGCACCTCGCGCTGCTGCGCGGCGAGCTGGGCCGGCGGGAGGAGACCCGGAAGACCAACCTGCGGGCCGAGCTGACCAGCTTCGTCGGCAAGGACGCCGACGTCGCCGCCGTCCGGGAGCTCGTCGCCGGGCACCGGCTCACCACCCTGATCGGGCCGGGCGGTTCGGGAAAGACCAGGCAGGCCACGGAAACCGCGCGCACGCTGCTCGGCGACCTGCCGGACGGCGCGTGGCTGGTCGAGCTGGCGGGGATCGGCGCCGGCGACGACGTCGCCCAGGCGACGCTCGGCGCGCTCAAGCTGCGGGACTCGCTCGTCGGCGAGGCACCGGACGCCGAGCCGACGGACCGGGTCATCGCCGCCCTGCGCGAGCGTTCGATGCTGCTGGTCCTGGACAACTGCGAGCACGTCATCGAGTCCGCGGCGACGTTCGCGCACCGGGTGCTCGGGGAGTGCCGCCGGCTGCGGATCCTCGCGACCAGCCGCGAGCCGCTCGGCATCACCGGGGAAGCCCTGTGGCAGGTCGCGCCCCTGATCCTGCCCGCGGAGGACGCCGATCCCGCCGAAATCGAGTCCGCCCCGGCCGTCCGGCTGCTGCGGGACCGGGCCGGCGCGGTGCGCAAGGACCTCGCGGCCGACACGCGCACCCTGGCCCGCGTCTGCCGGGCGCTGGACGGGATGCCGCTGGCCATCGAACTCGCCGCCGCCCGCCTGCGCACGATGTCGCTCGACCAGCTCGCGCACCGGCTCGACGACCGGTTCCGCCTGCTCACCGGCGGCAGCCGGACCGCACTCCCCCGGCACCGCACGCTGCGCGCGGTGATCGACTGGAGCTGGGAGCTGCTCTCCGACGCCGAACGTGTCGTCCTGCGCCGGCTCTCGGTGTTCGCCGGCGGGGCGAGCCTGGAAGCGGCCGAGCGGGTCTGCGGGGATGACGACGTGCTCGACCTGCTGACCGCGTTGACCGAGAAGTCGCTGGTGGTCGTCGTCGGCGAGCGCTACCGCATGCTCGGCACGATCAAGGAGTACGCCGAGCAGCGGCTCGCGGAAGCGGGCGAGACGGACGTCGCCAGGCGCGCCCACCTCGCGTACTTCACCGAACTCGTCGAGACCGCGGAGCCGCACCTGCGCCGCGCCGAGCAGCTGGCGTGGCTCGCCACGCTGGAGGCGGAGCACGACAACATCGCCGCGGCGATGCGCGGAGCACTCGCGGCGGGCGAGGCGGCCGAGGCGATGCGGCTCGCGGCGACCGCCGGCTGGTACTGGTGGCTGGCCGGGCACCGGGCGGAGGGCAACGAGCTGGTCATGGCGGCCACCGCCCTGCCCGGCGAAGTGCCGGACGAGATCCGTGGCGTGGTCTACACGTTCGTCGTCCAGTTCGTGACGTCCGGGCAGCAGAGCGACGAGTACCGGGCGGAGGAGTGGATCCGCAAGGCGTACGAGATCAGCCTGGGCGTCGAAAACCCCCAGCTGGCGTTGCGCTTCGCCGCTTCGCTGGAGCGCCTGCTGCACGGAGCGGAAGCGGCGCTGACGGCGTTCGAGCCGCTGCTCGCCGACGAAGACCCGTGGGTACGCGCGGTGGCCCGGCTGCAGCTGGGCAAGATGCGCATCCAGTTCGGCCACGGCGACCGGGAAGCGGACACGCTGCTCGAGACGGCCGTCGCCGAGTTCCGCGTCCTCGGCGAACGGTGGGGCACCTCGTTCGCCCTGACCGAGCTGGCCGACCGCATCACCGTGCGCGGCGACTTCGCCGAAGCGTGCGAGTACTACGAGCAGGCCATCGAGGTGGTGACCGAGGTCGGCGCCATCGAGGACGTCGTGCGGATGCGGGCGCGGCAGGCCCAGCTGCACTGGTTGCTGGGCGACGAAAAGGCCAGCGCGGCCGCGCTGGCCGAGGCCCAGCGGTGCGCGGAGGGCGTGGCCTGGCCGAACGCGCAGGCCGAGCTCGCACTGGCCAAGGCGGAACTCGCACGCTGGAGCGGCGACACCGGCCAAGCGCGGCACCAGCTCGACGTCGCGACGACGATGCTGGGCGACGACGCCGAGCGCGCGATCGTCCGGGCGGTGGCCCACGACCTGCTCGGCTACCTCGCCGAGGACGTCGGCGAATCCCGTGCGCACTGGGCGGCGGCGTTCGAAGCGGCGAATGAGACAGGACACCCGCTGACGATCGCGCGGATCCTCGTCGGCATCGCGGACCTGGCGCTGCGCACCGGCCAGGACGAGCAGGCGGCGCGGTTGCTGGGAGCGAGCGCGGGGGTCCGGGGCCTGCCGGACCGGTCGCACCCGGACGTGGCCCGGATCGAGGAAACGGCCCGACGTCGCCTCGGTGACGAGGGGTTCACCGAGGCGACGCGGGCGGGGGCGGCAGCGAGCTGGCCGGAGCTGGCCGCGGTCACGCTCGCTTCTTGAAGGTCGACGACGCCCACAGGTAGCCGACGACGGCGATCCCGGCGCACCAGCCGAGCGCGGCGAGCAGGGTGCCGGTGGCCGGCGTCCCGTTGAGCAGTCCCCGCAGGGTTTCGATGATCGGCGTGAACGGCTGGTACTCGGCGAACTGCTTGAGGCCGGGGCCCATTTTCTCGGCGGGCACGATCGCGCTGCTGAAGAACGGGAGCATGACCAGCGGCACCGAAGCCAGCCCCGCCGTTTCCGGCGATTTCGCCGCCAGGCCCAGCGCGATCGTGAGCCAGCCGGTCGCGAACCCGAGCAGGACGACGACGCCGAGCGCGCCGAGCCAGTCGAGGAAGCCCGCGGCCGGGCTGAAGCCCAGCAGGAAGGCGACGCCGAGGAGCGCCGCGATGGCGACCAGGTTGGTCAGCACGCTGGCGACGACGTGCCCGGTCAGCACCGCGCCGCGCGAGACGTCCATGACCTTGAAGCGGTTGATGATGCCCTTGGTCATGTCGGAGTTCACCGCGGTGGCGGTGGCGCCCAGCCCGTAGCAGACGGCGAGCAGCATCAGCCCCGGCGTCGCGTAGTCGACGTAGTTCACGCCGACGCTGAACGCGTCGCCGAACATGTAGACGAACATCAGCATGACGACGACCGGCATCAGGATCGCGTTGAAGACGGACATCGGATTCCGGGCGATGTGCTTGAAGTTGCGGCGCAGCATGACGATCGAGTGGGAGTTCATTTCGCGGAAACCTCCGTGGCGTGGCCCGTCAGGGCGAGGAAGACGTCGTCGAGATCGGGGGTGTGGACGGAAAGCTCTTCGGCGCTGAGCGCGTATTCGTCGAGTCTGTCCAAAAGGGACCGAAGCGATTTGGTGCCGCCGTCGCTGGGCACGCGCAGGGCCAGGGCTTCGTCGTCCCGGGTGGCGTCGGAGAGGACGCGCGCGGCCGCGTCGAGCTCGGCGGTGGTGGTGAACCGGAGCCGGACGTGGGTGCCGGGAATCCGGCGCTTGAGTTCGTCCGCGGTGCCCTGGGCGACCAGCCGCCCTTGGTCGAGCACGGCGATGCGGTCGGCGAGCTGATCGGCTTCTTCGAGGTACTGGGTGGTGAGGAAGATGGTCACGCCGTCGGCGACGAGGTCGCGGATGATGGTCCACATGGTCCGGCGGCTGCGCGGGTCCAGACCGGTCGTCGGTTCGTCGAGGAAGATGATCCGCGGGCGGCCGACGAGCGTCATGGCGAGGTCGAGCTTCCGGCGCATGCCCCCGGAGTAGGTCGACGCGGGCTTGTGCGCCGCCTCGGTGAGTTCGAAGCGCTCCAGCAGCTCGGCGACGGTCCGCTTCCGGGCACCCCGGTTGAGGTCGACCATCAGCTGCAGGTTTTCCTGCCCGGTGAGCAGTTCGTCGACGGCGGCGAACTGCCCGGTGACGCCGATCGCCGCCCGCACGGCCTTGGCCTGGGTGGCAACGTCGTGCCCGGCGACGCGGATCGTGCCGGCGTCGGCCTTCGCGAGCGTGGTCAGGACGTTGACGGTGGTGGTCTTGCCGGCGCCGTTCGGGCCGAGCAGCGAGAAGATCGTGCCGGCCTGGACTTCGAGGTCCACGCCGTCGAGGACGGTTTTGTCTTGGTAGGCCTTCCGCAGTCCGGAGGCCGTGATCGCCAGGTCTGTCATGGGAACCACTGTCGAGGGGCGGCCTGACACCGGCCTGATCCGGACCTGACACGGGCCTTTTCCGGCGAAACCGGGCAAAGATCCGTTAGCCTGCTCAGGCTAGTTGATCTTGACCCAAAAGGAGCAACTGTTCATGTCGATCAAACGAGCCGCCAGCACCCTGCTGACAGCCGGCGTGCTGGCGGCCGCGGGCACCATCGCCCTGGCCGCCCCGGCG
>NZ_MUMI01000340.1 GCF_002155975.1 Amycolatopsis kentuckyensis
CGGGATCGTGCTGACCCGCGTGCGCGCCGCGGGTCAGCACGATCCCGTGGGACGGCCCGGTGGCCAGCCACTCCGGCGCGGCCGAGAAGCCGAGTTCCGAGGTCAGCGTCTTCGGCGCGCCCCACGTCTTCCCGTTGTCGTCGCTGATGGACACGCGCGGGACCCGGTTGCAGTCGGGACTGGTGAAGCACTGCATGGTCGACAGCAGCACGATCCGGTTGCTGTTCGGGATGACGATCGGCGCGGGGTTGCCCTTCACGTCACCGAACGCGGTGATGACGGTTTTCAGGTCTCCCCACGTCTTGCCGCCGTCGATGGAGCGCTTCATCACGAGGTCGATCTTGCCGAAGTCGTTGCACCAGCTGGCGCCGCCGTTGCGCCCCTCGGCGAAGGCGAGCAGGTCGCCGTTGTTCGCCTTGACGATGGTGGGGATGCGATAACAGTCGTGGTCGTCGGTGTTCCTGGCGAACACCACCGAGCTGGCCACGTCGGCCTGGGCGGTGGCGGCGCCGACGGCTGCCGGGACGGCGACGGCGGCGCACCCCAGCAGCCCGGCGAGCAGCCCCTGGGCGAGGCGGGTGATCTTCACGGTCCAGCTCCCTACGGATTCGGTTTCGTCTTGCCACCAGGGTCGACACAATCCGTACAAGAGCCGTACAACGTCACGTATAACGAACTATACGTGACGCGCAGGGAAAATTCAGGTGAACGCGGCCAGGGTACCGAATCCGGTCGCCAGCACCAGAAGCGTGGACAGGAGACCCAGCAGGAGCGCCCGGCCGCCGCCGCGCAGCAACGCGCCGAGCCGGACGGCGCAGCCGAGCCCGAACAGCGCGCCCGCGAGCAAAAGCGTCGACGCGGTCTTCGCGACGTCGAGCGCGAACGCGGGAACGAGCCCGGTGCTCCGGACGGCGACCATCACGAGGAAACCGAGGACGAACAGCGGCACGAGCGGAGCGTGCGAGTCGCGGCGGCCGCGTTCGGCGGCGCCGACGAGCGCGACCACCGGGGCGAGCAGGACGACGCGGCTGAGCTTCACGACGACGGCGATCCCGACCGCGGCGGCGCCCGCCGGCCCGGCCGCCGCGACGACCTGGGCGACCTCGTGCACCGAGATCCCGGCCCAGCTGCCGGTCCTGGCGGCGTCGAGGCCGAGCGCGTGGGCCAGCAGGGGGAGTGCGGCCAGGGCGAAGCTGCCGTAACAAGTGACGAGTGCGACGGCCGTGGCGACGTCTTCGTCGTCGCGCTCGATCACGCCTTCCACGGCGGCGATCGCCGAGGCGCCGCAGATCGAGAAGCCGGTGGCGACCAGCAGGGCGAGCGGCCGGGGGACCCGGACCAGCCGGGCGAGGCCGAGGGTGCCGAGGAAGGTGACCGCGACCGTCAGCACGACCGCGGCGAGCGTGCCGGGGCCGAGCGCGAGCACGGTGGGGACGGCGAGCTGGAGCCCGAGCAGGACGACGCCCGCGCGCAACAGGCGTTTCGTGAGCTGCGCGACGGCCCGGCGGTGCTCGTCGGTCAGGAGAGGGGTGCTCCCGGCGGCGACGCCGAGCACGACGGCGACGGTGAGCGCGCCGGCCACCGGCCACACCGAGCTGAGCGCGTACGCCGCGGCGACGCCGAGCCCGGTGATCGCCAGGCCGGAGGTCTTCGCCGTCGTCAGTGCCATGCCGCCAGCGTCGCCGGTGCCGGGCGTGCGCGGTAGCCGGCGGTCGGTGCTGAGGTCATAGACTGAAGCTATGACCGGACCCGATCTGGACTCGCTGCGCCTGTTGGTGCTCGTCGACGACCTCGGCAGCATCGGCCAGGCGGCCGGCGCACTCGGCATCGCCCAGCCGTCGGCCAGCAAACGCCTGTCCACTTTGGAACGCCAGCTGGGACTGTCCCTGGTGGACCGGACCCGGCGCGGCTCGGCGCTGACCCCGGACGGCCGGGTGATCGCGGGCTGGGCCCACCGCGTACTGACCGAAGTGGACGGTCTGCGCACCGGCGCGGAGGCCCTGCGCACCCAGCGCGGCGCGCAGCTGCGGGTCGCGGCGAGCATGACGCTCGCCGAGCACTTCGTGCCGGCCTGGATCGGCGAGGTCAAGCGGACCGGGCCGGACACCTACGTCGGGCTCGAGGTGGTCAACTCCGAGCAGGTCGCCGAGCTGGTCGCGCGCGGCCGGGTGGACCTCGGGTTCGTCGAGTCGCCGGGGCCCTGGCCGGGCCTGGCCACCCGCCGCGTCGCGACGGACCGGCTCGTCGTGGTGGTCCCGGCCGGGCACGCCTGGGCCCGGCGCCGCCGTCCGTTGCGCGCCGAGGAGCTGGCCGCGACGCCGCTGGTGGTGCGCGAGCCGGGGTCGGGAACGCGCGAGACCGTCGAGGCGGCCCTGCGCCGGGCGGGGGTGGGGCCGGTGCAGCCGTTGCTGGAGCTGGGTTCGGCGTCGGCGGTGCGCAACGCGGTGATCGCAGGCGCCGGGCCGGCGGTGATCAGCGACCTCGACGTGGTGCGCGAAGTGGCCGGCCGGCGGCTGGTCCCGGTGCCGGTCGAGGGCATGGAGCTGGGGCGGGTGTTGCGCGCGGTGTGGCCGGCGGGCCGTCGCCTGGCGGGCCCGGCGGCGGAGCTGCTGACGCTGGCGGTGAAGTCCGGTGCTTAGCGCGTCGCGACCGTGAGGCCGGCCGCTTCCGGGCTGGTCAGGTGCGCTTCCAGGGTCTTGCACGCCGACGCGAGGAGGGCGTTGTCGTCGGTCGCGCGGGTGGCCAGGGCGACCTGGCACGGCTCGATGCCCTCCAGCGGAACGATCGCCACGTCGCGCCGGAGCCGGCTGAACCGGACCCCGGCCGGGACGATCGCCGCCAGCTGGCCCGCGGCGATCAGCTCGAACTTCTCCTCGAACTCCACGACCAGCGGGCCGTCCGGGGCGCGGCTGCCGTCCGGGCGCGGGTCGATGCGCCAGAACGCGTTCCAGTCCGGGTCGTCGACGCGGGGGAGCGGCTCGTCCTTGAAGTCGGCCAGCGTGACCGACTTCCGGCCGGCCAGGCGGTGGTCGGCGGACACGAGCAGCACCCGCTCTTCGTCGTAGAGCACGGTGACGCGCAGCCGGTCGGCTCGCAGCGGCAACCGCGTCACCGCGATGTCCACCCGGTGCTCCAGCAGTGCCGCGCGGGTCTCGGTCCAGCCGAGGTGCTGGGTCAGCACTTCGGCCTCCGGGTGCCTGCGGCGCAGTTCGCGCACCGCGGGCGTGACGAACAGGTTCGTGCGGTAGCCGATCGTGACGCGGCTCGGCGCGGCCGCCGCGCGGGTGCTCGCCGCCGCCTGCTCGGCCGACTGCAGGAGCTCCTTGGCGTGGGGCAGGAACACTTCGCCCGCTTCGGTCAGCCGCGTGCCCTGGGGTGTGCGGTCGAGCAGGCGGGCGCCGAGCTGGCCCTCGAGCCGGCGGATCTGCCGGCTCAGCGACGGCTGCGTCGTGTGCAGCGCGGCCGCGGCGCGCCCGAAGTGCCGATGCTCGGCGACGGCCGTGAAGTACCGCACCAGCCGCAGGTCCAGGTCCGCCATGACCACAGTCTACCTGCGGTGATGCCTGAACCGTATCGGCCGATGAGAACCAGGCTTTGGACGGGCGGGCCGCCGCGGTCCAACGATGGAAGCACAGTCAGCCAGCTACGAGGAGTACGAAATGCGCGTGTTCGTCACCGGTGCGACGGGGTTCGTCGGCAGCGCCGTCGTCCGGGAACTGCGGGAAGCGGGGCACGAGGTCCTCGGCCTCGCCCGTTCGGACGACAAGGCCGCGGCGCTCGCGGCCACCGGCGCCGAGGTCCGGCACGGAACCCTGACCGACCTGGACGGCCTCCGTGCGGCGGCCGCCGAAGCGGACGCGGTCGTCCACACCGCCTACGTCCACGACGACTTCGCCGACTTGACGGCCGCCGCGGCAACCGACCGCGCGGCGATCGGCGCATTCGGCGAAGCGCTCGAGGGATCCGGGAAGGCGCTGATCATCACGGCCGCAACCGGCCCGGTGGCGCCGGGGCGCATGGCCACCGAAGAGGACGCGGCCGCCCCGGCGTTCCCCCGGGCGGCCTCGGAGACGGCGGCGTTGGCGCTGGCCGAGCGGGGCGTGCGCGCGTCGGTGCTGCGGCTGCCGCACTCGGTGCACGGAGAGGGTGACGGGCACGGGTTCGTCCCGGCCCTGATCCGGCTCGCCCGCGAGACGGGGGTGTCGGCGTACCCGGGCGACGGAAGCGGTCGGTGGGCCGCGGTCCACCGGCTCGACGCGGCGCGCCTGTACCGGTTGGCGGTGGAGGCGGCACCGGCGGGCGTGCGGCTGCACGCGGTCGACGACGAGGGTGTGCCGCTGAAGGAGCTCGCCGGGGTGATCGGGGCGCACCTCGGTGTGCCGGTGCGGTCGGTGTCCGACGTCCCGGGCCACTTCGGGTGGCTCGCGCACTTCGCCGGCCCGGACGCGCCGGCGTCGAGCGTGCTGACGCAGAAGCTGCTGGGCTGGGCCCCCGAGGGGCCGGGGCTGCTGGCGGACTTGGAGGCCGGGCACTACTTCGGGTGAGAGGCGCCTTGCCGTCGATCGAGCGGCGATATATCGTGTGAGTGTCGCCGATACGACTGGGAGGTAGTCATGGAGATGAGCGCGGGAGCGGGCCGGATCTTCGCCGGGTTCGGGGGACACTTCGGGCACCACGGGCCGGGGCACGCCGGGTTCGGTCACGGTGAGGCCGGGCCCGCCGGTTTCGGG
>NZ_MUMI01000341.1 GCF_002155975.1 Amycolatopsis kentuckyensis
CTGCGCGAGCGGTTCGCCGCCGACGTCGACCGCGTGGACCTGGCGCTCGCGCAGGGAAAGCACGCGGGTCTGTGCGCGGAGCTGGCCGAGCGCGCGGAGGCACGTCCGCTCGACGAACGAGTCGCCGGCCAGCTGATGCTCGCCTTGTACCGCAATGGCAGGCAGGCCGAGGCGCTCCTGCGGTTCGACCGCATCCGCGCCCGGCTGGCCGACGAAGTCGGCACCGGCCCCGGGCCGGAACTACGCGATCTGCACCGGCGCATCCTCGCCACCGACCCTGCTCTCGACCGCAGCGTCAAGCCGGACGTACCGCGGCAGCTGCCGGCGCCCCCGGTGCTCACCGGCCGTCTCGCCGAACTGACGCTGCTGGACGAGACACTCGCCGGAACGCCCGGCACGGTGCTGATCTCGGCGATCGGCGGGGCCGGCGGGATCGGCAAGACCTGGCTCGCCCTGGCCTGGGCACACCGCCACCTGGACCGGTTCCCGGACGGCCAGCTGTTCGTCGACCTGCACGGGTTCAGCCCGGCGGAAGAGCCGATGGCCCCGGCGGTGGCCCTGCGCGGGTTCCTCGACGCGCTGGGAGCCGATCCCGGCCGCATCCCGCCGGACCTCGACGGGCGGGCCGCGCTGTACCGGAGCCTCGTCGCGGACCGGCGGATGCTGGTCGTGCTGGACAACGTCGCCACCGCCGAGCAGGTCGTCCCGTTGCTGCCGGGGAGCCCGGCCTGCACCGTGCTGATCACCGGCCGCGCCAGGCTCGCCTCGCTGATCGACCGGCACGGCGCCCGCCACGTGCAGCTGGACGTCCTCTCGCGGCAGGAGGCTCGCGCCCTGCTGTCCGCACGCCTGGGCGCCGACCGGGTCGCCGCCGAGCCCGAAACCGTCGACGAGCTGGCCGAGCTCTGCGGCGGGTACCCCCTGGCCCTGTCGATCACCGCCCGGGACGCCGCCACTCGCCCCGCTGCCCGGCTGGCCGAGATCGCCGCCGAACTGCGCGAGCTGGGCCTGGAAATGCTCGACCACGACACCGACCCCGCCGCCAGCCTCCCCGCCGTTCTCTCGTGGTCCCTGTGCCGGCTCCCCGGCACCCAGCGCACCGTGTTCGCGCTGCTGGGCATCACTCCCGGGCCGGACACGACCCTGCCCGCCGCAGCCGTCCTCACCGGCCTGTCCCCGGCTCGCGCGCGCAAAGCGTTGTGCGCGCTGGAGGAGGCCTCCCTGCTCGAACGGCGGCCGCACGGCCGGTACGCGATGCACGACCTGGTCCGCGCCTACGCCGCCACCACCGCCCAGGACCTGCCGGACGACGTGCGGGAGACCGCGCTGGTGCGGGTGATGGACTTCCACCTGCACACCGCCCACGCCGCCAACCTCCTCCTGGACCCTGCGCTCCAGCACCTGCACCCCGGGCCACCCGCACCCGGCGTGCACCCTCAGCCGTTGGCCGACGCCGCGGCCGCGCTGGCCTGGCTGCAGGCCGAGCACGCCACCCTCCTGGCCACCCAACGCGCCGCCGCCGCGCTCGGCCGCCACCACGTCGTCTGGCACCTCGCCCGCACGTTGGACACCTTCCACATCCGCCGGGGAGACCTGCGCGACGCGCTCGTCGCGTGGCAGGCCGCGCTGGACGCCGCCGCTCACCTGCCCGATCCCGCCACCCGCAGCCGCGCCCACCGGTTCCTCGGTTGCGCCTACGCCAGGACGGGCCTGCACGAGGAAGCCATCGGGCACCTGGACCAGGCCCTGGCATCGGCCGTGCGCCACCACGACGCCACCGAACTGGCGCACACCCACCTGGCGCACGCGGAAGCGTGGGCCAGACAGGGGGACGATCGCCAGGCACTGGACCACGCCCGAAAAGCCCTCGACCTCTACCGCACCCTCGACCAGCCGGTGCGGGAAGCCGAGGCCCTCAACGCGGTGGGCTGGCTCGCCGCGCAGCTGGGCGACTTCGACACCGCTCGCGACCACTGCCTCGCCGCCCTCACCCTGCACCGGCGCCACCACGACCCCGACGGCGAGGCGGCCACCCTGGACAGCCTCGGGTTCATCGCCCACCACACCGGCGACCACCGGCAGGCCATCCACCACTACCAGCAGGCCCTCACCTCGTACCGCACCCTCGGCAACGTCTACCAGGTCGCCAACACCCTCGAGAACGTCGGCCACCCCCGCACCGCCCTCGGACAGCACGAGCCGGCCCGCAGGGCGTGGCAGGAGGCCCAGGAGCTGTACCGGCAGCAAAACCGCGACACCGACGTCGAGCGGGTGCAGCGCCACCTCGACGATCTCGGCCTCGGCTCCGGTTCCGGCGATGACCGCGGGGCCTGCCGACACGATGTCCGGCGTGGAGAGCGCTGAGAACTCGCGGTCCGGTTGCCGCACCGGCTGATCGGCGAAACGTATCGATCCGTGGTGGGCAGGCGGCTGCCCCGGACCGGGAGCGGCCGGTGACCGCTAGCGCTGCAGCGTCAGCACCCCCGGCTTGTAGGGCAGCAGGCCGTAGTCGAGGCCCTTGGCGGGGAAGTGTGGAGGGGGTAGTGGGCCGACCGGGGTGTGCGGTCCTCCGTGGACAGTGGTGCGCTCCGAATCGGACAGAGGTGACAACAGGGACGGGAAGGCGCTTTTTTCCTTTGGTGGAAGGGAAACTTCCGGACGACGAGGTTGGGAAAACGCCATCAGGCGCGTGGTTCGCGCGATAAAGTCGAGGCCATGAGCACGACGACACAGACCACGATCGGCGCAGTGCGGTGAAGCTCGCCGAGATTGCTCCCGAACTCCGTCCCCGGGCCGGCCGGCTCCCGCGCGTGCCGCTGGAGGAAGCCGGGGTGCTGCCGCAGATCCGCGCGGCGACCGCGCAGATCCGGCCCGTCGAGGTGCCGGGCGTGGACATCGAGAGCACGCCCGGGTGGCGGATCCACCGCCCGCGTGCCGCGCGGCCCGGGCGCACCCTCCTGTGGATCCACGGCGGCGGCTTCGTCGTCGGCCGCGCGGCCCAGGACGACCGGCTCTGCGGGGAAACGGCGCGGGAGCTGGGCATCACGGTGGTGTCCGTGGAGTACCGGCTCGCCCCGGACGCGCAGTACCCGGCCGCGCTCGACGACTGCCACGCGGCCTGGACCTGGGCCCGCGACCAGGCCGGCGGCCCGGACGACGTCGTCGTCGGCGGGCAGAGCGCGGGCGGCGCGCTCGCGGCCGCACTGGTCCAGCGCCTCTGCGACAGCGGCGAGCGGCCGCACGCGCAGTGGCTGCTGTGCCCGATGCTCGACGACCGCACCGCCGCCCGCCGCGAGCTCGACGACCGCAACCACCGCGGCTGGGACAACCGCCTCAACCGCTTCGGCTGGCGTTCCTACCTCGGCACCGAACCGGGTGCCCCGGATGTGCCGTCCTACGCCGTGCCGGCCCGCCGCGAAGACCTCACGGGGCTGCCCCCGGCGTGGATCGGCGTGGGCGACATCGATCTGCTCCACGACGAGTCCGCCGCGTACGCCCACCGGCTGCGCGAGGCGGGCGTCGACGCCACGCTGCACGTGGTGCCGGGCGCACCCCACGGCTTCGAGGCGTGGGCCCCCGACACCACCGTGACGCGGGACTACCTGGCCACCGCACGGGCATGGCTGGGCGACCGCACCGCGACTCCGTGAGCGCCGGCCGCACCGTCCTGGACCGGGACGGTGCGCGAGATCGCCCGCGCGCCCGCGGAACTAGTGCGGATGCCTATCGGCGGAACCAGCCGCGTCGCTTCCGTGAGGTTTCCGCGGGGCCGGCCGGCGGGAGTCCCAGACTTCCGGTCAGGAAGAAGGTGCCCGTCACGACGTTGCCGCGCGCGGGTGGCCGCTCGAGGTCGGGGGCCGCGATCGCGACGTCGAGTTCGATCGCGGCGATGGTGCGGACCCGGAGCCGGTGGAATGCCGTGCCGGTGAACGTGTTCACGGGTGTCGCGGCTTCGATGACCTCGCCGGCGAACAGCGCGTGGGCGGAGGGCGTCCAGCCGGGCGGGGGTTCGGCGAGCGGGAAAGCTCCGGACGGGATGAAGTGGTCGGCGGCGAACTTCGGCCCGTCATCGTCCTGGGAGGCGTAGTAGGCCTCGGCGTCGGCGTGCACGGTGACGTCTTCGGCCAGCGCCGCCAGCACCAGGGATCCGGTCTCGAGCCGCCCGCCGGAGTGGGCGAGGACCGCTCGGTCTTCCAGTTCCACCGCGACGGGGCAGACCAGCTGTCCCCCGACGCCGTCGAGGAGTTCGAGCATCGCGGTCTCGTCGTCGACGAGGCGGACGTCGCGCACCGGAACCGCGGGCGTGGTGCCGGCCAGGCTCGGCAGGAGGAACTCGATCTCGCCGCCGCGGACCTGCGCGACCAATCGGGCGCCTGAGGGATCGGTCCAGACGTGCTCGCTGGTCTTCCTGGCGATCTGCCGCGTCGTGCCCGCGTTGATCAAGGAGACCACCGTCTCCCCGAACTCTTCCTCGCTGGTGACGCCCAACCCGATCGCCTCGAAGTGGCTGGACACGATCACTCCCCCCTGCCGCACCGTCCACTGGAGACTAGCGTCAGGGTGGAATGAGATCATCCCGGTTTACGTGGCGGCAGCCGGCCGCGCGGCGCGGGGCGGGAGCTGCCGGTGGTCAGTGCAGGTGCTGCCGCACCTGGTTGCGGACCCGGCCGGGGAGCCGGGGGTCCTCGTCGAGGAATCGCATCGCCGCCAGTCCCGCGGCTTTGTCCTGCCGCTTCGCCCGCAACGCGGCTTGGAACCGGACTTCCGCGCCCGCGTGCCGGTCTTCGGTGATCGACGTCAGTGCCTTGACGGCGTGCCTGCCGTGCAGCGACAGCGCGGCCCGCAGCCGCAGGTCGTCCGGCCGGCCCTGTTCCGCCAGGTCGCGGAACACCGGCCCGGCGGCTTTCCGGTCGTACCGTTCGAGGGCCTTCGCGGACTTGAACCGCAGCTCGTCCGGAACGGCGCGGTCCGTGGCCAGGTCACGCAGCACCGGCGCGGCCGCGGCCCCTCCTCCGAGCGCCGCGGTCACCCGGTACTCGTGGTCGGCCGTGGGGCGCGCGGCGAGGTCGGCCATCAGCCGCTGCCCGCGGATCGAATCGAGGGCCGCCACCTTGCCGGTCGCGCGCAGCGCGTCCTTGCCCTGGCTGGTTTCGGCGATCACGGTGTACAGCCGGACCCGCTTGCCGCGGTCCAGCTTCGCGCCGATCGCCTCGATCACCGCGATCCGGCGCTCGACCGGTACCGCCGAGCTCCTCGCCAGCTTGTCCAACGCCGCGTAGCCGACCGTCGGGTCGAGGTCGTAGGCCCGGTTGAGGGCTTCCGGCCGGCGTGGTGCGATGGCGACGAGCAACCGGGCCCCGGTGGTCGGCTCCGTCTTCCCGACCAGGGTCGCGGCGCGGATCCGGGCGTCTTCGGGGGCCTCCTCGTCCTCCGCGAGGTCGAGGAGCGCCGTGATCGGCCCGCCGTGCTTCTCGACGATGTGCCTCGCCGCGGCGATGCGGATCGT
>NZ_MUMI01000342.1 GCF_002155975.1 Amycolatopsis kentuckyensis
CCGGCACGCCGTCGGCGAGCACCCAGCGACCGCGGACGGGGAACACCGTGTGGACGTCGGCTTCGAGCGCGCGCAGGGTGCGGACGAGCGCGGCGGGCGCGGGTTCGGCGCCGATCAGGGCGATGCGGCCGCTGGCGGCTTCGCCGAGGTGCTCGGCCACGCGGGCCCAGATCGCCGGGGTGGCGTGCACGACGCCGACGTCGTGCCGGGTGAGCAGCCCGGCGAGCAGGTGGCCGTCACTGCGGGCCGCGTCCGGCGCCACGACCAGCGGCGCACCGGTGGTCAGGGCCAGGAGCAGTTCCGGGACGGCGGCCGAAAGCCACAGCACCGGCCTGGCCGCCACCGATACCTGCCGCACGGAGTCGGCGAGTTCTCGATGGGTCACACCGGGGAGCGCCATGCTGTCCGGGGACACAGCCGCGGCGTCCGGGTCGACGGCCACTGTGACGGCGTAGGAGATTTTCTCGGCACCCAGCACGATCTTCGCGTCGGAGCCGTCCGTGCTGACGGTGGCGCCGGCCAGCCAGCTGCCGAGGATCGCGGCCGCGAGGTCCGGGCCGCGCGGGGCGGCCACGGCGACGACGTCACCCGGCCCGGTCCCGGCGTCGGCCAGCAAGGTCGTGACCGCCGCCGCGGCGCGCCAGAGATCCCGGTAGGACGTCGTGCCTCCGTCGGTCACGATCGCCGGTGCGCCGGGGTTCTCCGCGACGTGCCGGGCGATCGCCGTGAGGACGGTGTCCGTCCCGGCCGGAGCACCAGGGGTGTCGAGGACCGCGTGATCGGTGGCGCCCCAGCCGTCCAGCTCGCGCAGCGGCCGGTCCGGCGCGCTCGCCGCCGCGACGAGCAGGGCGTCGTAGCGCTCCAGCAGCAGCTCGACCTCGCCGCGGTCGAGCACCTCGGCGCCGTAGACCGCCTTGACGCGGCTCTCCGCCGCCGAGGGCAGGATGACGAACTCGAGGTCGAACTTGCTGTGCCCGGGGTCGATTTCGACGACCTCGGCGGGCGCGCCTCCGAGGCTCGTGGCGGCCCGGCCGCCGAAGGGCAGGTAGTTGAACACGTGCCGGAACATGGTGGTGCGCCAGGACGAACCGGCGCGCTCGACCTCCGGCAGCAGGACGTCCATCGGCACGTCCGCATGCGCGATGGCCTCGAAGAACAGGTCCCGCACCCGGCGGCTGAACCCGCGGAACGTCTCGGCCGTGTCGATCCGCACGCGCAGCGGGACGATGTTGACGTGGTAGCCGATCGCGCGCTGGGCCTGCTGGCTGCGGACGTTCACCGGGAAGCCGACGGCGAGGTCGGGGCCGGCGCCGTGGGCGTGCAGCAGCAGGTAGTAGGCGGCCAGCAGCACGACGACGTCGGGCGCCTTGAGTTCCTTCTGCAGCGCGGTGACGACGTCCTTGGCGGCCGCGGAGAACGGGCGGACGAGCTGCTCGCCGCGCAGGGTCGGCTGCGCGCTTTCCTGGCCACCGCACCACAGGCCGGGCCCGCCCGCGTCGAAGTCCCGCAGGTGCTCGCGCCAGAAGGCGAGACTCTCCGGCTTCGGCTCGGACTCCGGCCAGAGCGGGACGGGCGGACCGGCGTCCGGGAGGTCCCCGGCGAGCACCGCGTCGTAGGCGGCGGCGAGCTCCTCCAGGAAGATCGACATCGACGTGCCGTCGAAGATGAGGTGGTGCACGGCCACGCCGACCGAGTCGTGCTCGGGGCCGTGGTACAGGCCGACGCGCAGCAGCGGCGTTCCGTCCAAAGTGAACGGCCGGGTGATCAGCTCCCGCAGCCCGGCCTCGACGTCGGAGCAGTCCGACCCTTCCAGCCGGATCGGGACGGACGGGAGCACCGACTTGGTGAGCCGCGTGTCGTCGGCGTGGAAGACGGTCCGCAGCGCGTCGTACCGGCGCACCAGCTGCGCGACGGCCTCCTGCAGGACGGCCCGGTCGAGCCGGCCCGCCACCCGCAGCGCCACGCCCGGCACGTTGTTGACGCCTTCGCCGGGCACCAGCCGTTCGAGCAGCCAGAGCCCTTCTTCCTTGCGGGTCGCCGGAATCTCAGCGATCGGCATGTCCGGTCCCTTCGGGGAGGTCTTCGACGGTGACGAAGGCGTGCGGAACCGCCTCGGCGGGCAGCCGCGCGGCGANNTCGCCGCGCGAGAGGGGGCGTTGGCGTAGGCGGTGAAGGGCAGCCCGGGCGTAGCGGCCGAGGCGGGCACGGTCACCGGCTCGCCCTCGCGGGTGTAGACGACGTCGACCAGGCCGGGGCCGCCGGCCGACCAGGTCACCGCGGCCTGGTAGCCCCGCCGGCGCCCGAAGTCGTGGAGGTCTTCCGGGTCGGGCGCGGTCACCGCGACCGGGGTGGCGCCCGTGTCGAGCTTCGCCAGCGCGGCCAGCTCGCGGGCGACCCGGCCGTTCGGCACGCCGGTGATCCGCGCGGACGGCGGCCGGACATCGCTCAGCAGCGTCTCCAGCGCGGCCGGATCCCAAGCCTGCGTGTGCGCCGGTTCGACGGTCGCCGCGGGTTCCTTGCGCAGCACGGCGTCGTAGCGGTGCCGGCTCAGCTCGTTGTGGTGGCGGGCTCGTTTCAGCCGGACGTCGGCCGCCGCGATCCCGGGCAGCGTGGCGGCCAGCGCGGGGAAGAAGTCCGGGTCGACGAGCAGTTCCTTCTCTTCGAGGACGCTGTTCTCGACCAGTTCCCGGCCCGTCTCCGGGGCCGCGGCCACCTCCTCGGCCAGCACGGCGGCGCGGAAGGCGCGCAGCAGCCGCAGGTTCCGCACGTCGCCGGCGAACACCGCGCCGCCGGGCACGACCAGCGCGGCGGCCTGGCGCAGGACGTCGGCGAGGTAGCCGATGCCGGGGAAGTACTGGACGACGGAGTTGATCACCACCGTGTCGAAGTGGTTCCCGGGCAGCCCGGAGAAGTCGTCGGCCTCACGGTGGTGCAGCGTCACGTGGGCCAGCGTGGGGTCGGCGGCGACCTGGCCGGTGAGCGTCTCGATCACGGTCGGGGAGAAGTCGGTCGCCGCGTACTCTTCGCACGACGGCGCGAGCTTGGCCATCAGCAGGCCGGTGCCGACACCGATCTCCAGCACCCGGCGGGGCCGCAGCGACCGGATCCGCTCGACGGTCGCGTCCCGCCACTCCCGCATCTGCGCGAGCTCGATCGGCAGCCCGGTGTAGGTGCTGTGCCAGCCCACGAAGTTCTCCCCGAGCCCACCGGACTCGGGGAGTTCGCCGTACACCCATTCGTAGATGAGCTGCCACTCCTCGACGCGCGCGCGGTCGTCGCCGGCTTCGGCGACCGGGTCCCGCGGCACGACACGGGCGACGAGCCGCCCGGTCCCGGGTTCGCGGGTGACACTGGCCCGCGCGACACCGGGGTGCCCGGCGAGCGCGGCTTCGGCTTGGCTTTCCGTGCCGGTGCCCAGACCGGTCGGTGACGTCGGCATCAGCTCTCCTGCTGGGATGGTCCGAAAAGGGCGGTCAGGGGAGCAGGCCGCGGACGGCCTGCGCGACCTCCGGCTGGCTGAGCAGGCCGGAGTGGTCGATGTCGAACCGGATCTCGCGCGCGCCGATCTCCAGCGCGCCGGGCAGTTCGGCGGAGCGGATCACGTCGACGCCGCCGAGGTCGCCGGGGACGGTGACCTGGGAGGCGGCCACCAGGTAGGTCATGTAGCTGCGGAACCAGGAGACGAGCTCGTCAGCGCGGTCGGCGTCCAGTTCGACCCGTTCGAACGCCGTGGTGCCGACGTCGCGGTAGAGCCGCACGAACTCCTTCGTGAGCGTCTCGAGGTCGTCGTGGGTGCGCTGGGCGGCCTCGCCGGCGGCGTGCGCCTCCCGCACCTCGTCCTCGGTGAGGACGGCGGCGAGCGCGTCCACCACGCGGAAGAAGCCGTAGTACAGCACGGTGAAGCCGGTGGCGGCGGTCGGGTCGAACAGGACCACCCGCGGCTTCGCCTGCCAGGTCGCGATGCGCTCGGCGATGGCGAGGGCGAACACGCTGGACGCGCAGTAGCCGAACACCGCCTTGACCTCGGCGCCGCTCGCGCGCAGCTCCGAGGTCCACCGGTCGAGGTAGTCGTCGCCGGTCATCCCGGTCTCGTCACCGACGGCGGGCGGCAGGCTCTCCCAGATGCCGTACGGCGTTTCGAGGTGCTTCGCGAGCTCGGCGAACCCCGCCTCCGGGCGCCCGGTGACCGTGAAATCAACCGTGATGATTACTTCCTTGTCGTCCGCATTTTCGTCGATCGGGTGCCATGAATGGAGTTCGGTCACGATTGCCCGCCTTAAATCTCCGGCAGAATAAAGATTTCCGCAGGGTGAAGCTAGCAGTGGCCGATCGGGCCGGTAACCCCTAACGCGCCCCTAAGCAACGCCAGGTCGAGACCTGGTTCCGGGCGGTTAGGGGTTGGATCGCGCCGGAACGCCACCGTAGTGTTCGGCGACGATGACGACGGTGGGATGCTCATTTCCGGCGTCACAAAATGACCGAAGTGAAGAATGAGGGCGATCGATGGGTGCGGTGACCGTTCTGCCGGACGACGCCCGGTACGCCGATCTCGTGCGCGGGGTCAACCAGCGCTGGGTCGGCAAGCCCGACTACGTCCGCGTGCCCACCTCCACCGAAGAGGTGGTGGACGCGGTCGGCACGGCGGTGCGCGAGGGACGGCGGATCGCGGTCCGCAGCGGCGGCCACTGCGTCGAGGAGATGGTCGGCGCACCGGACGTCCAGGTGGTCATCGATCTGTCCGAACTGAACCGGATCGGCTTCGGCGCCGAGCGGGACGCCTTCTTCGCCGAACCCGGCGCCACCGTGGGCCAGGCCTACCGGACCCTCTACAAGCGCTGGGGCGTCACGATCCCGGCCGGGTCCTGCCCGAGCGTCGGCCTGGGCGGGCACATCGCGGGCGGCGGGTACGGCCCGCTGTCGCGGAAGTTCGGCTACGTCTCCGACCACCTGCACGCGGTCGAGGTCGTCGTGGTCGGCGCCGACGGCACCGCGCGAGCGGTGGTCGCGACCAGCGACCCGGACGACGAGAACCACGACCTGTGGTGGGCGCACACCGGCGGTGGCGGCGGCAACTTCGGCGTCGTGACGCGCTACTGGCTGCGGATCCCCGGCGCGACCGGCGCACCCGCGGCCCTCCTGCCCACCCCGCCCGCGCGGCTGCTGGTGCAGCAGGACGTCTGGGTGTGGGACATGCTCGACGAAACCGCGTTCACGCGGCTGCTGCGCAACCACGGCGAGTGGTACGAGCGCCACAGCGACCCCGGCTCCCCGTACGAAGACCTCTACAGCGGCCTGTGGTGCGGGACGCGCGCGTCCCAGTTCGTCGCCATGTCGACACAGATCGACAGTGCCGCCCCGAACGCCACCGGCCTGCTCGACGACTACGTCGCCGCGATCCGCCGCGACCTCGGCGTCGCCCCGGCGCTGAGCAGCCGTCAGGAGCTGCCGTGGCTGCACGCGACGTCGTGGGGCGGCATCGCCGACAGCGGGGACCACACGCTGAGCTTCAAGATCAAGGCCGCCGACCTGCGGAAACGCTGCACCGACGAGCAGGCCGCCAAGCTGTACCGGCACCTGCTGCGCGAGGACTACGGCAACCACCGCGCCGGCGTGATGTTCGTCGGCTGCGGCGGCCGGATGAACGCGCTGTCGCCCGCCGACACCGCGATCGCCCAGCGGGACAGCATCCTCAAGCTCGTCTACTCCACCCACTGGGACGCCTCCGAGCAGGCCGGGCCGCACCTGGCGTGGCTGCGTGAGTTCTACGCGGACGTCTACGCGGAGACGGGCGGCGTGCCGGTGCCGGACGAGCGGACCAACGGGTCCTACGTGAACAACCCGGACTTCGACGTCCGGGACGAGCGGTGGAACTCCTCCGGGCTGGCCTGGCACGAGCTCTACCACCAGCACAACTACCCGCGGCTGCAAGCGGTCAAGGCGCGGTGGGACCCGGGCGACGTGTTCCGGAACCCGTTCTCCGTGCGGCTCCCCTGAGCCCGATCCCGGGAGGTAACGAGTGGCCACCCCGACCCTGACCACCGAGCACGAGCACACCGGCAGTGGTCACGACGTCGTGCCGCTGATCGTCTCCGCGGACAGCAAGGCGGGACTGCGGTCGAAGGCCCACCGCCTCGCGCGGTACCTCGCCGACCACCCGGACACGCCGTTCGAGGCGTTCGCGCGCTCGGTCGCGGCCGAGGACACCGGCCGGGCGCACCGGGCCGTGCTGCTGGCCGGGGACCGCGACGACGGCCGGCGCGGGCTGGACACCCTGGCCGCCGGCCAGCACCCGCCCGGCGTCGTGCGCGGCAGTGCCCGGCGCGCCGAGCGGGTCGTGTTCGTCTTCCCCGGCCAGGGTTCGCAGTGGCCGGGCATGGCGCTCGACCTGCTGGAGTGGTCGCCGGTGTTCGCCGCGGAACTCGCCCGCTGCGACGCCGCGCTCGCCCCCTTCGCGGATTGGTCCGTTGTGGACGTCCTTCGTGGACGGCCCGGCGCGCCCACCCTCGACGACGGTGCCGACGTCGTGCAGCCGGTGCTGTTCGCGGTGATGGTGGCACTGGCCGCGCTGTGGCGCGCGCACGGCGTCGAACCGGCCGCCGTGGTCGGGCACAGCCTCGGCGAGGTGGCCGCCGCCTGCGCGATCGGCGCTCTTTCGCACGCCGACGGCATGCGCGTGGCCGCGTTGTGGAGCAGCGCGCAGGCCACGCTGGCCGGCCGCGGCGACATGATCTCGGTGCCGCTGCCGGTGGCCGAGGTGCGCGCCTGGCTGGCCGGTCGCGACGGGCTGGACCTCGGCGCGGTGAACGCGCCGTCGTGGGTGGTCGTCTCCGGCGACTCCGCCCCGGTGGCGCAACTCCTGGCCGACCTGACCGCCGAGGGCGTGCGGGCCCGGCGCATCCCGGTCGGGCTGGCCGCCCACTCGCGGCACATCGACGACATCCGCGAGCGGCTGCTGGCCGACCTCGCCCCGCTGACGCCGTCGTCCACCGTGGTCCCGTTCCACTCGACGGTGACCGAAGGCCCCCTCGACACCGCCGCGCTCGACGCCCGCTACTGGTTCCGCAACCTGCGCAACCCGGTCCGCTTCGACGAGGCCACCCGCGGGCTCGTCGAGCAGGGGCACGGCGTCTTCGCCGAGATCAGCCCGCACCCGGTGCTCACGGTGGCGGTCCAGGACACGGTCGACGCGCTCGACGGCCGGGCCGTCGTCCTCGGCACGATCAGCCGTCGCGAAAACGGCCCGCGCTCCTTCCTCGGCTCGCTCGCCGCGGCCTACGTCTCCGGCGCCGGTGTCGACTGGACCGCCGCCTTCCCCGGTGGTGCCGAACCGGTCGCCCTGCCGGAGTCCGGCTCGGACGCGACGGTCGCCGCGGCCGGCCTGCTGGCCGCCGGGCACCCGCTGCTCGGCGCGGCCGTCGAACTCGCCGAAGACGGCGGCTGGCTGTTCACCGGCCGCCTCTCGGCCGCGCAGCACCCGTGGCTGGCCGGGCACACCGTGCTCGGCCGGACCGTGCTGCCGTCGTCGGTGCTCGTCGAACTCACCCTGCACGCGGCGTCCGAGCTCGGCTGCGCCCGGATCGAGGAACTCACCCAGCACCTGCCGGTCGTCTTCGCGGAAGAGGCGCTCTGCCTGCAGGTGCGGATCGGCCCGGTCGACGACGCCGGCGCGCGCCGGATCGGCGTGTTCGCCCGGCCGGACTCGGTCGGGGCCGCCCAGGGCGGGCCGTGGACGCGGCACGCCACCGGGATCATGGCCGAGACCGCGGGCTCGGCGGCCGGGCCGGAGCCCCTGGCGTGGCCGCCGCCGGGTGCGGTCGCCGAGGACGCCGGGACCGCCCGGGACCGGCTGCGGGCGCACGGCATCGAGCTGGGCCCCGAGTTCGGCGGCCTGACCGGCGCGTGGTCGCTCGACGGCGAGCTGTTCGCCGAGGTGGTGCTACCGGCACTGGCCGGGAGCGGCGCGGGTTACGGCATCCACCCCGCGCTGCTGGACTCCGCGCTGCAGGCGGTCGCGCTGTTCCCCGCCGCGGCCGAGTCCGACGGCTGGCTGGCGTCCTCGTGGAGCGGCCTGTCCCTGCACGCGGCCGGGGCCCCGGCGCTGCGGGTCCGGGTACGCGCCACCGGCGCGGATTCGGTGTCGGTTTCGGCCACCGACCTGGTGGGCCGGCCGGTGTTCTCCGCCGAGAACGTCGTCCTGGGCGCGCTTCCGGAGGAGTACGTCCGGGCGCCGCACGCCGAACCGGCCGGCCGGGGAACGCCGGACGGCGGGTTCGCCGCGAAGGTGGCCGCGCTGCCCGGCCCCGCCCGCGCGGAACTGCTGCTGGACCTCGTCCTCGAGCACACCGCGGCGGTGCTCGGCCGCGACACCGCCGTCGGCGACGACACCTTCACCGACCTCGGCTTCGAGTCGCTGACCGCGGTGGCGCTGCGCAACCGGCTCGCCGAAGCGACCGGGCTGAAGCTGCGCACGACGCTGGCCTTCGACTACCCGACCCCGGCCGCGCTGGCCGGGCACCTCCTGGAAGCGCTGAGCCCCGCGGACTCCGGCGTGCTGGCCGACCTCGACCGGCTGGAGGCGGCGCTGCTGGGCGAGGCGGGCGGCGGCCTGCACGGCCGGGTCAAGGTCCGCCTGCGCGACCTGCTGTTCCGGCTGGACGGCGCGGCGGACGAACGCGACCCCGAACCCGGGGAGGCCCCGCTCGACACGGCGTCGGACGACGAAATCTTCGCACTGCTCGATCGGGAGCTCGACCTGTCCTGAGACACCTCAGGCGGACAACGCACGGAGTTGACGGCACATGGCGAACGAGGACAGGCTCCGCGACTACCTGAAGCTGGCCACGGCGGACCTGCGCCAGGCCAAGCAGCGGTTGCGGGACTTCGAGGCGCGGGAGACCGAGCCGATCGCGATCGTCGGCATGGGCTGCCGGTTCCCGGGCGGCATCGAGACGCCCGAAGCGTTGTGGCGCCTGGTGTCCGAGGGCGAGGACGTCATCGGGGACCTGCCGGCCAACCGGGACTGGGCGGCGCTCTACGACCCGGACCCCGCGCGGTCCGGCACGTTCTCCATGCGCGGCGGCGCGTTCCTGCACGACGCCGACCGGTTCGACGCCGGGTTCTTCGGCATCTCGCCGCGCGAGGCCCTCGCCATGGACCCGCAGCAGCGGCTCCTGCTGGAGACGTCGTGGGAGGCCCTCGAACGCGGCGGCATCGACCCGCGGACGCTCAAGTCGAGCCGCACCGGCGTGTTCGTCGGGGCCATGCAGCAGAACTACGCGCCGAGCTCGCACCGGGTCCCCGAATCGGTCGAGGGCCACCTGCTCACCGGCACGATCACCAGTGTCGCCTCCGGCCGGATCGCCTACGTCCTCGGCCTGGAAGGTCCGGCGGTCACCGTCGACACCGCGTGCTCGTCCTCGCTGGTCGCCCTGCACTGGGCGGTGCAGGCGCTGCGGCGCGACGAGTGTTCGCTGGCACTGGCCGGCGGCGTGACGGTGATGGCGACGCCGGGCATCCTCATCGAGCTCAGCCGGCAGCGGGCGCTTTCGCCGGACGGCCGGTGCAAGCCGTTCTCCGCGGACGCCGACGGCTTCGGGGCCGCCGAGGGCGCCGGGATGCTGGTGCTGGAACGGCTGTCGGACGCCCAGCGCCACGGGCACCCCGTGCTCGCGGTGGTCCGCGGCTCGGCGGTCAACTCCGACGGCGCGTCCAACGGGCTCAGCGCCCCGAACGGGCCGTCGCAGGAGCGGGTCATCC
This sequence comes from Amycolatopsis kentuckyensis, assembly GCF_002155975.1. Taxonomy (GTDB): domain Bacteria; phylum Actinomycetota; class Actinomycetes; order Mycobacteriales; family Pseudonocardiaceae; genus Amycolatopsis; species Amycolatopsis kentuckyensis. The sequence continues at coordinate 9,757 of NZ_MUMI01000342.1, forward strand.
TCGACGCGCTCGCCAACGCCCGGGTGGCGGCGAGCCAGGTCGACCTGATGGAGGCGCACGGCACCGGCACCCCGCTCGGCGACCCGATCGAAGCCCAGGCGCTGCTGGAGACCTACGGCCGCGGCCGGTCACCGGAACAGCCGCTCTGGCTGGGCTCGGTGAAGTCCAACATCGGGCACACGCAGGCGGCGGCAGGGGTCGCCGGGGTGATGAAGGCCGTGCTGGCGCTGCAGCACGCGACGCTGCCGGCGTCGAAGTACGCGGGACGTCCGACGTCCGAAGTGGACTGGTCGGCGGGCACGCTGCGGCTGCTGGACACCGGCGTCGAGTGGCCTTCACGTGATCACCCGCGGCGGGCGGCCGTGTCGTCCTTCGGGATCAGCGGCACCAACGCGCACGCCATCCTCGAAGCCGCGCCGCCCGCCGAACCCGCGGAACCGGCGATCGTGCCCGCGGTCGTCCCGTGGGTTCTGTCGGGCCGCACGGGGGAAGCCCTGCGTGAGCAGGCGGCTCGGCTGTCCGATGTGGATTTCCCGGGACTGCCCGAGGTGGGCTACTCGCTCGCCGTGACGCGGGCCCGGTTCGAACACCGGGCCGTCGTGGTCGGCCGGGACCGGGCCGACCTGCTGCGCGGGCTCGCCGCCGTCGCCGCGGGCGCGCCGGACGACGCGGTGGTGTCCGGGGTGGCCGGGAAGCCGGGCAAGGTCGCGCTGGTGTTCCCGGGGCAAGGCTCGCAGTGGGCCGGGATGGCTCTGGAGCTGGCGGAGTCGTCGCCGGTCTTCGCGGCCCGCCTGGACGAGTGCGGTGCCGCCTTGGCATCCTTTGTGGACTGGCGGCTGCGCGATGCGCTGGCCGACGCCGAGGCGCTGGCGCGGGTCGACGTCGTGCAGCCCGCGCTGTTCGCGGTGATGGTGTCGCTGGCGGAGCTGTGGCGCTCGTACGGTGTCGTACCCGACGCGGTCGTCGGGCATTCGCAGGGCGAGATCGCGGCCGCCGTCGTCGCGGGCGCGCTGTCCCTCGAGGACGGTGCCCGCGTGGTTGCCCTGCGCAGCAAGGCGATCCTCGCCCTGGCCGGACGCGGGGGCATGGTTTCGGTGGCCGCGTCCGTGGAAGCCGTCGAAGCGCGGCTGACCGAGGGGCTGTCGATCGCCGCGGTGAACGGCCCGGCCGCGGTGGTGGTCTCGGGCGACCCGGGCGCCCTCGACGCGCTGATCGCGTCGTGCGAGGCCGACGGCATCCGCGCCAAGCGGATCCCCGTGGACTACGCGTCGCACTCCGCGCAAGTCGAGGAGATCCGCGGCGAACTCCTGAGCGTGCTCGCCCCGATCACCCCGCGGACGGCCGAGACCGGGTTCTTCTCCACCGTGACCGGCGACTGGGCCGACGGCGCCGAGCTGGACGCCGAGTACTGGTATACGAACCTCCGCAGCACGGTGCTACTCGACGACGCCGTGCGGGCGCTGGCCGAGCGCGGCTTCGGCACGTTCGTCGAGTCCTCGCCGCACCCGGTGCTGACGATGGCCATCGGCGAGACGGCGACCGCGCTCGGCACCCTGCGCCGCGGCGACGGCGGCCTCGCCCGGTTCCAGCGTGCGCTGGGCGAGGCGCATTGCGCCGGCGTCCCGGTCGACTGGACCCCGGCGTTCCCCGGCGCGCACCGCGTGGACCTGCCGACCTACCCCTTCCAGCGGGAAAGCTTCTGGCTGCGCACCGAAAGCGAAGCTCCGGCCGACGGCGGATTCTGGGACCTCGTGGACCGCGACGACCTCGCGGACACGCTCGGCGTGGCCGTCGACGCGCCACTGGACGAGGTCCTCCCGGCCCTGGCCGCGTGGCGCCGCCGCCGGGTCACCGAATCCACTGTGGACTCCTGGCGGTACGGGATCACCTGGCAGCCCGCGGACCTCCCCGCCGCGACGCCGTCCGGGCGCTGGCTGGTCGTCCGCGGCGACGACCGCACCGGCCAGGACGTCGTGGACACCCTCGCCCGCACCGCCGAGGTGGTCACCCTCACCCTGACCGGCACCGACCGCGCCGCGCTGGCCGAGCGGCTCACCGGGCCGTTCGACGGTGTCGTCTCGCTGCTGGCCGCCGACGAACGCCCGCACCCGGAGTTCCCGGAGAGCCCGGCCGGGCTGATCCTGACCCTCGTCCTGGCCCAGGCGCTGGGCGACGCCGGGGTCACCGCCCCGCTGTGGGTGCTGACCCGCGGCGCGGTCCGCACCGGGCCCGCCGACGACCTGCCGGGCCTCGAGCAGTCGCTGCTCTGGGGCCTCGGCCGCG
>NZ_MUMI01000343.1 GCF_002155975.1 Amycolatopsis kentuckyensis
ACCGGCTGGGGCGAAGGCGCCGGCATGCTGGTCCTCGAACGGCTGTCCGACGCCCAGCGCCACGGCCACCCGGTGCTCGCCGTCGTCCGCGGCTCGGCGATCAACTCCGACGGCGCCTCCAACGGCCTCACCGCCCCCAACGGTCCCGCGCAGGAGCGCGTGATCACCGACGCCCTCGCCAACGCGCGGCTCTCGGCGAAGCAGGTCGACGCGGTCGAGGCGCACGGCACCGGCACCACCCTCGGCGACCCGATCGAGGCGCAGGCGCTGCTGGCCACCTACGGCCGGGCCCGCCCCGCCGACGACCCGCTGTTCCTCGGGTCGCTGAAGTCGAACGTCGGGCACACCCAGGGCGCGGCCGGCGTCGCCGGGGTGATCAAGATGGTCATGGCCATGCGGCACGGTGTCCTGCCGCGGACGTTGCACGTCGACGCCCCAACGTCGCACGTCGACTGGGCGTCCGGCGGCGTCCGGCTGCTCACCGAGGCCCGGCCCTGGCCGGAGACCGGCGAGCCGCGGCGGGCGGGTGTGTCCGCGTTCGGGATGAGCGGCACCAATGCCCACGCCATCCTCGAAGCCGTCCCGGCCGAGGAACCGGCGCCGGCCCAGGCGGCCGGTCCGGTGCCGTGGGTGCTCTCCGCGCGGACCGCGGACGCCCTCAAGGCGCAGGCCGCCGCATTGGCCGGGCACGAAGCGCCGGCCGCGGACGTCGGGTTTTCGCTGGTCACGACCCGCTCGGCGTTTTCGCACCGGGCGGTCGTGGTCGGCGATCTCGCCGGTGGTCTCGCGGCGCTTGCCGAGGGCGTCCCGGCGGCGAACGTCGTCACCGGGGAAGCCGGCGCGCCGGGCAAGGTGGCGCTGGTCTTCCCGGGGCAGGGTTCGCAGTGGGCGGGCATGGCGCTCGAACTCGCGGAGTCTTCGCCGGTGTTCGCGGCCCGGCTGGACGAGTGTGCCGTGGCTGTCGAATCCTTTGTGGACTGGTCGTTGCGGGAGGTGCTGTCCGATCCGGCGGCGTTGAGCCGGGTCGATGTGGTGCAGCCCGCGTTGTTCGCCGTCATGGTCTCCCTCGCCGAGTTGTGGCGCTCGTTCGGCGTGGTCCCGGACGCGGTCGTCGGTCACTCGCAAGGGGAAATCGCCGCCGCGGTGGTCTCGGGTGCGCTGTCCCTTGAGGACGGCGCGCGGGTGGTGACGTTGCGGAGCAAGGCGATCCTGGCACTGGCCGGGCGCGGCGGGATGATCTCGGTGGCCGAGTCGCTCGCCGTCGTCGAGGCACGGCTGACGGACGGGTTGTCGATCGCGGCGGTGAACGGCCCGTCCGCGGTGGTGGTCTCCGGCGTGCCGGACGCCCTCGATGAGCTGATCGAATCGTGTGAAGCCGATGGGATCCGCGCGAAGCGGGTGCCGGTGGATTACGCCTCGCACTCGGCGCAGGTCGAGCAGTTGCGCGACGAGCTGCTGGGCGTACTGGGACCGGTGAGCCCGCAGCAGGGACACACGGCGTTCATCTCGACGGTGACCGGCGAGTGGAACGAAAACGTGGACGCCGAGTACTGGTACACCAACCTGCGCAGCACCGTCCGTCTCGACACCGCGGTAGAACGGCTGAAGAGCGAAGGTTTCGGTACGTTCATCGAAGCCTCGCCGCACCCCGTGCTGACCATGGCGCTCGGCGAGGACGTCGTCGCGCTGGGCTCGCTCCGCAAGAACGACGGCGGGCTGACCCGTTTCCACGCCGCTCTCGCCGAAGCGCACGTCCGCGGGGTCGCCGTCGACTGGACCCCGGCCTTCCCGGACGCCCGCACGGTCGACCTCCCCACCTACGCCTTCCAGCGCGAACGGTTCTGGCCCGCCGTCGTCGCGGACCCCGGCGACGCGGGCGCGCTCGGCCTGAGCGCCACCGGACACCCACTGCTCGGCGCGGCGGTCGCGCTGGCCGCGGGCGACGGCCTGGTGCTCACCGGCCGCGTCTCCCCGCAGGCGCAGCCGTGGCTGGCCGACCACGCCGTGCACGGCACGATCCTGCTGCCCGGCACCGCGTTCGTCGAGCTCGCCGTGCAGGCCGGCGACCGTGCCGGCTGCGGGACGGTCGAGGAACTCACCCTCGAAACCCCGCTGACGCTGCCCGACGGCGGCGCCCGCGCCCTGCAGGTCTGGGTGGGACCGGCCGGTGAAACCGGCCGTCGCGCCATCGAGGTCCATTCGCGGCGCGACGAGGACGACCCGTGGACGCGCCACGCGACCGGCGTGCTCGCCCCCGGCGCACCCGACGCCGGGTTCACTTTGGACTCCTGGCCGCCCGAGGGCGCGGCCAGGATCGACCTCGACGGGTTTTACGACGGCCTCCGCGCCGCAGCGGGCTACGGCTACGGGCCCGCCTTCCAGGGCCTGAGTTCGGCGTGGCGCCGCGGCGACGAGATCTTCGCCGAGGTCGAGCTGCCGGAGGAGCGCGACGCCGCCCGCTTCGGCCTGCACCCGGCGCTGCTGGACGCGGCCCTGCACCCGCTCGCCCTGGTGACGTCCACAGAGGACGGAAAGGCTCGCCTGCCGTTCGCCTGGACGGGAGTGGCCCTGCACGCGACCGGCGCTTCGGCGCTTCGCGTCCGCCTCACCCGCCGCAGCGAGGACGAGGTCACGGTCGAGGTCGCGGATCCGTCGGGCGCCCCGGTCGCGACGGCGGAGTCCCTCGTCCTCCGCCCGCTCCCCGCCGGTGGCCTGGACCGCGCGGACGATCTGTACCGCGTGGACTGGACCGAAGTCCCGGCCGGAGCGGCCGAAACCGAGGTCGTCTTCGAGCCGGTCACCGGAACGCCGGTCCACCGTGTGCTCGGCCTCGTCCAGAACTGGCTCGCCGCCGAGCGGCCCGGACTGCTCGTCTTCGTCAGCAGCGGCGCCGTCGCGGTGCACGACGGCGAAGCCCCCGATCCCGGCCTCGCCGCCGCGTGGGGGCTCGTGCGCTCGGCCCAGTCGGAACACCCGGGCCGGTTCGCGCTGCTGGACACCGACGACCCGGAGCACCCCGTCGTCCCGCCTGAACCACAGACGGCCGTGCGCGGCGGACGTCTCTTCGTTCCCCGGCTCGCCCGCGTCACCGCCACCGGCGAGCCGCCGGACTGGGGCGACGGCGCCGTCCTCGTGACCGGCGCCTCGGGCGTGCTCGGCGGGCTCGTCGCCCGGCACCTCGCGCGGCAGCACGGTGTCCGGAACCTGGTCCTGCTCAGCCGCCGCGGCGCGGCCGCGCCCGGCGCCGCCGAACTCGCCGCCGACCTGCCGGAAGCCGTCTTCGTCGCCGGTGACGTCGCCGACCGCGACCGGCTCGCCGAAGTGCTGGCCGCGCACCGGGTCACCGCCGTCGTGCACGCCGCCGGTGTCCTCGACGACGGCGTCGTCGAGGCCCTCACCCCGGAGCGGCTGGACGCGGTCCTGCGCCCGAAGGCCGACGCCGCCCGCAACCTCGACGAGCTGACCGGCGATCTCGCCGCCTTCGTGCTCTTCTCCGCCGCCGCGGGCACCACCGGCGGCAGCGGGCAGGGCAACTACGCCGCCGCCAACGCCTACCTCGACGCCCTCGCGCAGCGCCGCCGGGCGGCCGGGCGGCCCGCCGTGTCGCTCGCCTGGGGCCTGTGGGCCGAGGCCAGCGGGATGACCGGGCACCTCGACGACCGGGCGCGCGACCGGCTCGGCCGCTCTGGCGTGCGGCCCCTGGACACCGCGCAGGGCCTGGCGTTGTTCGACCGCGCCGTCGCCGCGGGCCCGGCCGCGCTGGTCCCGATCGCCCTCGACCCCGCCGCGCTGCGCCGGCAGGCCGCCGAAGGCACCGTCTCGCCGCTGTTCCGCGGCCTCTTCCCGCCGCCCGCGCGCCGCACCGCCGCGGCCGGCGGGCACGTCGGCGAGCTCTCCGAAGAGGGCCTGCTCGACCTGGTCCGGACGCAGGTGGCGGCGGTACTCGGGCACGCGTCCGCGCAGGCGATCGACCCCGCCCGTGCCTTCAAGGACCTCGGGTTCGACTCGCTGACCGCGGTCGACCTCCGCAACCGCCTCGCCGCCGCCACCGGTCTGCGGCTGCCCGCGACGCTGGTGTTCGACCACCCGACACCGGCGGTGCTCGCCGCCCACCTCGCCGGGCGGAGGGCCGACACCGTCGTCACGAAGCGGGCCGGCGCCGACGAGCCGATCGCGATCGTCGCCATGAGCTGCCGCTACCCGGGCGGGATCGCCTCCCCGGACGACCTCTGGCGGCTGGTCGCCGAGGGCCGCGACGCCGTTTCGGCGTTCCCCGCCGACCGGGGCTGGCCCGACCTCTTCGACGACGATCCCGCGCACGGCGGGACGTCCTACGTCCGCGAAGGCGGCTTCCTCTACGACGCGGCCGATTTCGACGCCGAGTTCTTCGGCATGTCGCCGCGCGAAGCGACCGCGACGGACCCGCAGCAGCGGCTGCTGCTCGAAATCGCCTGGGAGGCGTTCGAGCGCGCCGGGATCGTGCCGGACACGGTGCGCGGCAGCCGGACCGGTGTCTTCGCAGGCGTGATGTACCAGGACTACGCCACGCGGCTGCAGAACGTCCGGAGTGGACTGGAAGGCTACGAGGGCTACCTCGGCAACGGCAGCGCCGGCAGCGTCGCCTCCGGCCGGATCGCCTACGCGTTCGGCCTCGAAGGCCCGGCGATCACCGTGGACACGGCGTGTTCGTCGTCGCTGGTGGCGCTGCACCTCGCGTGCCAGTCGCTGCGGCAGGGCGAGTGCGACCTCGCGCTGGCCGGCGGGGTCACGGTGCTGTCGACGCCCGCGCTGTTCGTCGAGTTCAGCCGCCAGCGCGGCCTCGCCGCCGACGGCCGGTGCAAGTCGTTCGCCGACGCCGCGGACGGCACCGGCTGGGGCGAGGGCGCCGGTCTCCTGCTGGTGGAGCGGCTGTCCGACGCCCGCCGCCACGGCCACCCGGTGCTCGCCGTCGTCCGGGGGACGGCGGTCAACCAGGACGGGGCGTCCAACGGCCTCACCGCCCCCAACGGCCCGGCCCAGCAGCGGGTGATCCGCCAGGCACTGGCGAACGCGGGACTCGCGGCGTCCGAAGTGGACGCCGTCGAGGCGCACGGCACCGGCACGACGCTCGGGGACCCCATCGAGGCGCAGGCGCTGCTGGAAACCTACGGCCAGGAGCGGGAAAAGCCGCTGTGGCTGGGCTCGCTGAAGTCGAACATCGGCCACACGCAGGCGGCGGCCGGGGTCGGCGGCGTGATCAAGATGGTGCTGGCGATGCGGCACGGAAGGCTGCCGCGGACGCTGCACGTGGACGCGCCTTCGTCGCAAGTGGACTGGTCGGCCGGGTCGGTGGAGCTGCTGACCGAGTCGCGTGAGTGGGTGTCCGACCGGCCGCGGCGAGCCGGGGTGTCGTCGTTCGGGGTCAGTGGCACCAACGCCCACGCGATCCTCGAGCAGGCTCCGGAAGCTGGGCCGGAACTGGTCGCGGGCGGTGTGGTGCCGTGGGTGGTTTCCGGGCGTACCCCTGCTGCGCTGCGAGCGCAGGCGGCCGCGCTGCTCGACCGGGCCGAGCTGCCGGCCGCCTCGGTCGGGGCCGCACTGGTTTCCGCGCGGTCGCTGTTCCGGCACCGCGCGGTCGTGGTCGGCGAGGATCTCGCCGGCGGTCTCACCGCACTCGCCGAGGGCGCTCCCGCGGCCAACGTCATCACCGGAGAGGTGGGCGAGCCGGGCAAGGTGGCGCTGGTGTTCCCCGGGCAGGGTGCGCAGTGGGCCGGGATGGCGCTCGAACTGGCGGAGTCGTCGCCGGTGTTCGCGGCCCGCCTGGATGACTGCGCCGCGGCCCTGGAGTCCCTTGTGGACTGGAAGCTGCGCGAGGTCTTGGCCGACGCGGAGGCGCTGAGCCGGGTCGATGTGGTGCAGCCCGCGTTGTTCGCCGTGATGGTCTCCCTCGCCGAGCTGTGGCGTTCGTTCGGTGTGGTGCCGGACGCGGTGGTCGGCCATTCGCAGGGTGAGATCGCCGCCGCCGTCGTCTCGGGTGCACTGTCCCTTGAGGACGGAGCCCGGGTGGTGGCGCTGCGGAGCAAGGCGATCCTGGCGCTGGCCGGTGGCGGCGGGATGGTGTCGGTCGCGGCATCGCTCGCCACCGTCGGGGAACGGCTGACCGAGGGAGTATCGGTCGCCGCTGTGAACGGCCCGACGGCCGTCGTGGTCTCCGGCGCACCGGAAGCCCTGGACGAGTTCATGACGGCCTGCCGCGCGGACGGCATCCGCGTGAAGCGGGTCCCGGTGGACTACGCGTCGCACTCGGCGCAGGTCGAGCAGCTACGAGACGAACTCCTCGACGTTCTGGCCCCGATCGCACCTCGCGAAGGTGAGACCGCCTTCATCTCGACGGTGACCGGGGAGTGGAACGAACGTGTGGATGCCGAGTACTGGTACACCAATCTGCGCAGCACTGTTCGCCTGGACACCGCGGTAGAACGGCTGAAGCGCGAGGGTTTCGGTACGTTCATCGAGGTTTCGCCGCACCCGGTGCTGACCATGGCGCTCGGGGACGAGGTCGTCGCGCTGGGCTCCCTCCGCAAGAACGACGGCGGCCTCACCCGCTTCCACACCGCCCTCGCCGAAGCGCACGTCAACGGGGTCACCGTCGACTGGACCCCGGCCTTCGCTGGTGCGCCCGCGGCCGATCTCCCGACCTACGCCTTCCAGCGCGAACGCTACTGGCTCGACGTCCCGGAAGCCGAGCCGGTCCAGGCCGACCAGCGGTTCTGGGACGTCGTCGGCGACCAGGACGTCCCCGCCTTCGCCGGCGTCCTCGACCTCGCCGAGGACGCGCCGCTCGGCGCCGTCCTGCCCGCCCTGGCGAAGTGGCGCAGCCGCCGCCGCGACGAGGCCACCACGGACTCCTGGCGCTACCGGATCGCCTGGCGTCCCGTCGCCACCCCGCCCGCCCGGCTCTCCGGCCGCTGGCTCGTCGTCGGGGACGACGGCGTCCGGGAAGTCCTGGCCGCGCACGGCGCCGAAATCGTCCAGGACGCCGAGGACCTGGCCGGGGTCGTGGCCGTCCGGCCGGACACCGCGACCGTCCTCGAACTCACCCGTCTCGACGCCCCGCTCTGGCTCCTCACCGAAGGAGCGGTGGCCACCGGACCCGGCGATCGCGCGCCCGACCCGGTCCAGGCCCGGCTCTGGGGACTCGGCCGGATCCACGGGCTCGAACACCCGACCCGCTGGGGTGGCCTGGTCGACCTGCCGCCCGTCCTCGACGAAGGCACCGCGCCGAAGCTGGCCGCCGTGCTGGCCGGGACCACCGGCGAAGACCAGGTGGCCCTGCGGAAGACCGGCGTCTTCGCCCGCCGGCTCGGACACGCGGGAACCGCGGAACCCGTGCGGCGCTGGCGGCCCGAGGGCACGGTGCTCGTCACCGACACCGACGGCCACGCCGCCGTCCGGCTCGCCCGCTGGCTGATCACCCGGGGCGCCACCCGGATCGTGCTCGCCGCGGCGGCCCTGCCCGGCGTCGAAACCCTGCACGGCGCCGAAGTGATCGAGGCGCTCTGCGACGTCGCCGACCGCGACCGGCTCGCCGCGGTGCTCGACGCCCACGGGCCGGTGCGGTCGGTGTTCCACGCCGCCGCGGTCACGGACCTGGCGCCCCTCGCCGACACCGGCCCGGACCTGCTGGACCGGGCGTGCCGGGTGAAGGCGGACGCCGCCGACCACCTCGACGCGCTGCTCCCGGACGGCCTCGACGCCTTCGTCCTGT
>NZ_MUMI01000344.1 GCF_002155975.1 Amycolatopsis kentuckyensis
CGATGACGTGGGGCCTGGGCCGGGTGATCGGCCTGGAACTCCCCGGCATCTGGGGCGGGCTGCTCGATCTCCCCGCCGAGCCGGACGCGGCGACAGCGACGTTGCTGGCCGCGGCCCTGTCCGGAGTGGACGACGAGGACCAGGTCGCGATCCGGCCGTCCGGGCTGCTGGCCCGCCGTCTGGTCCGCGCGCCCTTCAGCCCGCCGGCCGAGCGGTGGAAGCCGCGCGGCACGGTCCTGATCACCGGGGGCACCGGCGCGCTGGGCGGCCACGTCGCCCGCCGCCTCGCCGCCGACGGCGCCGGGCACCTGGTGCTGACCAGCCGCCGCGGCCCGGACGCCCCCGGCGCGGCCGACCTCGAGGCGGAACTGTCCGCGCTCGGGGCGCGGGTGACGATCGCCGCCTGCGACGTCGCCGACCGCGATGCCCTTGCCGCGCTGCTGGCCGGCCTGGACGAGCCGGTGCGCGCGGTCGTCCACGCCGCCGGGCTCCCGCAGGCCACCCCGGTGCTGGACACCACCGCGGCCGAGTTCGCCGCCGTGCTCGAGGGCAAGGTCACGGGCGCCCGCAACCTGGACGAACTGCTCGGCGACGACCTCGACGCCTTCGTGCTCTTCTCCTCGAACGCCGGGGTGTGGGGCAGCGGCGGCCAGGGTGCCTATGGCGCGGGCAACGCCTACCTCGACGCCCTCGCCGAGCAGCGCCGCGCCCGCGGGGCCGCCGCGACCTCGGTCGCCTGGGGCTTCTGGGGCGGGGGCGGCATGGCGGGCGACGTCGAGCTGGAGGACCAGCTCCGCCGTCGCGGCCTCCGCGAGATGGCTCCTGAAGCCGCGGTGGAGGCGCTCTGCCAGGCCCTCGACGCACGCGAGGTCTTCCTGGCCGTCGCCGACGTCGACTGGGCCCGGTTCGCCCCCGGCTTCACGCTGTCGCGGCGTCGTCCGCTGATCGAGGACATCCCCGAGGTCCGGGCACTGCTGTCCGAAGCGCCGGCGGTGGCCCGCCCGGCCCTGGCCCGCCGGGTTGCGGAACTGGGGGAAACCGAAGCCCGGCGGCTGCTGCTGGACCTCGTGCGCGGCCAGGCCGCCTCGGTCCTGGGCCACGACTCGCCGACGGCGGTCCCGGCCGGCCGGGCGTTCCGGGAACTCGGCTTCGACTCGCTGACCGCGGTCGAGGTCCGCAACCGGATCAACGCGGCCACCGGGCTGACCCTGCCCGCGACGCTCGTGTTCGACCACCCGAACCCGGCGGCGCTCGCCGAAGAACTGCACCGGCTGCTGCTGGGCCGCACCGGCACCGCGGTGGTCACCGCGGCCGCGGCCGTCGACGAGCCGGTCGCGATCGTGGCGATGGGCTGCCGGTTCCCCGGCGGCGTGCGCTCGCCGGAAGACCTCTGGCGGCTGGTCGCCGACGGCGTCGACGCGCTGACGGAGTTCCCCGCCGACCGCGGCTGGGACCTGGCCTCGTTCGGCGACGCCGACCTCGCCGGAGTCGGCGGGTTCGTGGCCGGCGCGGCGGATTTCGACGCGGGCTTCTTCGGCATCTCGCCGCGGGAAGCCCTGGCGATGGACCCGCAGCAGCGGGTGCTGCTGGAGACGTCGTGGGAGGTCTTCGAACGGGCCGGGCTCGACCCGGCCACCCTGCGCGGCAGCCGGACCGGCGTCTTCGTCGGGGCCAGCACCTCGGGGTACGGCGCCGATCTCGAGTCCGGCTCGGAGGGCTACCTGCTCACCGGCGAGGCACCGAGCGTGATGTCCGGGCGGCTGTCCTACACGTTCGGGCTGGAGGGCCCGGCGGTCACGGTCGACACGGCGTGCTCGTCGGCGCTGGTCGCGCTGCACCTGGCCGCGCAGTCGCTGCGCCAGGGCGAGTGCACCATGGCGCTGGCCGGCGGGGTGGCGATCATGGCCAAGCCGATGGCGTTCCTGGAGTTCGCCCGCCAGCGCGGCCTGGCCGCGGACGGCCGGGTCAAGGCGTTCGCCGACGCGGCCGACGGCACCGGCTGGGGCGAGGGCGTCGGCCTGGTCCTCCTGGAACGGCTGTCGGACGCGCAGCGCAACGGCCACCCGGTGCTCGCCGTGGTCCGCGGTTCGGCGGTCAACCAGGACGGTGCGTCGAACGGGCTGAGCGCACCGAACGGCCCGGCCCAGCAGCGGGTGATCCGCGCCGCGCTGGCCAGCGCCGGCCTGTCCACTTCGGACGTCGATGCCGTCGAAGCGCACGGGACCGGCACCCGGCTGGGCGACCCGATCGAGGCACAGGCCCTCCTGGCCACGTACGGCCAGGACCGCGACGAGCCGCTCTGGCTCGGTTCGGTCAAGTCGAACCTGGGGCACACGCAGGCCGCGGCCGGGATGGCCGGCGTGATCAAGACGGTGCTCGCCCTGCGGCAGGGGCACCTGCCGCGCACCCTGCACGTCGACGCGCCGTCGTCCCGGGTGGACTGGACGGCCGGGGCGGTTTCGCTGCTCACCGAGGCTCGCGACTGGCCTTCGGTCGATCGCCCGCGCCGCGCCGGCGTCTCGGCGTTCGGCGTCAGCGGCACCAACGTGCACACGATCCTGGAGCAGGCTCCGGCCGTCTCACCGCAGCCTTCCCCCTCGGCGACGGAGGCGCTGCTGCCGTGGGTGCTGTCCGCCCACGACGAGGGTGCGCTCGCCGAGCTGACCGAGCAGGTCCGCGAGCTGGCCGCGCACCCGGTCGACATCGGCTTCTCCCTGGCCACCGCCCGAGGGCGGCTCGACCGGCGCGCGGTGCTGCTGGGCGACGACGTCATCACCGGCACGGCCGATCCGGACGCGTTGCTGGCCGTGCTGTTCACCGGCCAGGGCGCCCAGCGGGCCGGCATGGGCCAGGAGCTGTACGAGCGGTTCCCGGTCTACGCGTCGGCGTTCGACGAGGTGCTCGCGCACTTCGGCCCGGAGCTGCGGGAAGCGTTCGGTGAGCAGGATCTGCTCGACCGGACGGAGCACACCCAGCCGGCGCTGTTCGCGGTCGAGGTGGCGTTGTTCCGGCTGGTTTCTTCCTGGGGGGTGCGGCCGGATTTCGTGGCCGGCCACTCGATCGGCGAGATCTCGGCTGCCCACGTCGCCGGAGTGCTCTCGCTCGAGGACGCCTGCCGCCTGGTCGCGGCGCGCGCGTCGCTGATGCAGGCGCTGCCCGCCGGCGGGGCGATGGTGTCGATCGCGGCCTCCGAAGCCGACGTCCTGTCCGCTGTGGACGGTTGCGACGGCGTGTCCGTCGCGGCGGTGAACGGCCCGTCGTCGGTGGTGATCTCCGGGGTTTCCGCCGTCGTGCTCGACATCGCCGCGGGGTTCGCCGCGGACGGCGTCAAGACCAAGCGGCTCGCCGTGAGCCACGCGTTCCACTCGCCGCTGATGGACCCGATGCTTTCCGCGTTCCGCGCGGTCGCCGAAACCCTGACGTACCACCCCGCGGAAATACCGGTGCTCTCGAATGTGAGCGGTGCTCTCGCCGAGCCGTTCACGGCGGACTACTGGGTCCGGCACGCCCGGGAGGCGGTCCGCTTCGCCGACGGCCTCTCGACCCTGCAAGCGGCGGGTGTAGGAATCTTCCTCGAACTGGGCCCCGACGGAGTCCTCAGCGCACTGGTCGACGGCACCGCTGTCCCGGCCTTGCGTCGCAACCGCTCCGAAGAGAGAGCACTGCTCTCGGCGTTGAGCACCGTTCACGTCCACGGCATCGACCTCGACTGGGCCGCGTTCTTCCCGGGCGGCCGCCGCATCGACCTCCCGACCTACCCGTTCCAGCGAGAACGCTACTGGCCCCGCGCCACCGCACCCCGCGGCGACCTCGGCGCGGCCGGCGTGGGCGCGCTGGAGCACCCCCTCCTCGGCGCGGCGGTCGAGCTGGCGGGCGACGAGGGAACAGTCCTCAGTGGACGGCTCTCCCTGGAGAGCCACCCGTGGCTGGCCGGGCACGCGCTGTCGGGCACGGTCCTGCTCCCTGGCACCGCGCTGCTCGAACTGGCGGTGCAGGCGGGCGACCAGGCGGGCTGCGACGTCGTGGACGAGCTCACGTTCGCGGCACCCCTGGTCCTGCCCGCCCGAGGCGCGGTAACGGTCCAGGTCTCGGCAGGCCCCCCGGAGCAGGACGGCCGCCGCCCGATCACGGTGTCCTCCCGCCCGGCCGGTTCCGACGCAAGCTGGACCTGCCACGCAACCGGCAGCATCAGCCGCGCGGCAGAGGTGCGGAAGGGTGCCGCCGAGTGGCCGCCGCCGGGAGCGGGCGCGCGGCTCGCCGAGTCCCAGCTGCTGCCGTCCGGTGCCGAAGCGGGCGCGCACGACCCGCGGCTTGCCCCGGCCCAGTGGCCGCCCCCGGGCGCCGAGCCGGTCGATCTCGCCGGGCTCTACCCGCGGCTCGCCGCCATGGGCTTCGTCTATGGCGAAGCGTTCAGCGGCCTGACCCGCGTCTGGCGAGCCGGCGCCGAACTGTTCGCCGAAGTCACCCTGCCGGAATCCCTCGACGCCACCGGGTTCGCCCTGCACCCGGCCCTGCTCGACGCCGCCCTGCACCCGCTCGGCCTCGGGATCGTCACTCCCGGCGACGGCACCGCCCGCGTCCCCTTCTCCTTCGCCCGGGCCGCGGTCCACGCCACCGGCGCCACCGAACTCCGCGTCCGGCTGGCCCCGGCGGGGGAGAACGCCGTCACCCTCACCGCCTGGGACACCACCGGCGCCCCCGTGGCCACGGTCGGCGAGCTGCTGCTGCGCCCGGTCGCGCCCGCAGCGGCAACCGTCCCCGACACCCTCTTCGAACGAACCTGGACCGAGCTCACCCCCGATCCCGCCGCACCGCGCGAGGAACTCGTCTTCGCGCCGGTGACCGGAAGCACTGTCCACGAAACCACCGCCCAGGTCCTCGGAAACCTCCAAGCCTGGCTCGCCGAAGACCGGCCCGGCCGGCTCGTGATCGTCACCCGCGGCGCGACCGACGGCGACGTCGCCGCCGCAGCGGCCGGCGGCCTGGTGCGGTCCGCGCAGTCCGAACACCCCGGCCGGTTCCTCCTCGTCGACACCGACGACGACCCGCGCTCCCAAGCCCTCCTGCCCACAGTGGACACCTACGGCGAACCGCAGCTGGCGCTGAGGGAAGGCACCGCGACAGCGCCCCGGCTGGCCCGCGCGACCGCCATGCCACTGACCCCCGCCGGCGCCCACTGGCGGCTGACCACCACGGGCACCGGCACCACCGACGGCCTGGCCCTGACCGAAGCAGCCGAAGCACCGCTGGGCGAGCGCGACGTCCGGATCGAGGTCCGCGCGGCCGGGCTGAACTTCCGCGACGTCCTCATCTCCCTCGGCATGTACCCCGATCCCGAAGCCCGCCTCGGCTCCGAAGCGGCGGGCGTGGTCGTCGAGGTGGGCGCCGCAGTCGATCACCTCGCCCCCGGCGACCGCGTCTTCGGCCTGGTCGACGACGCCTTCGCCCCGCGAGCCGCCGC
>NZ_MUMI01000345.1 GCF_002155975.1 Amycolatopsis kentuckyensis
CTGAGCCGCGACTCAACCAGCCCGGCCGGCCCGGGAGCCGCCGCCTCCGGCCGAGCCGCGGCCGCGGCCTTCGGCCGAGCAGCCCTGCCGCCGAGCAGCCCAGCTGCACAACCCAGCCGCGGCCGGTCAGCCCCCGCCCGCCCCGCGAACCAGCCGCGGCTGGGTTGTGCAGCTGGGCTGCTCGGCGGCAGGGCTGCTCGGCCGAAGGCCGCGGCCGCGGCTCGGCCGGAGGCGGCGGCTCCCGGGCCGGCCGGGCTGGTTGAGTCGCGGCTCAGCCGGGCTCGGCGGCTCAGCCGGGTCAACCCGGCGCATCCCGCCCCGGGTGAGCAGGAGTCCACGTGTCGTTTACCGGGTCGACTGTCCAGGTACGTACTTCGGATGCTTGCGACATCGAGGGTGGCGCGAGTAGTCAGGGCACACCCTGTGTGAAAAGAGGTCACCAGATGAAGCGCAAACGTGTCGGATTGCTCGCGCTGGCCGGGCTGGCGTTGCTGAGCGTCAGCGGTTTTGCGGGCGGGGCGGCCGGGGCCGCTGAAAGTGGGTCCGGCGATGCGGTCGCGCGGGGGCGGGGCCACCATGAGCCCGTGATCATCGGACACCGCGGCGCGCCCGGGTACCGGCCGGAGCACACGCTCGCCTCCTATGAGCTCGCCTACCGGATGGGCGTCGACTGGGTCGACGTCGACCTCGTACCCACCAAGGACGGGCAGCTCGTCGCCCGGCACGAACCCGAGATCGGCGGCACCACCGACGTCGCCAAGCACCCGGAGTTCGCCGACCGGAAGAAGACCGTCGTGCTCGACGGGGTCACCACCACCGGGTGGTTCACGCAGGACTTCACGCTCGCCGAGCTGAAGACGCTGCGCGCGGTCGAGCGGATCCCGCAGAACCGGCCGCACAACACGCTGTACAACGGGCGCTACCAGATCGCCTCCTACCAGGAGGTCCTCGACCTGACCAAGCGCCTCGGCCGCGAGCTGCACCGGACCCTGGGCACCTACCCCGAGGTCAAGCACTCGACGTTCTTCAAGTCCATCGGCAACCCGACCGAGCCGAAGCTGGTCTCCATCCTCAAGCGCAACGGCCTCGACCGGCCGGACGCGCCCGCGATCATCCAGTCGTTCGAGGTGTCGAACCTGATCGCGCTGCACCAGCAGGTCCGGACGCCGCTGCTGCAGCTGACCTCGGCCACCGGCGCCCCGGCGGACTTCGTCGCGAACGGCGACAAGCGGACGTACGCGGATCTCGTCACGCCGCAGGGGCTGCGCGAAGTCGCGAAGTACGCGAAGTACCTCGGGCCGGACAAGGCGCAGATCATCCCGCGGGACAAGAACGACAACCTGGGCACGCCGACCGCGCTCGTCGCGGACGCCCACCAGGCCGGCCTGAAGGTGCAGCCGTACACCTTCCGGAACGAGAACCCGTTCCTGCCCGCGAACCTGCGCTCGTCGGCCGAGCCGGACGCCTACGGTGACGTCTTCACCGAGGAAGCGGCGTTCTTCCGGGCCGGTGTCGACGGGTTCTTCGCCGACCAGCCGGACACCGCCCTGGAGTCGCTGCACGCGTTCCTGGGCCGTTAATCGCTTTGCCGCGGAGGCCGCGCTCGTGGACGCTGGGTCCATGAGCGCGGCCTTCGACGACCTGGCCTCGAGCCACGGCTTCTCCGGCGTCGTGCTGGTGACCCGCGGCGAGGAGACGCTCGTCGAGCGGGCGTTCGGCTACGCGCACCTCGGTTACGGCGTCGAGAACACCGTCGACACGCGGTTCGCGATCGCCAGCGGCACCAAGGGGTTCACCGCCCTGGTCGTCGTGGGGCTGGTCGCCGAGGGACGGCTGGCGCTTTCGACGACCGCGCGCGAGGTCCTCGGCCGCGACCTGCCGCTGATCGACGACCGGGTGACCGTCGAGCACCTGCTGACGCACACCTCCGGCATCGGCGACTACTGCGACGAAGAGGCGGATCCGCCGCCACCGCCGACTCCGCTCCTCGCCACGTCGGCCGACTACCTCGCCGCCCTCGACGGGTATCCGCAGGTCTCCGCGCCCGGCACGGAGTTCCGCTACCACAACGGCGCGTTCGCGGTCCTCGGCCTGATCGCCGAACGGATCGCGGGCATACCTTTCGCCGACCTCGTCCGGACCCGGGTGACCGAACCGGCGGGCATGACGGACACGGCGTTCCTCCGCTCGGACGCGCTGCCGGCCCGGACGGCCACCGGCTACCTCGAAGACGGCCGCACCAACGTGTTCAGCCTCCCGGTCGTGGGGTACGCCGACGGCGGGATCTACAGCTCCGCGCCGGACTTCCGGAAGTTCTGGCCGGCGCTGCTCGACGGCCGGATCCTGCCGCGCGAGTGGGTGGACCGGATGCTCCGCCCGCACGCGGACGGTTACGGGCTCGGCTTCTGGCTGCCTCGGCCGGGTGTGGTGCACCTGAACGGCGGCGACCACGGCGTCACGTTCTGGAGCACGCACGAGCCGTCGTCCGGACTGACCGCGACCTTGATCTCGAACAACCACCGAGGTGGCGGGCCCCTGCTGCGCCGGCTGGACGAGTTCTTCACGAAGGCTTGACACCCTCCGGCACCAAGGCTACCTTCGGCGAATTCAATGGTCTGGCCGCATACCTTTCAAGAGGTGCCCGATGGATGTTTCCGACCAGCAGACCACTCCCGACGACGACGCCGCCCGGCTACACCAGCTGGGGTACGCCCAAGAGCTGAAACGGACGATGTCGGCGTTCTCGAACTTCGCCGTCTCCTTCACGATCATCTCGATCCTCTCCGGTTGCCTCACGCTCTACGGCTTCGGCATGAAGACCGGCGGCCCGGCCGCGATGATCTGGGGCTGGCCCCTGGTCGGGGTGTTCGTGATCCTGGTCGGGCTCGGCATGGCCGAAGTCTGTTCCAGCTACCCGACCGCCGGCGGGCTGTACTACTGGGCCGCGAAGCTGGCACCCGGCAAGTCCGGTCCCGCGTGGTCGTGGTTCACCGGCTGGTTCAACCTCATCGGCCAGATCGCGGTCACCGCGGGCATCGACTTCGGTGCGGCGCTGTTCCTCAACGCGTTCCTGGACCTGCAGTTCGGCTACGAAGCGACGCCGGGGCACACGATCCTGCTGCTCGCGATCATCCTCGTGGTGCACGGCCTGCTGAACACCTTCGGCGTCCGGATCGTGGCGATCCTCAACAACGTCAGCGTGTGGTGGCACCTCGTCGGCGTGCTGGTGATCGTCGGCGTGCTGATCTTCGTGCCGGCCAAGCACCAGGACGCGTCGTTCGTCTTCGGCAGCTTCGTCAACCAGACGGGCTGGGGGTCGGCGTTCTACGTCTTCGCGCTCGGGCTGCTGGTCGCGCAGTACACGCTGACCGGCTACGACGCATCGGCGCACATGACCGAAGAGACGAAGAGCGCGGCGACGGCCGGGCCGCGCGGCATCGTGATGTCGATCGTCGTCTCGCTCGTCGCCGGCTGGATCCTGCTGATCGGCCTGACGTTCGCGATCCAGGACTACGACGGCGCGGTCGGTTCGGCCACCGGTGTGCCGCCCGCGCAGATCTTCATCGACGCGACCGGCGCCGTCACCGGCAAGTTCCTCCTCCTGATCTGCATCGGCGCCCAGCTGTTCTGCGGCATGGCGTCGGTGACGGCGAACTCCCGGATGATCTACGCCTTCGCCCGCGACGGCGCGATCCCCGGGTCGGGCTTCTGGCACAAGATCAACAAGCGCACGCAGACGCCGACCAACGCGGTGTGGCTCGCCGCGGGCGGCGCGCTGATCCTGGCCCTGCCGTACCTGTGGAGCGCGACGGCCTACGCGGCGGTGACGTCGATCGCCGTGGTCGGGCTGTATGTGGCGTACGTGATCCCGGTGTTCCTGCGCGTCCGCCGCGGCGACTCGTTCGAGCCGGGGCCGTGGACGCTCGGCCGCTGGGGCAAGCCGATCGGCATCGTCGCGACGGTGTGGGTCGCGCTGATCTTCGTGCTCTTCATGCTGCCGCAGGTTTCGCCGGTGACCGTGGACTCCTTCAACTACACGCCGATCGCCTTCCTCGTGGTGCTGGGCGGGGCCGCCCTGTGGTGGGCAGCTTCGGCCCGGAAGTGGTTCAAGGGGCCGAAGGTCCAGGGTTCCGAAGCGGAACTGGCCGCGGTGGAACAGGAACTGAAGGAACTGGGCTGAGTTGCCGTGAGTGGTGAGGCGGGCCGGGAACCCGCCTCACCGCTCACGACCCGCCGCGGCAGGCTCAGGTAGCTGCGCGGCTTTCGGAGGCTGGGGCGGGGTCGAGCGCTGGACTGCGGCGGCCGGGGCGGACCACCGACACCGCTGCCGCGCCCAGGGCCCCCACCGCCGCGAACGCGTAGAAGCCCCATGGGTACGCGATTCCGGCCGTCAGCAGGGCGCCGCCGAGGATGGGGCCGGAAATGGCGCCGATGCGGCCGATGCCCGCCGCCCAGCCGAGGCCCGTCGCGCGGATCGCGTCCGGGTAGATCCGGCCGACGTACGCGTACACCAGGACCTGGGCGCTGAACACGAAGCAGCCCGTCAGGAACACCGCCGCGTACAGCCCGACCGCCGGCAGTTTCACGCTCAGCAGCGCGAGGAACACCGCGCCCGCGCAGAACCAGACGATGGCCGACGGGCGGATGCCCACCCGGTCGGCGACCCGGCCCGCGACCAGCAGGCCCACGATGCCACCGACGTTCAGCGTCAGCAGCAGGCTCAGCGCCGCGCCCAACGGGTAGCCGGCCTGGCGCATGATCTCCGGCAGCCACGTGTTCAGGCCGTAGACCAGCAGCAGGCCCATGAACGAGGTGATCCAGAAGGCGATCGTCGCGCGCAGCAGGCCGCCGCGGAAGAGCCCGGCGACGGCGTGGCCGGCCGAGCGCTCGGTCTCGCGGACCCGCTGGAACGTCTCGGACTCCGGCAGGTACTTCAGCATCAGCGGGACCAGGACCAGGGCGGGCAGCGCGCCGGCGACGAACATCGCGCGCCAGCCCAGCGGCGAGATCAGCACGATGCCCAGCAGCGCCGTCAGCACCGCGCCGACGTGGTAGCCGGTCATCACCGTGGTCGTCGCGCTGCCGGACTTGCCGTGGCGCGCGTACTCCGTGACCAGCGTGATCGCCGTCGGCAGGCAACCGCCGAGGCCGAGCCCGGCGACGAACCTCAGCAGCCCGAAGACGAACGTCGACGGCGCGAACGCGCACAGCAGCGTGCACAGCGAGAACAGCGTCACCGAGATGATCAGGGACTTCCGGCGGCCGATGACGTCGGTGACCGTGCCGATCGCCAGCCCGCCCAGCATCATCCCGGCGAGCCCGACGGTCGACACGACCGACGCCGTCGCGGGGGTCAGGCCCCAGACGTGGCCGCGGAGCAGCACGGGCAGCACCGTGCCGAGCACGACGAGGTCGAACCCGTCGAGCAGGACGGCGGTCCAGGCCAAGGGCACGACCCAGCCGCGAGTGCCAGGGGACATCGGAACCTCCGGAGGTGCGTCGGTGCACGTGTTCCGCACACGTGTGCGTATTGCGAACAAGTATGCATGTGGGGTCCGACACAATCCAGCGCTTTTCCACTGAACGGAAGTCCGGCACAGCGGCGCGACCTGCGGAAAGATCGGGCGGGTGGAGATCTTGACGCTGATGGGCGTGCTCGCCGGCTCGCTCGCGCTGACCGCGGTCGCCCGGCGCTACAACCTGTCCGCGCCGTTGCTGGTGGTGGTCGTCGCGCTCGGCGTCGCGCTGATCCCCGGCGTGCCGCGGCTGGAGCTCGAGCCGGAGCTGATCCTGACCGTCGTGCTACCGCCGCTGCTCTACTCGACGTCGCTCGAGAGCTCGCTGACGCACTTCAAGACGAACCTGCGGCCGATCATCGCGCTCGGCGTGGTGCTGGTGGCCGTGACCGCGGTGGTCGTCGCCGTCGTCGTGCACCTGCTGCTGCCGGACGTCCCGTTCGCCTCGGCGCTGGTCCTCGGCGCGGTCGTGGCGCCGCCGGACGCGGTGACGGCGGTGGCGATCGGGCGCAAGCTCGGCCTGCCCCGGCGGGTGATGGCCGTGCTGACCGGGGAAAGCCTGGTGAACGACGCCGCCGCGCTGACGCTGTACAAGGTCGCGCTCGCCGCGGTCGCGGGCATCGCCGGCTCGGCCGGGCACGGGTTCGCGGTGTTCGGGGTGGCGACCGTGCTGGGCATCGCGGTCGGCCTGGCGATCGGCGCCGTCGTGGTGCTGATCCGGCGACTGCTCGACGACCCGCTGATGGAGTCGGCGTTCGGGATCATCGTGCCGTTCGCCGCCTACGTCACGGCCGAGCACCTGCACCCCTTCGGCGACGACTTCAGCGGGTCGGGCGTGCTCGCCGTCGTCGCGGCCGGCCTCTACCTCGGCCACCGCTCGCTGTACGCGTCACCGGCGACCCGCATGCAGGACAGATCGGTCTGGGCGTCGATCGACGTCCTGCTGGAGGCGCTGGTGTTCGCGCTGATGGGGCTGCAGCTGCCGGTCGTCCTCGACGGCGCCCAGCACGCGGCCCGCGACAACGGCACGCTGGCGCTGGTCGCGGCGGCCGTGCTGGCGGTGACGATGCTGGTGCGGATTCCCGCGGTGTTCGTCTCCGCGTACCTGCCGAGGGCGATGCGGCTGTTCGGCCGCGGCCGCCCGGCGCCGTCGTGGCGGGTACTGGCGGTGGTCTCGTGGACGGGCATGCGCGGCGTGGTGACGCTCGCCGCGGCGGCCGGCGTCCCGGCGGGGACCCCGGGCCGCGAGGAGATCCAGCTGTTCGCGTTCGCCGTGGCCATCGGCACGGTGCTGCTCCAGGGGCTGACGCTGCCGCCGCTGATCCGGGCCCTGAAGGTCGAGGACCCGTCCGAGGCGGCCCGTGACGAGGCGGAAGAGCTGGCCGCGCGCGAAGTAGCCCGCGAAGCGGCGCACGAGCGGCTGCGGGAGATCGGCCACGCGCGGCTGGCGTCGCTCGACCTGCCACCCGAGCGCGTCACCCACCTGAAGGAGCGGCTGGAACGGCTGATCGACATGCGCTACCGGTTCGCCAAGGCGGCGATCACGTTGTCCGGCGAGGAGCACGCGGGCAGCCCGCAGGCGCAGTTCGCGAAAGCCCGGCGAGAACTGCTGATCACCCAGCGCAAGGCGATGATCGAGGAGAACCGCGCGGGCCGCCTCGACGACGACGTGCTGCAGAAGGTGCTGCGGGAGCTGGATCTGGAGGAGCTGTCGGTGTCGGCGACTCTCACGAATCGCCTGGGCTAGCAAGCGCTTCCGCATCGCGGACACCCCGGCTCCCAACGCATGAGAACCCGAGCGGGCCGCCGTGGGATCGCCCACCCTGAAGCGAAATCACGATCTTCAGGAGGGCCCATGTCGCTGACCGAAGTGATCGACGGCACCCGCAAGGCCGTCGACGCCGATCCGCACAACGCCGCCGTTTCCTTCAGCGTCGAGCACGTTCTCAAGCCCGGGACCAAGACCGAGGTCGAAGTCAACGTCCGGGACCACCGCTTCACCGTCGACGAGCCACCCGCGCTCGGCGGGACCGACCAGGCCGCCAACCCCGTCGAGTACGCGCTCGCCGCCCTCGGGTCCTGCCAGGTGATCACCTACCAGTTCTGGGCGGCGAAGCGCGGGATCCCGATCGACTCCATCAAGGTCACCGTCGACGGGGACCTCGACCTGCACGGCTTCTTCGGCTTCTCCTTCAACACCCGCCCCGGCTTCGGGGACGTGCGCGTGTCCGTCGAACTCGAAGGGCCGGCCGGCCGGGAGCGCTACGAAGACCTCCGGCGTGAGGTCGACGAGCACTGCCCGGTGCTCGACCTGTTCCGCAACGAAACGCCCGTCAGCACGAAACTGACCTAGACGAACGCGTGCCGCACGATCGTCTGCTCGCGGCCCGGGCCGACGCCGATCGCGGAAATCCGGGCGCCGGACAGCTCTTCCAGGCGCTCGACGTACGCGCGGGCGTTCGCCGGGAGCTCCTCGAACGTGCGGCACGCCGAGATGTCCTCGAACCAGCCCGGGTGCTCTTCGTAGATCGGGATCGCGTGGTGCACGTCGGTCTGCGTCATCGGCATGTCCTGCGTGCGGAATCCGTCGACTTCGTAGCCGACGCACACCGGAACCTTCTCCAGGCCGGACAACACGTCCAGCTTCGTGAGGAAGTAGTCGGTGATGCCGTTGACGCGCACCGCGTACCGCGCGATCACCGCGTCGAACCAGCCGGTGCGCCGCGAGCGGCCGGTCGTCACGCCGAACTCGCCGCCCTGCTTGCGCAGGTACTCGCCGGACTCGTCGTGCAGCTCGGTCGGGAACGGCCCGGAGCCGACGCGCGTGGTGTAGGCCTTGAGGATGCCGAGCACCGTCGTGATGCGGCCCGGGCCGATGCCGGACCCCGCGCTCGCGCCGCCGGACGTCGGGTTCGACGACGTCACGAACGGGTAGGTGCCGTGGTCGACGTCGAGCAGCGTGCCCTGGGAACCCTCCAGCAGCACGGTTTCGCCGCGCTCCAGGGCCTGGTTGAGCTGCAGCCGCGTGTCGGCGATGCGGTGCGCGAACTTCTCGCCAGCCGCCAGCACCTCGTCGGCGACCTGGTCGGCGTCGAGCGCCTTGCGGTTGTAGACCTTCACCAGCACCTGGTTCTTGAACTCCAGCGCGGCTTCGACCTTCTGGCGGAAGATCTTCTCGTCGAGCAGGTCCTGCACGCGGACGCCGACGCGGGCGATCTTGTCCTGGTAGCACGGCCCGATGCCGCGGCCGGTGGTGCCGATCTTGCGGCTGCCGAGGTACCGCTCGGTGACTTTGTCGATGGCCACGTGGTACGGCATGATCAGGTGCGCGTCGGCGGAGATCAGCAGCTTGGACGTGTCGACGTCCCGCGCTTCCAGCCCCGAAAGCTCATCGAGCAGCACACCCGGGTCCACCACCACGCCGTTGCCGATGACGTTCGTCACGCCGGGGGTGAGGATGCCGGAGGGGATGAGGTGCAGGGCGAAGTTCTCGCCGTTCGGCAGGACGACCGTGTGACCGGCGTTGTTGCCACCCTGGTAGCGGACGACCCACTGGACGCGGTCACCCATCAGGTCGGTGGCCTTGCCCTTGCCTTCGTCTCCCCATTGGGCACCGATGAGCACGATGGCCGGCATGTGACACTCCAGGTGTTCGACGACTGAGGTTTAGTGTCCCGGACGGACACCGGTGGCGCTGACGAAATGCCGGTGCATGACTGTAACGGAGGACCTGCGGGTGCGCGGAATCGTGGTGGCCTGTGGCGATGACGCGGCCGGCTTCGAAGAGGTCGACGACGTCGAGTCGATCCGCGTGCCGAGCCGTCCCGGCAAGGCGGAAATCGACCCCTTGCTGGGCGAACACGATCACCTGGTCGTATCGGGCACGGACGCGGACCTCGCCGCGGTCGTGCTGCGCCTGCTCCGGAAGGACGCGATCTCCGGCGTGTCGGTCGGGTTCGTGCCCTCGTCGCCGGACTCGGTCGTCGGCGCGCTCTGGGGACTGCCGAAGACGCCGCTGCGGGCGCTCGCGCTGGCGTTGCGCGGCGAGGTCGACCCGGTGCCGCTGATCCGCGACGACGTCGGCGGCGTGCTCGTCGGGCGCGGGCAGCTGCGGATGGTCCGCGGTGTCGCCTACGCCGACGAGCAAGTGGCGCTGCGCGGGCCGGCGGCGTCGATCGAGGTGACGCCGGATCCGGGCGGCCCCGGGCTGGCCGTCCGGGTCGTGAAGGGCACCATCTTCAAGCGGCCGTCCACGCTGTACTCGCGGGCGTTCCAGATCGGCTGCATCCCGACCCGGCCGGTGCGCGACGACGTCGTCCACGACCGCGCGGTGAACAAGTGGACCTGGTACCGGCACACCGAGGACCTGCGGCTGGTCCGGGGTGCCGTTTGACGGACAGCAACCTGTCACCTATACGTGTTGTATGCGCCACTTCCGTGCCTGAAGGTTAGCTGTCCCCACTTCAGACACGGAGGCAGCAAGATGCCAACCAGGCGTGCTGTTCGTCATTCGTTCACTGTTCTCGCCGTCACCGCCGTGCTGTCCGGCACCCTGGCCGGCGTCGCGGACGCGACGCCGCCGGGCATCCCGTCGGCCACCACGGCGAAGTCCGAGCTCGCGGCCCTGACCGTCAAGGCCGACGGCTCGCCGACCGGCTACAGCCGCGACAAGTTCCCGCACTGGATCGACCAGGGCAGCAGCTGCAACACCCGCGAAGTGGTGCTCAAGCGTGACGGCACGAACGTCGTGACCGACTCCAGCTGCGCCGCGACCTCCGGCAAGTGGGTCAGCCCGTACGACGGCGCGACCTGGACCGCGGCGTCCGATGTGGACATCGACCACGTCGTGCCGCTGGCCGACGCGTGGCGCACCGGCGCGTCGTCGTGGACGACCGCGCAGCGCCAGGCGTTCGCGAACGACCTCACCGACCCGCAGCTGATCGCCGTGACCGACAACGTCAACCAGGAGAAGGGCGACAAGTCGCCCGACCAGTGGAAGCCGCCGCTGGTCGGCTACTGGTGCACCTACGCGAAGATGTGGGTCGCGGTGAAGTACAAGTTCAAGCTGACCATCAACTCCGCCGAGAAGACTGCACTGACGGACATGCTCAACCGCTGCTGACGCCGGTACGCTCGGGCGGTGCGGATCCTCTTCACGTGCCGCCCGGCGTACGGCCACCTCTTTCCCCTGCTGCCGCTGGCGAACGCGGCGCGCGCGGCCGGGCACGAGGTCGTGTTCGGCACCGGTGCGGCCTTCGTGCCCAAGGTGCGCGAGCTCGGCTTCGAGACCCACCGCGTGGGCATTTCGATCGGCGACGCGGAGGCCGAAGCCAAGCGGCGGCACGGCGAGGACGCCGGCTTCCTCGACGTCGGCATCACGATGTTCGCCGAGCTGCTGCCCCGGGCGACGATGGCGGACCTGCGGCCGCTGCTGCCCGGGCTGCGGCCGGACCTGGTCGTCTACGAGCAGAGTGACGTCGGTGCCGGTGCGCTGGCGCAGCAGGCGGGCATCCCGGGCGTCTCGCTCGTGATCGGCCGGTCGATGTCGCCGGAGGTCCTCGCGGTCGCGACCGAACGGCTGGCGCCGCTCTGGGGCAGCCTGCCCGCGGACGCCATGTTGGGCGACGCCTGCGTCGACGTCTGGCCGGACAGCGTTCGCGACCCGGGCTCGGCCGCGGTGCCGAAGGTGTTCCGGATGCGCCCGACGCCGTACGACCCCGATGTCCCGCTGCCGGCGCTCCCGGAAGACGGCTTCGTGTACCTGACGCTGGGCACGGTGGTCTTCGGCGCGACGCAGGTGCTGCGCGGGGCGATCGCGGCGTTGTCGCGGCTGCCGGTGGACGTGGTCGTGGCGGCCGGCCCGGGTGATCCCGCGGCACTCGGCCCGGTGCCGGAGAACGTGCGGGTCGCCGGGTTCGTGCCGCAGGCCGAGGTGCTGAAGCACGCGGGACTGGTGGTGCACCACGGCGGCACGGGGACGGTGCTCGGCTCGCTCGCCGCCGGCCTGCCGCAGCTGGTGCTGCCCCAGGGTGCCGACCAGTTCGCCAACGCGGAGGCGCTGTCGGCGCTCGGCGCGGCGAAGGCCCTGGTGGGGGACGCGGTGCGGATCGACGCGATCGAGGCCGCGGCCCGCGAGCTGCTGGACGACCCGGCGGCGCGGGAGGTCGCGCAGGGGGTGGCGGGCGAGATCGCCGGAATGCCCGCGCCCGAGACGGTGCTCGGCGAGCTGGTCACCTGGAGCCGGGAACGCGGTGAATGACGCATTCCTGTGTCGGACGCCAGGAAGTGAGTCGTTCACCGCAGCGCGGCCAGCGCCAGGATCTCTCGCGCCACCGCGTCGTTCTGGCGGAAGGACAACGCGTTCGTCCGCGGCCGGGTGAAGGCCGCCGCCGAGCGGGCGCTCGTGTGGGGGCCCACGGCGAACCGGTGGCGGTGGGGGCGGCCCGTCCCGTCGAGGAGGCGGGAGTCCGACACCCGCGTGTGGATGCGGCCCGACGGCAGCGAAGCACCCGTCCCCGGGTCCGCCACCGTCTCCTCCGCCAGGTCGCCCACGTCGCGCAGCTGCCGGAGCAGGCCGTCGGCCGCGCGGGTCACGCTCGGGCCCGGCAGCCGCGCCTCGATCAGCGTGCGCGCCTCGACCGTCTCCGGATGGCTCGCCGACGACGCCACGAAGACGCCGTCCTCCGCCGTCACCGACATTTCCGCGCCCGCGAAGGAAACGATCCCGGCTTCGTGCAGGGCCAGCAGCTCCTCCAGACGTCGCGGCGGCGGGCCGCTGGCGTAGTAGGAGAAGAACCCGTGGAACCAGCCGTCCATATCGGACACCTGGGAAGAGGCGGCCAAACGTCCTTTTTGGACTAGTAGGGGCAATTGGCCGTACACCGACAGCAATGCCGTGAAGGCACCCAGGTCCGCACTGAACTCCGGGTCCGCCCGGCGCGCCAGATCGGCTTCGACGTACTTGCGCAGTTCCTTCCCGAACTCCTCCGCCGTACCGAACGCGCGGCCCGCCATCGGCCGGTCCAGGCGGTCGAGGTCGAGGCGGTCGGCCTCGGCCGGCACCGCCCGCGCGACCAGGTCCCGCAGGGACGGCGAATCCCAGGGCAGGTCGGCGAAGGCGTCGGCGAACACGGCGAAGTCCATGCGGACCCGGCCGGGGTGCGCGGTGAACAGCTCGCTGTAGTAACCCCAGGCCAGTTCCTTCGCGACCAGCGGCCAGACGTCCCGGCGGAAGTCGAGCACGTCGCCGGCCAGCGCGTCGATGGCGTAGGCGTCGAAGAACCTGGGCAGCCGCAGCGGTTTCCCGCGCAGCCGGTACCCGATCTTCGCGTGGTACGGGACCCCGCGCCGCGAGCCGACGTGCAGGACCGGCTCGGCGCCGCTCGGGTGGTAGCGGAGGCCGCCGCACGGGAGGTCCTCGAACCGGCCGCCGCGCCCCTCGGTCAGCAGCAGCATCAGGTCGACGAACGCCAGCCCGAACCCGCGCACCAGCACGGTTTCGCCCGGCTCGACGCCCGTGTAGTCGACGTCGGCGGTGTAGCCGGCCGGGTAGTAGGACAGCCCGTGCCGCACGGCGAACGCCGCCAGCTCGCGCTCCCGCTCGTCGGGTTCCGCGTCGAGGTGGCCGACGGTGAAGACGACGGCGTCCGCCGCGATCGCCGACCCGTCGGACAGGTGGACCGTGTCCCCGTCGACCCCGGTCGCGCGGGCCGCGTGCTCGACGACGTCGATGCCGTCGGGCAGGTCCTCGACGATCTTGCGGTACACCCAGGTCAGGTAGGCGCTCTGCAGGCGCCGGGTGGGGAAGTCGAACGGGTCGAGCGCGGTCAGCTCGGCCACGACGTCGGGCGGCACGTCGGCGTCGAGCCCGCCGTCACGCACCTTCCGCGCCCACTCCAGCAGCGACGGCCCCGGCCGCACCGGGCCGGCCATCTTCACCGAATCGTCGGTGAACATCGTGACGTCCTCGGGCATGGAGTTCATCCGCAGCAGCGGTGACTGGTCGTAGCGCCACACCCGGCCGGGCCCCGGCGGGAACGGGTCGATCAAGTGCACTTCGAGCCGCCGGCCGCCGAGCAGTTCGCCCGCGTTCGCGCCGAGCCGCTCGAGGACGCCGACCCCGCGGGGTCCGGCGCCCACGACAGCCAGGGTGAACGGCGGGAGATCGGCCACGAACCCGAAGCTACGCCGGGGTTCCGGCGCCGGAGCCCCTTCCCACAGAGCGGAACCCATCCACTTCGCGCGCGGCTCCGAAGTCCTGGGGCACATCGGCGAGAGGAGCGAACTTGACCTTCGTCCACCCAGGCGCCCGGGCCTCGAGCACCGACCTCCACCTGCGAATACTTGACCGATGAGATCGGTTCGCCGCACCGCGTCCACACCGCGCAGGACGTGGTCGGCACTCTCCTCCGGGGGAACTGGGCGATCTTCGCCCACGAATGGGCCGATCCGGACGGGATCGATCCCGAGCACTGGCGGGACGTCGTCGAGGCCGCCGCGGAGGCGGCCGGGGTCGACGTCGAGTTCGTGGTCATCCCGCGCCGGTCCCTGACCGTCGTGTTCAACCGGGCGGTCCCGCCCACCTTCGAGCAGGTCCGCGCGTCGATCGAGGTCATCGAGCGGGCGCGCGGCGAGAACTGAGCTCCCCGTTCCCCGGTAGCCACCTCGCGGACGCGAGGTGGCTACTTTTGCCCCTGGCGACCGACCAAGCGGTACGGAATGATCGATTGGTGACTCCTGAGCCACCGGTCAGACACTGCGGGCTATCGTCTGACCCGTTCGGGAAAGCTCCGTGACACCTTCGATACCAGCGAAAGAACCTAGAGATTTACCAACAGTCACGGGACACTGGCTGGGGTGACTCACGTACCGTGACTGCCTCATGACCGACTGGTCGTCTCGTCACCGGAGGTCATGGGGCGGACGCGGTCTGTTCAAGAGGTCGGGAGAAAACGCATGGCAGCACCGCCGGATCGCGTCACGTTCCGCGAGGTGTTCGGGATCGCCGAGTTCCGGGCGCTGTGGTTCGGCGAGCTGCTCTCGATCGCCGGCGACCAGCTGGCCAGGGTCGCGCTGTCCATCCTGGTGTTCACCGGCACGAACTCCGCGACGCTCACCGGCCTGACCTACGCCCTGACCTACGCGCCGTCACTCCTGGGCGGCATCTTCCTGACCGGCTTCGCCGACCGCTTCCCCCGCCGCAGCGTGATGGTGCTCGTCGACCTGCTGCGGGCCGGCCTGATCCTGCTGGTCGCCCTGCCCGGCATGCCGTTCTGGCTGATGTGCGTGCTGGTCGGTGGCGTCTCCCTGGTCAACCCGCCGTTCAAGGCGTCCCAGCTGGCGCTGCTGCCGCAGGTGCTCGAAGGCGACCGGTTCGTCGTCGGGATGGGCATCCGGAGCATGACCGTGCAGACCGCCCAGCTGCTCGGCTTCGCCGGCGGCGGCGCGCTGCTGATCGCCCTCGACCCGCACGTGGCGCTGGTCGTCGACGCGGCCACGTTCGTGCTCTCGGCCCTCTTCGTGCGCTTCGGCGTCCGCGCCCGGCCGGCCGCGGCGAGCGGCGAACAGCGCAAGTCCTTCTTCGCGACGCTCGGCGGCGGTAGCCGGACGGCGTTCGCGAGCTCGCCGCTGCGGACGCTGGTGCTGTTCACCTGGCTGATGGGCCTGCTGCCGGTCTACGAGGGCATCGCCGCGCCATACGTCACGGCGGCGGGCGGCGGCCCGGAAGCGATCGGCCTGCTGCTCGCGGCCGACCCGATCGGCAGCGTCATCGCGACCTTCGCCTACACGCGCTGGGTGCCCGCGCGGCTGCGGCCGAAGCTGATCGGCCCGCTTTCGGCGCTGTGCGCGGTGCCGCTGGTGCTCTGCTTCCTGAACCCCGGCCCGGTCTCGTCGATCGTGCTCTTCATCATCTCCGGCGGCCTGGGGACGGTCTGCCTGCTGCAGGCGACCGCGTCACTGACCCTGGCGGTGCCCGACGAGCAGCGGGCGCAGGTGATGGGCCTGTCCAACACGGGCCTGACCACGATGATGGGCATCAGCCCGCTGATCGGTGGCGTGCTGGCGGATCAGCTGACCCCGCACGGGACGGTCGGGATCTTCGGCATCGCCGGGCTCGTGCTCACCCTGCCGCTGGCGGTGCTGTGGGCCCGGGCGCTGTCGGGCGAGCCGGACCGATGGATCGACAAAGAAGCCGCACGCGCCGAACATGCTTGACATGCCCCGCGCGTGGGCTCGACCTGCGCGACCTTGCGGTGCGCTGTGCGGTCACTGTTCTTTGCCGCGCATCGCTGGCCACCTCTCGTTCCGGTGTCAAAGAAAAAGTACACACCGAAAGCCCTTGTGGACAGCAGGCGAACGGTCTGAAACTGTCCGTGAGTACTTTGTCACCGTACAACCACGCAAGGGTCTGGGGGAAAAATGGTCACATCGGGGGAACAGCGCGGCCAGGACTTGATTTCTCGCGTACAGGGGTGGGCACTGTGGACCCGCCCCCGCGACTGGATCATCGCGACGCTGACCGCCATCGCGGTCATGCTGAGCTGGACGGCCGTTTCGCTGTTGACCGTGCCGGTCACCGTCGCCCAGCTGGGCACGTTTCTGCTGCTCACAGCCCTGGCCGTGGCGCAGACGGAGGTCAGCAGGCGGCTGGAGCGGCAGCGCCGCATCCTCAGCAACGGGCCCTACATCTCGATGACTTCGGTGTGGCTGCTGCCCGCCGGCCTGCTGTTGCCGGCCCAGCTGATCGCCGCGCTCGGTGTCGTGCTGTACGTCTACCTCGCGTTCCGTAGTTGGTCTGGCACCCGTCCGGGTGAATTTCACCGCGTGGCCGCGAACGCGACCACGATGATCCTGTCGGCGTTCTCCGCGGGTGTCGTCGGTCACATGACCATCGGCAGCGGGGTGGCCACGGTGACGCTGGCCGCGCTGGCCTTCTTCACGGTCAACACCGCGCTGACCGGCCTCGGCCTCTACCTGGCGGACCCGAAGAACGCGACCCCGGTGTCCTGCCTCGGCAACATGGACGACAACCTGCTCGAGCTGTCCACTTTGTGCGTCGGCGCGCTGCTGGTGATGGTTCTCAACGAGGAACCGCTGCTGTCGGTGCTTGTCATCCTGCCGCTGTACGTCCTGCAGCGGTCCGTGCTGATCAAGCGGCTGGAAGAGCTGGCCACCACGGACCAGAAGACGCAGCTGCTCAACGCCACCACCTGGCAGGACGGCGCGCAGCGCGAGATCTCCCGCGCGCAGCGCGAAAACGGCAGCTTCGGCGCCATGATGATCGACCTCGACCACTTCAAGCGGATCAACGACACCTACGGGCACCTCGCGGGGGACGACGTGCTCAAGGCGGTCGCCGCCGTGGTCAAGCAGGAGACCCGGGCGCACGACCTGGTCGGCCGGTTCGGTGGCGAGGAGTTCGTCGCGCTGTTGCCTTCGACGTCCAAAGAGGATGCGATCGTCACGGCGGAACGGATCCGGCAACGGGTCAGCGAGCTGATCATCAGCACCACGACCAACGCGGGCGCCGCCGTCGACATCGAACGGCAGACGGCGTCCATCGGCGTCGCCGCCTACCCGCTGGACGGCTCGTCCATCGAGGAGGTGATGGCGTCCGCCGATGCGGCCGTGTACGCGGCCAAGCACGGCGGACGCAACCGGGTGGTGGGGTCGGTCGCCGCGGCCTTGGCCGCGGCCTAGCTACCGCAACCGGTCGATGACGTCGCTCGCCTTGGTCTGGAGGCGGGCGACGCCGCCCACGGTGAATTCGGTGAGCAGGTCGATCAGGGCGTCCTGGTCCGGCGGCTCGCCGTCCCAGGTGGCCTGGACCAGTGACTCGGTCATCGCGAAGAAGAGGGTGACGAGCGCGCGGTCCGCACGGCCGGAGTCGATGCCGTGCGCCGCCCACCGCTTGCGGCTCGCTTCGGCGTAGACGACCGCCAGCCTCTCCCTCAACCGGGTGAGAGCGGGGTCGCCCGCGCGCTCGGCCGCGCGGAGCACGCCGTAGCCCTCGGGGTGGTCGGCGACGAAGGTGACCATGTTGGCGTAGTTGGCCCGCGCCCAGGCCCGCAGGCCGGGCTGCTCGTCGGCCACCGACGGCCCCGCGATGGCGGTGAACGCCCTCTCTTCGGTTTCCGCCACGACCTCGGCGAACAGCGTCGTCCGGTCGCCGAACTGCTCGTAGACGGCCTGGCGCGAGACGCCGGCTTCGCGCGCGATCTGCTCGATCGTCGCGCCCTGCATCCCGTGCTGCGCGACGACCCTCGCCGTCGCGCCCAGCACGCGGGCGCGCTGCTCCGAAACCGGGAGCTTGCGCGGCCGTCCACGCGGCGCCGGGCTTGACATGGTGCTCCACCTCACGTGATTCTTTTTCCGACACCTCTGTCTAAAAAGGTGTTCCCCGCGCACCCGCCCTGCTCAACGAGGAGCAAGCATGCGTATCTTCCCCCGCCGCGCCCTCTCCGCGGCCGTCGCCACGGTTTCCGTTCTGGCTCTGGCGACGCTGGGCCCGCCGCAGGCCTCCGCCGCGTCCTTCTACGATCCGCCGTCCCCCCTCCCCGCCGGCCGCAACGGCGACGTCATCCGGCACGAGGTGTCGACGTTCTACATCGATCCGATCCAGCTGATCAAGGCCGACGCGAACGTGCAGCGGATCATGTACCGCAGCACCGACACGCACGGCTCGCCGGTCGCCGTCACCGGCACGGTGCTGACGCCGCGGTCGGCGTGGCACGGCACCGGGGTGCGCCCGATCGTTTCCTACGCCGTCGGCACCCAGGGCGAGGGCGACGACTGCGCGCCGTCGAAAGCGCTTGCGGCGGGCTTCGAGTACGAAGGGCCGTTCATCGCCGGGCTGCTGACGCGGGGGTACGGCGTCGTCGTCACCGACTACGAGGGGCTCGGCACGCCCGGGGACCACACGTACGTCAACCGCGCTTCGGAGGGCCACGCGGTGCTCGACGCGATCCGCGCAGCGCAGCGGCTGCCCGAGGCAGGACTGCCGGACGACGGCCCGGTCGCGATCGCCGGCTACTCGCAGGGCGGCGGCGCTTCGGCCGCCGCGGCGGAGCTGCAGCCCAGCTACGCGCCCGAGCTGAAGCTGAAGGGCGCGTACGCGGGGGCGGTGCCGGCGGACCTCGCCGAGGTGGCCAAGAACCTCGACGGCCACTACGCGGTCGGCTTCCTCGGCTTCGCGCTGGTGAGCATGAACTACGCGTACCCGGAGCTGAACATCCCGGCGCTGCTCAACGCGCGCGGGAAGCAGCTGTTCGAGCAGGTCCGGACCGAGTGCACGGTCGAGGCGATCGCCGCGCACGCGTTCACCCAGTCCTCGACGCTGACGAACGACGGCCGCTCGCTCGTCGCCTACCTGGGTGAAGAGCCGTACCGGTCGCGGGTGGCCGAGCAGAAGATCGGGACGCTGAAGCCGACGGCGCCGGTGCTGATCGTCCACAGCGCGCTCGACGACATCGTCCCCTACGCGCAGGACCGCGACCTGGGCCGGACGTGGTGCGGCAAGGGCGTGAAGGTGCAGTTCAGCACGTCGCTGGTGCCGACGCACGTGCTCGGCGCGGTGCGCGCGTACCCGGAGGCGTTCGCCTGGCTCGAGGGTCGCTTCGCCGGCCTCCCGGCGCCGGTCAACTGCGGCTGGTTCTGAGGCCGGAAGGGCCCGGGACCGCGCGGTCCCGGGCCCACGGCGTCACTTCAGGCCGGTGGCTTCCGCGGCGGCGGGGTCGGAGTCGGCGAGGAACGTCCGGCAGCGGTCGTACTCCTCGGTCTCGCCGATCTTGCCGGCGGCCTTGCCCAGCACGGCGAGGGCGCGGAGGAACCCCTGGTTGGGGCGGTGCGACCACGGCACCGGGCCGAAGCCCTTCCAGCCCGCGCGGCGCAGCTGGTCGAGACCCCGGTGGTAGCCGGTGCGGGCGTACGCGTACGCGGCGACGGTCTCGCCCGCTTCGA
This sequence comes from Amycolatopsis kentuckyensis, assembly GCF_002155975.1. Taxonomy (GTDB): domain Bacteria; phylum Actinomycetota; class Actinomycetes; order Mycobacteriales; family Pseudonocardiaceae; genus Amycolatopsis; species Amycolatopsis kentuckyensis. The sequence goes on from NZ_MUMI01000345.1 coordinate 19,476, forward strand.
AGGCCTTCTCGGCCAGCGAAGCCCAGGCCTCGCTGTAGTCGGGGTGTTCGGCGGCGACGGTGGCCGGGTCGGTCCCGGCGTCGAGCGCGGCCTGGGCGGCGGTGTGCTCGGGCAGCAGCGTCGGCTCGGGGCCGAGCAGGTTGTGCGTCATGGGGTCATTGTGCCCATGCCCGCGGATCAGAAGAACAAGCCCGCGAGAATCCCGCCGCCGGCCAGCACCAACGCGGCGACGAGCACCGCCGCGACAACTCGTTTCGGCATCATGGCGCGACACCATGCCAAGCCGGGGCCGCTCGAAGCAAGTCGTCCACCCGTAGGGGTGAACCCGGGTTTTTCGGCGTCTTTGCACGCTCGTGACCATGACCGGCGATGATGTCCGGCATGGCCAAGGCAGTCGACGTCCCGGTGGACGTGATCCCGCGCAGTCCCGTCGGCAAGACGCGGCTGTTCTTCACGCGGCACTGGCACCGCGGCGCCCCCGGGCAGCCGACCCCGGACTGGGTGCTCCGGTTCTGCTACGGGATGTGGCTGGCCGCGTTCGCGTTCAAGCTGGTCGGCTCGTCGTGGGACATGTCGTGGCACTTCATGTGGCTGCGCGACGACCTGGCGCCCCCGCACCTGATCAACACCGTCGGCACGGTGATCATCGTGGTGCTGGTGGCGATCCACAGCTACACGGGCCTCGGCTGTGACAAGCGGTCGTTGCGCCTGATGCAGATCGGCCTGCTGACGTTCCTGATCGCGGCGCCGCTGGACGTGATCAACCACCGCGTCAACGGCCTGGACCTGACGGCGTGGAGTCCGTCACACATGATGCTGTACCTGGGGACGGGCATCATGCAGGCGGGCGTACTGCTGGGCTGGCTGCGGTTCTCCCCTCCGGGCCGCTTCCGCACGGGCGTGCTGCTCGGGCTGTGGGCGTTCTTCCTGGAGAACACGTTCTTCCCGAACGGGCAGCAGGAGTACGGCATCCTGGGGCTGCGCGCGTGGGAGCGCGGCGAGCCGGAGGCCGAGAAGTCGCTGCTGGACTTCGCGGCCGGCCAGATCGGCCACCCGGTCGACCGGACGGCGGTGCTGCACTTCACGATGCCGATTCCCGAGTGGGTGTACCCGCTGTGGGGCATCGGCGTGATGGCGCTGATCCTGGTCCTGGCGCGCAGGACCCTGGGCTTCCGCTGGGCGGCCACTTCGGTGGCGCTCGCGTACGTCGCTTACCGGTCGGTGATGTGGCCGCTGCTGCTCGGGCTGGGCTTCCCGGTTTCGACGGTGCCGTTCTACCTGCTGTTCGTGGGCCTGGCGGTGGACCTCGCGTTCGCGATGAGCAGCGGCGTTCTGCGCGCCGGCGTGGGGGCGCTGCTGGTGACGGCGTTCGGGTACGGGGCGTTCTGGGTGCAGTCGCAGTTCCGGCCGTGGGTACTGGGTGACGCGCACACGGAGTCGGCACCCCCGGCGGCGTACTGGACGGCCGCGGTGGTCCTGGCCGGGGTGTTCGTCCTGTGGGCCGGTGCGGAACCGCTGGCCCGCAGGTGGGCGGCGCGGCGCTCGGTCGCCGAACCGGCCTGACCACGACGAAGGGCCGCCGCGGAAAGATCCGTGGCGGCCCTTCGCGCGAAGAGACTTACTTCAGCTTCGTCCCCGCCGAACCCAGCGCCTGGCAGGCCTCGACCACGCGCTGCGCCATCCCGGCCTCGGCCGCCTTCAGGTACGAGCGCGGGTCGTACACCTTCTTGTTGCCGACCTCGCCGTCGATCTTCAGCACACCGTCGTAGTTCTTGAAGAAGTGGTCCACGATCGGGCGCGTGAACGCGTACTGCGTGTCCGTGTCGACGTTCATCTTCACCACGCCGTACGACACCGCCTCGCGGATCTCCTCCGGGAGCGAGCCCGAACCGCCGTGGAAGACCAGCTCGAACGGCTTCGAGCCCTCCGCCAGACCCAGCTTCTTCGCCGCCGCCTCCTGGCCGCCCTTGAGAACGTCCGGGCGGAGCTTCACGTTGCCCGGCTTGTACACGCCGTGGACGTTGCCGAACGTCGCCGCCAGCAGGTAGCGGCCCCGCTCGCCCGCGCCCAGGGCGTCGATCGTCTTCAGGAAGTCGCCTTCGGCCGTGTACAGCTTCTCGTTGATCTCCGCCTCGACGCCGTCCTCTTCGCCGCCGACGACGCCGATCTCGACCTCGAGGATGATCTTGGCCGCCGCCGTCTTGACCAGCAGTTCCTGGGCGATCTCGAGGTTCTCGTCGAGGTCGATCGCCGAGCCGTCCCACATGTGGGACTGGAACAGCGGGTTCTGGCCGTTCTTGACGCGCTCGGCCGAGATCTCGATCAGCGGGCGGACGAAGCCGTCCAGCTTGTCCTTGGGGCAGTGGTCGGTGTGCAGCGCCACGTTCACGCCGTACTTGGCCGCCACGACCTGGGCGAACTCCGCCAGCGCGGTCGCGCCGGTCACCATGTCCTTGACCTTCTGGCCGGACGCGAACTCCGCGCCGCCGGTGGAGAACTGGATGATGCCGTCGCTCTCCGCCTCGGCGAAGCCGCGGATGGCGGCGTTCACGGTCTCGGACGAGGTCACGTTGATGGCCGGGTAGGCGAACTCGTTCGCCTTGGCCCGGTCGAGCATCTCCGCGTAGACCTCGGGGGTGGCGATGGGCATCGTTACTCCTCCTTGGCACAGGGTGGTCCCGACCGCATCGTACGAGGTCCGCCGTCGCCGCACACCGGTCCCTGCGCAGAAACTTTCCCGCACGTCGGATCGGTTCAGAAGGAGTGCGTCCGGCCGCCGGGCGAACCGGCGGCCGGACGGGGATCACAGCAGCTCGGACGCCAGCGCGCGGTACACCGGCCAGGGGTCCTCGTTCAGCACCTGGACGATGACCTGGTCCGCGCCCGCCTCGAGGTGGGCCGCCAGGCCGCGGGCGATCGTCGCCGCGTCGCCGTGCAGGGCCAGCGCGTCGACCAGGCGGTCGCTGCCCTCGCCCTCGAGGTCCTCGTCGGTGAAGCCGAGTTTCCGCAGGTTGGCGACGTAGTTCGACAGCCCGAGGTAGTACTTCACCGTCTGCCGGCCGATCGCGCGGGCCTCGGCGGCGTCGGTCCCGAGGACGACCTTGTGCTCCGGGGCCAGCAGCTTGCCGGCGCCGAGGATCTCGCGGGTGCCGCGGGTGTGCTCCGGCGTGGTCAGGTACGGGTGCGCGCCCGCCGTGCGGTCGCCGGACAGCTGGACCACCTTCGGGCCCAACGCGGCCAGCGCGCGGCCGGAAGCCGGGACGCCCGCCGCGTCCAAGCCGTCGAGGTAGTCGACCAGCGCCGCGTACGGCTTCTTGTACTCCTTCGTCGCTTCGCGGTGGCCGGCGCCGACGCCGAGCAGGAAGCGGTCCGGGTACTTGCCCGCGATGCGCTCGTACACCTTCGCGATCGACGCCGGGTCGTCCTGCCAGATGTTCACGATGCCGGTCGCGATGACCAGCGAGTCCGTCGCGGCCAGCAGGTCGTCCACGGACGCGAGGTCGTCGCCGCTGGGCGAGCCGCCCAGCCAGATCGCGCTGTAGCCGAGCTTCTCCGCCTCCGCGGCGAACTTCGTGTCGACGTTCGCGTGGTACCGCCAGATCCCGAGCTTGCCCAGTTCGATAGCCATGGAACACTCCAACGCCGGCGACGGCGATTTTCCTCCCGGCTCCGGAGAATTACTGTCGAAGGCATGACCAAGCTGGGCAATACCGACCTCGACGTGTACGGCCTGAACCTCGGGTGCAACGTCTTCGGCTGGACGGCCGACGAGCCGCAGTCCTTCACCGTCCTCGACGCCTACACCGCGGCCGGGGGCAACTTCCTCGACAGCGCCGACCTCTACGGCGGCGGCGGTGGCTCCGAGACGATCATCGGCAACTGGCTGGCCGCGCGCGGCCGCCGGGACGACATCGTCATCGCGACCAAGGTCGGCATGTGGGAGGGCCGGCCGGGCCTGTCGGCGAAGAACATCCAGGCCGCGGCGGAGGATTCGCTGCGGCGCCTGCGGACCGACCACATCGACCTCTACTACGCGCACCGGGACGACCCGGACACCCCGCTCGAAGAGACCCTCGAGGCGTTCGACGCGCTGGTCCGCGCGGGCAAGGTCCGCCACCTCGGCGCGTCCAACTACACCGCCGCACGGCTCGCCGAAGCACTGTCCATTTCGGACCAGAACGGCTTCGCGCGGTACGCCGTGCTACAGCCGCACTACAACCTCGTCGAGCGGGACTACGAGCGCGACCTGGCTCCGCTAGTCGCGCGCGAAGGCCTCGTGACGCTGCCGTACTTCGCCCTCGCGAAGGGCTTCCTCACCGGCAAGTACCGCACGAAGGACGAGCTCGGCGACAGCCCGCGCGCCGCCCGTGCCGCGTCCTATTTGGACGCCCGAGGCGAGCGCGTCCTCGCCGCGCTCGACGAAGTCGCGCAGGCGCACGGCGTTTCCGTCGCCACGGTGTCGCTCGCGTGGCTGCGGCAGCAGCCGACGGTCGCCGCCCCGATCGCCAGCGCCCGGACGCCCGAGCAGCTCACCGACCTGATCGCGTCGGTCCCACTGGAGCTGACGGACACCGAGGTAGCCGCCCTGGGTGAAGCCGCCCGCTGAACATACTCACGGGTAGCTTACCGCGGGTAAGTTGAGGTACGGTGCCCTCCGAGAACGCCGTTCGACGTCCAGGAGGGCACCGTGGCCAACCCGTTTTCGCTGCTGAGCGGCACCAAGAAGGTCGACGGCAAGGTCGTGCTGATCACCGGCGCCGCCCGCGGCATCGGTGCCGGGCTAGCCGAGCGGCTGGCCGCTCGCGGCGCGAAGGTCGCCCTCGTCGGCCTCGAAGCCGAAGAGCAGCGGAAGGTCGCCGACCGGATCGGGCCGAACGCGCGCTCCTGGGAGGCCGACGTCACCAGCTGGGACGCCCTGGAGAAAGCCACGGCGGGCGTGGTCGGGCACTTCGGCGGGATCGACATCGTCATCGCCAACGCCGGCATCGCGACCGCGGGCTTCGTCCGCTCGGTCGACCGGGCCGCGTTCGAGAAGGTGATCGAGGTCGACCTGCTCGGCGTCTGGCGGACGTTCCGCGTCACGCTCCCGCACGTCATCGAGCGCAAGGGCTACCTGCTGGCCATCTCCAGCCTCGCCGCGATCACGCACGCGCCGGGCATGGCCAACTACGCCGCCGCGAAGGCCGGCGTCGAAGCGTTCTCGAACAGCCTGCGCGCCGAGGTCGCGCACCTCGGCGTCAAGGTCGGCGTCGCGCACCCGACGTGGATCCGCACCGACCTGGTCGAAAGCGCCGACGCGCACCCGGTGTTCGGCAAGCTCCGCGCGTCGATGCCCGGCCTGATCGGCAAGACGTACCCCCTGGACGTGGCCCTGGACGACCTGGAAGCGGGCATCCTCAAGCGCGCCCGGACCATCCACGTGCCGCGCTGGGTCGGCGGGCTCAAGCTGCTGCGCGCGTTCCTGCCGCCGGTCATCGAGATCGGTTCCCGCAGCCGGGTACCGTCGGCGGACAAGGCCGCGCTGGCCGACATCGAGGCGCGCGGCGCGTTCGAGTCGGCGGTCACCGGCCACGGCGGGCGGGCCGCCACCAAGGGGTGAAGATGTCCCGTCGCGACCAGATCAGGATGACCGAGGACGAGGTGCGGGAGTACCTCGCCGGGCAGAAGGTCATCAACGTCGCCAGCATCGGCCCGAACGGCCGCCCGCACCTCGCGCCGCTCTGGTACTTCCCGCACGAAGCCGGCGTCGCGACCTGGACGTACGGCACGTCGCAGAAGGCGAAGAACTTCCGCCGCCTGCCGGAGGCGACCGTGCTGGTCGAGGACGGCGACAGCTACGAGAAGCTCCGCGGCGTCTCGTTCGAGGCCGACGTCGAGGTCGTCGAGGACACCGAAGAGGTCACCCGGATGGGCACCGCGCTCATGCAGCGGTACTCGGGGGCCAAGCCCGGCGACCCCGCGTCGACCGAGCTGGCGGCCTTCATCGCAGGTCAGGCCGCCAAACGCGTCGGGCTGATCTTCCGGCCGACCAAGGTCGCCAGCTGGGACCACGGCAAGCTCGGCGGGACGTACTGATCGGTAGGGAGTACTTCCAAGTAACTGTTACCTGAGGTAACGTCATCTGCGCAGGATCCCCGACGCAGCGGAGGCCGACAGATGACCGAGCGGTTCAAGGTCGTGATCGTGGGCACCGGGTTTTCCGGGCTCGGCCAGGCGATCCAGCTCGAGAAGGCCGGTATCCGGGACTACGTGATCCTGGAAAAGGCCGCCGAGGTGGGCGGCACCTGGCGCGACAACTCCTACCCCGGGTGCGCGTGCGACGTGCAGTCGCACATGTACTCGTTCTCGTACGAGCAGAACCCGGACTGGTCACGGTCGTTCTCGCCGCAGCCGGAGATCTTCGACTACCTCAAGGGTGTCGCGGACAAGTACCGGCTGCGCGAGAAGATCCGCTTCGGCGTCGAGCTGACCGGCGCCCATTGGGACGAGCAGGAACGCCGCTGGACGGCGACCACGAAGGACGGCCGCGAGTTCGTCGCGCAGTTCCTCGTCTCCGGGGTTGGCGGCCTGCACATCCCGCAGGTACCCGAACTCCCCGGGATCGCGAACTTCCGGGGCCGGACCTGGCACTCCGCGCGCTGGGACCACGAGTACGACCTGCGCGGCAAGAAGGTCGCCGTCATCGGCACCGGCGCCAGCGCCGTCCAGTTCGTGCCGAAGATCGCCCCCGACGTCGCCGAGCTGACGCTGTTCCAGCGGACGCCGCCGTGGATCATGCCCAAGCCCGACCACGCGATGCCGTCGTGGGCCCAGACGCTGTTCAAGCGCGTCCCGGGCACCCAGCGGGCCTACCGCAACGCGCTGTACTGGCTGCTCGAAGCGCGGGCCATCGGCTTCAACGGCCACCCGGCGATCATGAAGGCCGGCGAGCTGATCGCGAAGCGGAACATCGCGAAGGGCATCAAGGACCGCGCGCTGCGCAAGAAGGTCACGCCGGACTACACGATGGGCTGCAAGCGCGTCCTGATCTCCAACGACTACTACCCGGCACTGGACCGGCCGAACGTCGAGGTGAACACCGACGGCGTCAAGGAGGTCAAGGCGCACTCGATCGTCGACTCCGCGGGCGTGGAGCACGAGGTCGACGCCATCGTCTACGGCACCGGCTTCAAGGTGACCGACGCGCTGGAGTACCTCGACATCACCGGCGTCGACGGCCGCAACCTCGCCAAGGAGTGGGCGAGCGAGGGCATGCGGACCCACAAGGGCATCACCGTCTCCGGCTACCCGAACCTGTTCTTCCTGCTGGGCCCGAACACCGCGCTCGGGCACAACTCCGTGGTGTTCATGATCGAGTCGCAGGCGCGGTACGTCGTCGACGCCATCAAGCTCGCCGATTCGCGCGGCGCCGCGGCGCTCGACGTCCGCCCCGGCGTGCAGGACGAGTTCCAGCGGGAGATCCAGGAAAAGCTGGTCAAGGGCGTCTGGACGCAGGGCGGCTGCAAGAGCTGGTACCTCGACGCCCAAGGCGTGAACCGGACGATCTGGCCGGGCTTCACCTGGCGCTACTGGCTGGAGACACGCAAGGTCGACCCGGCCGACTACGAGCTGTCCGGCCGGGCGTCATGACCGCCGCCGGGGACGAGCAGCTCGTCCTGCACGCCCGGAACGTCCGGTTCGGCTGGGCGGCGCTGCCGATGCACTGGATCCCCGGCGAACCGCAGGCCACGCACACCATCAACGTGCTGCACCTGGCGCTGCCCGAGGGCGAGCGCTGGTTCGTCGAGGTGTTCAAGCAGGCGGTGCCGCTGATCCGCGACGAGCGGCTCAAGCAGGACGTCCTCGGCTTCATCGGGCAGGAGGCGGTGCACGCCGAGGCCCACGACGGCGCGGCGGCGCACCTCGAGGCGGCGGGCGTCCGGGTCCGGCCGTTCGTGGCGCAGATGGAGTGGCTGTTCCGGAAGCTGCTCGGCGACCGCGACCTGACCGGGCGCGCGGCCGAGGAGTGGCTGGTCGAGCGGCTGGGGATCATCGCCGCCATCGAGCACTACACGGCGTTCCTCGGCCAGTGGGTGCTCGACGCGCCCCTGGAGGGCGCCGGCGCCGACCCGGTGATGCTGGACCTGCTGCGCTGGCACGGCGCCGAGGAGGTCGAGCACCGGTCGGTGGCGTTCGACCTGTTCATGCACCTCGACGGGCGCTACGGGCGGCGCGTCCGCAGCATGGCGGCGGTGACGCCGGTGCTGGCCTGGGTCTTCGCCCGCGGTACGCGATATCTGATGCGCAACGACCCGACCGCGCCGGGCCGGGCGTCGCTGCGGGGGTATCGGCGGGCGGCCAGGCGGGGGTTGCTGCCGACCGGGCGGCAGCTGGTGCGGGAGATCCGGCCGTACTTCCGGAAGTCGTATCACCCGTCCGAGACGGGGAGCACCGAGCAGGCGGTGGCCTACCTGGCGAGTTCGCCCGCGGCCCGGGCGGCGGAGTGACCGTCGGCCGGCCGACCCGGCT
>NZ_MUMI01000346.1 GCF_002155975.1 Amycolatopsis kentuckyensis
TGCGGGCCGCCCGAGTTGGTCACCTCCACGACGTCGCCCAGGCCCATGTTCTGGAAGAACCACTGGGCGTTCGCGTCGTTCAGGTTGATGCAACCGTGGGACACGTTCGAGCTGCCCTGCTGGCTCACGCTGTTCGGGTTCTCGTGGACGAACTCGCCGTCGTTCGAAATCCGCTCCGACCACTTCTCGTTCGAGCGGTACGCCTTCGGATCCGGCGGGCAGACGCCGTATGTGCAGGAATCCATCGTGTAATTGGCCTGCTTGTCCGAAATCACGTGCGCGCCCAGGTGGGTCGGCGTGGCGTCCTTGCCCATCGAGATCGGCATGGACTTCACCATTGCGCCGTTGTGGAAGATCTGCATCTGCTCGGTGTTCCCGTCCGCCTTCGCGATCCAGGAATCGTGCACCTTGTACGTCTCCGTGCGATCCTCCGCGCCGAACACCCCGCCGCCGAAATCGACGCCGTAGATCTTCGCCGTCACCTTCAGGGTCGTGCCGGCCTGCCAGTACTCCTTCGGCCGGTAGTGGACGTTCGAGTCGTCGATCCAGTACCAGCTGCCGTCCTGCTTCGGGGTCGACTCCACCGTCAGGGCCTTCTCGACCGCCGCCTTGTTCTTGACGGCGACCTTGCCGAAGCTGAACACGATCGGCTGGCCGACGCCGACGCCCGTGCTCGCCACCGCGCCCGGCGCCGGGATCAGGTTGGCGTTCGCCTGCTTCTTGGGCGACAGCGTCGTGATCTGGTTGTCCTGCTCGATCGGCTTCCCGTTGCTGCCCTGGGCGTGCGCCACGATCTTGTACGTCGCGCCGTAGCCGAGCGGCTCGCTGGACGTCCAGCTCGACCCGTCGGCCGCCAGCTTGCCGGCGACCGTCTTCCCCTTGGCCGCGTTGGTCACCGTGACGTCGAGGAGCTTCCCGTTGGCCGCCTTGACGACGATCGGCATCGCCGGGTTCACCGCCGTGCCGCCCGCGGGCTCGAACGTCACCGCGACCGGCGTGTCGGACGGCGCGGCGGAGCCCGACGCCGGGTCCCCGCCGGCGGGGGAACCGCCGTCGTCACCGGACGAGCAAGCGGAAAGCAGCAGTGCCCCGGCAAGGATTCCGGCCACCGAAAGTAAAATCTTCTTGGGGAGCATATTGTCTCTTTTTGGGAATTGGGATCGGCGGGCATTCGTCATCAAAACTACGCGATAGCGATGACGTTCTTGCCGGCGGATCGGTGCATCGGCGTGACGTGGATCACGTGATGACGAGTCCCGGTGCGCCGTAGAGCCCGGGCCCGCTCACCGAAAGCGTGTCGAGGTACTCGCGTGCCGCCGTGTACGCCTCTTCCGCCAGTGCTTCCGTGTGCCCGAAATCGAGCGGGTTCACACGCACGGGTGCCGGCCCCGGCAGGTAAACCACCGGCACCTGCGCGGCCGCCACCGGCGCTTCCAGCACGGCCTGGTTCCGCATGCTGATCATCGCGGTGAACATCATCACCTCGGCGAACGTCCGCGGCGCCTCCGGCAGCTTCCCGGGGAACGCGCAGTCGAGCACGACCAGGGACTGCGCCCCCATCGCGAGGGCCTGCCGCATCGGCACGTTCGCGACGAGCCCGCCGTCGTACAGCAGCCGTCCGTCGTGCTCCACCGGCGGGAAGATCCCCGGGATCGCGCAGCTCGCCAGCAGCGGCTCGAGCAGGCGCCCGGACCGGATCAGCAGTGGCTCGGCCGTGTCGACCTGCGTCGTGACGACACCGAGCGGGAGCGCCAGGTCCTCGAAGCGGGTGTCGGAGCCCAGGTGGTCGGCGATGATCCCGGCCAGGCCGGTGTTGGGGAACAGGTGCGTCTTGCTCTGCGTCAGCGTCCGGACGCGGCTCAGCACGCCGCCCGGGAACGCCTCGGCCCGCGTCATGTGCGCCCAGATGTCGTGCAGCCGCGCGAGCGCGTCGGTGCCGGAGCGGGCCAGCACGGCGGCGTTGAGCGAGCCGACCGACGTCCCGGTCACGACGTCCGGCGTGAGCCCGGCTTCGGTCAGGGCGCGCAGCATGCCGACCTGCATGGCGCCGAGGCTGCCGCCCCCGCCGAGGACGAAACCGATCGGCCGGGGGAGATCCGCGAGACTCATACCGCCGAATGTAGTACTCAGGGCACGCGTTCGGGCTCCCGCTCCGGGGTGGCCAGTGCCTTGCGCTTCTTCAGCCGCAGCAGGAAGAACACCGCGACCGCGGCGAGCACGCCGACGACGATCAGCCCGCCCGTGTTCAAGGCCCCTTCGATGCGCTTCGCGGCCTCGCCCAGCGCCGCGCCGATGCTGATGTGGACCAGCGACCAGCAGAACGCGCCCGCCGCGGCGGCCGGCAGGAACTTGCGGAACGGCAGCCCGGACGTCCCGGCCGCGGCCGGCGTCAGCGTCCGGATCACCGGCAGGAACCGGGCGAAGAACACCGCCCAGGCGCCGCGGCGTTCGAGGACGCCGGTGGCCTTGTCCCAGGCCTCCAGGCCGTACTTGCGGATCAGCTTCGTGTCACGCAGCCGCGGCCCGAAGCGGCGGCCGATGCCGTAGCCGAGCGCGTCGCCCGCCGTCGCGCAGAGGGTGACGACCAGCCACAGGACCAGGAACCGCGGCACGGTGTTCGCCGTCGTCGCGGCGATGAGCAGCCCGGATTCGCCGGGGGCCAGGAAACCCAGCCCGATCGTGCACTCGGCGAACACCAGGCCGCCGGTCGCGGCGACGAGCCCCGGTTCCGGGAGTCCTTGCAACCAGCTGAGGAGGTCCGAAACCAGGGCCATGCCGCCACTTTACCGATCCTTTAAGGACCGTGGGGTGACGTGGGTCACCGCGCCAGGAGCGACGCCGCTTCCTGAGCCGCGGGACCTTCGGCCGCGAGGTGCTGCAGGTTTTCGGGCAGGACCTCGCCGCGGTGGGCCTTGGTCTGGGCGTAGAGCCGTCCCGCGCGGTACGACGAGCGCACCAGCGGACCGGCCATGACACCGGCGAAGCCCATCGCCTCGGCCGCCTGGGAGTGCTCGACGAACTCTTCCGGCTTCACCCAGCGGTCGACCGGGTGGTGCCGCGGCGAGGGACGCAGGTACTGCGTGATCGTCAGGATCTCGCACCCGGCGTCGACCAGGTCCTGCATCGCCGGAGCCACCTCGTCCGGGGTCTCGCCCATCCCGAGGATCAGATTGGACTTGGTCACCAGACCGGCTTCGCGCGCGGCCGTGATGACTTCCAGGGACCGAGCGTAACGGAATCCCGGGCGAATGCGCTTGAAAATCCGCGGAACTGTTTCCACGTTGTGCGCAAGCACCTCCGGCCGCGAACCGAACACCTCCGCCAATTGCGCAGGATCCGCGTTGAAGTCCGGAATCAGCAATTCGACGCCGGTACCGGGGTTCATCGCGTGGATCTGCCGCACGGTCTCGGCGTACAGCCAGGCACCGCCGTCAGGCAGGTCATCGCGGGCGACACCGGTGACCGTCGAGTACCGCAAACCCATCGCCTGCACGGACTCCGCGACCTTCCGCGGCTCCGAAGTGTCCAAAGCCGCCGGTTTCCCGGTGTCGATCTGACAGAAGTCACACCGCCGGGTGCACTGGTCCCCACCGATCAGGAACGTGGCCTCACGGTCTTCCCAGCACTCGTAAATGTTGGGACAACCGGCCTCTTCACACACCGTGTGCAAACCCTCGCGGCGAACGAGACCCTTGAGTTCGGTGAACTCCGGCCCCATCCGCACCCGCGTCTTGATCCACGGCGGCTTCTTCTCGATCGGCGTCTCACTGTTGCGAACCTCGAGACGCAGCAGCTTCCGGCCTTCAGGCGCAGCACTCACACCCTCAACCGTACGCCCGTCCGGGCTAAGCGGGATCCGGGGTGACGCCGGTCAGTTTCGCGGTGACGTCCCACAACGCGGCCCCCAGCGACTCGCTGCGCGCGGCCGACAGGGGACGTCCCTTGACCGGATTGCCGCGCACGCCGCCGAGGCTGCCCGGGACGATGTAGTCGCCGCCTTCGACGCCGTCCGCCGTGGCCGCGTACAGCTGCGGCAGCGCGCCCTGGCGGACGTTCTGGGCGAACAGCGCCTCGCCGATCTTGTGGCCGCCGGCGATCACCGAACGGACGACCGGGTTGCGGTAGGACCGCGCCATGCCGCTGCCGAGGCCGGTCGCGGTGTACCCGGGGTGGGCGGCGACGCTGAGGACGTCGTCGCCGGCCGCGCGCAGCCGCCGGTCGAGTTCCAGGGCGAACACCTGGTTGGCGAGCTTCGACTGCCCGTACGCGGTCGCCGGGTTGTAGCGGCGGTGCTCGGCGTTGGGGTCTTCGACGTCGATCCGCGCGCCGGTGGCGGCGAGGCTCGACAGCGCGACGACCCGGGCGTGCCGTCCGCCGCGCAGGGCGGGCAGCAGCAGCCAGGTCAGCGCCGCGTGCCCGAGGTGGTTGGTGCCGAACTGCAGCTCGAAGCCGTCGGCCGTGCGGCCGCGGGCGGTGGCCATCACGCCGGCGTTGTTGACCAGCAGGTCGAGGGTGTCGCCGGTGCGTTCCCGCACCGATGCGGCGGCCGCGCGCACCGAGGCGAGCTCGCTCAGGTCCAATGGGACGAGCTCGGGTTCGGCGCCCGCGGCGGCCGCTTTCACGATCTCGAGTGCCTTCGCGCCGCGTTCGGCGGAGCGGCAGGCGAGGAGCACGCGGGCCCCCTTGCCCGCGAGCACCTGTGACGTGCGCAGCCCGAGTCCGGAGTTCGCTCCGGTGACCAGGACGGTCCGGCCGCTCTGGTCGGCGATGTCGGCTTCGGTCCAGCGCTGTGTCATGGGCGACACTTAACTCCGTTTACGCGCTGGGCGCGAGCAGTCGCCGCAAGTGTCCGATCATCGGACGGCGGCGAGTGGATTCCTCGCGGTTCGCGCGCAGCAGCGCCTCGAACGCGTGACCCACCTTGACGATCTCTTCGGCCGGCTCGCGCGGGTCGGCCAGGCCGGCGGTGACGGCGAGCATCCGCAGCTCGCCTTCGTGCATCCGGCGCAGCGACGCGTGCCGCTCGTAAGCGCCGTCGAGGACCGCGCGCAGGTCGGTGTGCTCGTCGACGGCGGCGCGCCAGGCGCGGGTGACGGCGTCGACGTGGTCGCCGAGGCCGTCGGCGTCGTCCGGGTCGATGACCTCGGAGCGCAGGCGGCCGCTCAGCGTGCGCGTCCACTGGTACTGCAGGGCGGTGAGGACGTTTTCCTCGGTGCCGAAGTGCTCTTCGGCACCGGGCACCTCCTCGAGCGGCAGCGGCTCGCCCGGGTTCCGGGCGGCCAGGCGGACGGTCGCTTCGAGGATTTCCTGACGTCGGTAGAAGTCTGTCCAGCTCATCGTGGGGCTCCCCTTCCGTGGCCCGGGTCATACCGCGGGTCTGCGGCATACTCCCGGTACGGACCTGACGCGCCGAACATACCATGAGTATGGAGAGCGGTTCCCGGCGTAAAGTTGTGAAGGTGGCGACAATGAGGTCCAGACGACTCGACTACTCCGAGTCGACGCGGTCCGCGCTGGTCGACAGCGCGGTCGAACTGTTCACCAAACGGGGGTACGCCGGAACCTCGCTCGACGAGGTCGCCAAACGGGCCCGGGTCACCAAGGGCGCGCTGTACCACCACTTCAGCGGCAAGCAGGCGCTGTTCGAAGCCGCGTTCGACCAGGTCGAAAGCCTCGTCTACGACCGGCTCGACAAGATCATGACCGGTGAGGGCACGCCGTGGGAGCGGGCGCTCGCCGGGCTCAACGCGTTCTTCCGCGCCTGTCTCGACCCCTCCTACCAGCGGATCGCCATCCACGAGGCGCCGGTCGTGATGGGCTGGGAGCGCTGGCGCGAGGCCGAGGAGCGGTGCAGCTTCGGGCTCGTGCGGTCCGGCCTGCAGTCCCTGATCGACGCGGGCGAGGTCGAGCCGGTGCCGGTCGAGGTCACCGCGCGCCTGCTGTTCGGCGCCCTGTCGAGCGCGGCGACCGAAATCGCCAGTTCGCCCGATCCGAAGAAGGTCCGCGCCGAGATCGAGGACGTCCTCGTCCGCATGCTGGTACGGCTGCGGCGCACGGAGCCGGATGTCTCTATAGGCTGATCTTCGTGGACTTGAGGATCTTCACCGAGCCCCAGCAGGGGGCCAGCTACGACGACCTGCTGCGCGTCGCCAAGGCGACCGAAGCCGCCGGGTACGACGCCTTCTTCCGCAGCGACCACTACCTGAGGATGGGCTCGGCCGACGGCCTGCCCGGCCCGACCGACGCGTGGATCACCCTGGCCGGCCTGGCCAGGGAGACCAGCCGGATCCGGCTGGGCACGCTCGTCACCGCGGCGACCTTCCGCCACCCCGGGCCGCTGGCGATCTCGGTGGCGCAGGTCGACCAGATGTCCGGCGGCCGCGTCGAGTTCGGCCTCGGCGCCGGCTGGTACGACGCCGAGCACGAGGCGTACGGCCTGACGCTGCCGCCGCTGAAGGAGCGCTTCGACCGCTACGCCGAGCAGCTCGAGATCATCACCGGGCTGTGGAAGACGCCGGCGGGCTCGACGTACTCGTTCCAGGGCGAGCACTACACGCTGTCGGAGTCGCCGGCCCTGCCGAAGCCGGCGCAGTCGCCCGCACCGCCGGTGATCATCGGCGGCGGGGGCAAGAAGCGCACGCCGGCGCTGGCCGCCCGGTTCGCGGACGAGTTCAACCTGCCGTTCACCGACACCGACACGGCGGCGGCCCAGTTCGCCCGCGTCGAGGCCGCGGCGGCGGAGATCGGGCGGGACCCGAAGGAGATCCTGCGCTCGGTGGCGCTGGTCATCGGCGTGGGCCGCTCCGACGCGGAGGTCGCCCAGCGAGCGTCGGTCATCGGGCGGGACGTCGACGAGCTGCGGGCCAACGGGCTGGCCGGCTCGCCCGCGGAGGTCGTCGACCGGATCGGGCACTGGCGGGAGAAGACCGGGATCACGCGGGTCTACCTGCAGTTGCTGGATCTGTCGGACCTGGACCAGCTCGAGCTGATCGCCGCCGAGGTGGCGCCGCAGCTGGACTGAGCAGGTTTGTCGCGGCGGCGCGAGTTGCCGCGGCGAGCGGGGTGGCCCGGTCCGAGCGATTGCTGGGCCGGGCTGCGCCATCGCGGCCGGGCAGGTGGCGTTCCTCACTGGCCGGCGCCGCGGCGGGGTGGCTCGATCCGGCGGCGCGAGCAATCTCCCTTGTCGGCGTGGCCGGCGATGCGACTGAGCAGCCCCCGTTTTCCACGCTAGCCGAGGGGTCTGACAGTTCCGAGGCCCGAAACAGTGAAGGCCACCTGTTGTCCACAGGTGGCCTTCACTGTTTTCAGTTCTGCAGGGCGAAGGTGACGCCGGGAGCTTGAGGGGCCTCCGGGCGCGGCAGCCAGCGGTCCTCGCTCACCGGGAGCTCGCCTTCGAGGGCCGCCAAGACCGCGTCGCGGGCCAGGGGGAGCACTGCCTCCACCGTGACGTCCCGCTGCAGCTCGTACGACAGGGACGTCACGCCCGCGTCGCGGATGCCGCACGGGACGATCGAATCGAACGCCGCCAGGTCCGCGTTGCAGTTCAGCTCGAAGCCGTGCATCGTCACGCCTCGCTGGACGCGGATGCCGATTGCCGCGATCTTGCGCTCGATGCCGCGCTCGTCCGCCGGGATCCACACCCCGCTGCGGCCCTCGACGCGGCCGCTGGTCACGCCGAGCTGGTCGCACACGTGGATCAGGGCCTCCTCCAGGCGCCGGACGTAGTGGACCACGTCGATCGGGTCCGCGAGCTTCACGATCGGGTAGCCGACCAGCTGGCCCGGGCCGTGCCAGGTGATCTTGCCGCCTCGGTCGACGTCGATCACCGGGGTTCCGTCCGTGGGGCGGTCGGCCTCCTCCGTGCGCTTGCCCGCCGTGTACACCGACGGGTGCTGCAGCAAGAGCATCGTGTCCGGCGCCGTGCCGTCCGCGCGGGCGGTCAAGAAGCCGCGCTGGAGCTCCCAGGCTTCGGTGTAGTCGATCGTGCCGAGCTCACGGACGTCGACGGGCTCGGTGCTGGCGCGGCAGGAAGTGCGGGAAGAACTCACCCGTCGAGGCTACGCCCGTCACCCGGGGGAAGCAGCCGCAAGGCGCACGCTGAGAGCAGCCCGACACCGGTCACCGCCAGCACTGCGCCGATCGTGTCCGTCACCCAGTGCACGCCGAGCACGACGCGGCACGCCGCCGACAGCACCACCGCCACCGCGACCGCCGCCGCGACCCGCTTCAGCAGCCGCGGCCACAGCCACGCGCACAGCAGGAGCAGGACGAACCCCGTGCTCGCCACCGAAACCACGTGCCCGCTCGGGTAGCTCAGGTCCGGGTAGTCGCGGGGGCGTTCCCGCAGGAAAACCGGCTTGGCCGTCAGGCTGGTCAGCCGGCACAGCACCAGCACGACGGCCAGCCGCACGCACAACCCCACGTGCTGCCGGTGCCGCAACGCCAGGGCGAGCAGCGCCATGCCGAGCACGTACGGGAGCACCGGGCCGAGGATGTCGCTGCCGATCTCGGCCACCCGTCCGAGCGGCTGCGTGTAGACGCCGTGGAGGGCGTTCGCCACCTGGGCGTCGAGGGTCAGCGGGTGCCGCGCGACGCCGAGGCCGAGCGCCACGAACGCCGCCGCCAGCGCGAAACCGACGACGAGCCAGCGCTTGAGCGGGACCGTCATGCCGCGGCGAGCGCGCTGTCCAGGGTCCGGTGGCGGAACTCGTAGCCGGACCGCTCCAGCACGGCCGGGACGGCCCGCTGCCCGAACAGCGCCATCTCCTCCCCGGCCTGGCCGAGCACCGCCTTGAGCGCGATCCCCGGCACCCACCACGGCGCGGGCCGGTGCAGCACGCGGCCGACGGTCCGGGTGAACTCGGCGTTGGTCACCGGCGCCGGGCCGGTCAGGTTCACCGGCCCCGCCACGTCGTCGTGCGTCAGGACGTGGACGATCGCGCCGACCTCGTCCTCGAGGGCGATCCACGGCATGTACTGGCGGCCGTTCCCGAGCCGCCCGCCCAGGCACAGCGCGAACAGCGGACGCAGCGTGCCGTACAGCCCGCCCTTCGCCGACAGGACCAGCCCCGTCCGGATCTTCACGACCCGCGCGTCCCCGGCACCCGCCGTCGCCGCTTCCCACACATCGCACAGCTCGGCGAGGAAACCGCCGCCGCGCGGCGCGGTCTCGTCCACTGTGGACGCGCCGGAGTTCCCGTAGTACCCGACGGCGGACGCGTTGACGAGCACGCCGACACCGTGTTCGGCCACGGCTTCGGCGAGCACCTCGGTCGGCTCGACCCGGCTGTCGGTGAGCTGCTGCTTGCGCATCGCGCTCCACCGGCCGGGGAACAGCCGCTGGCCGCCCAGGTTCACGACCGCGTCGACGCCCTCGAAGGCGCCGCTCGCGATGGTGCCCGACGGCGGGTCCCAGCGGAATTCGCCGCCTTCGCGCGCTTCCCGCCGCACCAGCCGGCGGACCTCGTGGCCCTCGCGCCGCAGGCGTTCGCCCAGCGCCGACCCGATCAAGCCGCTCGCTCCGGCGATCAGTACTCGCATGCTTCGATCGTGGCCCATCGGGGTCACAGCCGCACGCCCAGGTCCCCCGCGAACGCCGGGAGGTCGGACAGGATCGCCAGGCCGAACGTCGCGAGCGGGACGTCGGGGAAACCCGTCCCGGTGTAGAACATCGCGATGGCCGCCTCGTCCGTGGACAGGCCGAAGCCGCGGCTGCGCGGCAGGGAACCGCCCTTGTACCGCACGCTGCCGCCGAGGATCCGGCGCGCGTGGGCGGCAGCGGGGGAGTCCGCGGTGGCGAGGTGGCGGTGGAAGGCGAACAGCTCCGCGGCCGTGCCCCGCGCCGTGCCCTGCGTCCACGCCCACTCGGCTTCGCCGGAGATCGGCTCCCCGCGGACGCGGTCGAGGACCTCCCGCCGGAACGCGGGGTCTGAGGTGAAGCGCGCGGTCAGGTCCGGTTCGCCGGGGTAGAAGGAACGCAGGGTTTCGCCGCAGAACCAGCGCAGATCCGGCTCCGGCCAGCCGCCGCTCGCCGCCGCGGCCCGCAGCGTGTCGTCACCGAGCCGGGTCCGGAGGTAGTCGGGAGCCGCGTTGTCGCTGACGGCGATCATCGCCGTGGCGATCGCGTCGAGCGGGACGACCTGTTCGGGATCGCGGGCGACGCCGAACTCGTCGCAGTCGATCCCCAGCGAGGTCAGGGCCCGCAGGTGGGCGCCCGCGCCAACGGGGCCGTCTCCCTCGAAGGGGTGGAGTGCGTCCCAGTCGCCGACCCGGACCGGTTCCGCCGGATCGAGCCCACCGGCCACCGCCGTCGTGTAGGCGAGGAGGTGGACGACCTTGATCGTCGAGGCCAGCACACGGGGCACGTCGGCGTGGTGCGCCAAGTGGTTCCGGCCGTCGTCCGCGACGATCGAGACGTCGTCGCGGTGCTCGGCGAACCAGGTCATCGCGCCTCCTCCCGGATGCGGCGAAGGCCGCCACGGCGGTCCCGCGGCGGCCTTCGTCAGGGTGA
>NZ_MUMI01000347.1 GCF_002155975.1 Amycolatopsis kentuckyensis
CCGGCCGAAGCCCGCGTCGCGCTTTCGCCGTTCCGCATCTACAACGACGAAATCACCGTCGTCGGCTCGATGGCCGTGCTGCACAGCTTCGGCGCCGCCCTCGACCTGGTGGCGAGCGGCGCGATCGACACGGACGCGCTGCTCACCGACACCCTGCCGCTGGAGCAGTACCCCGAGGCGCTGGCCAAGATGCGCAGCGGCGCGGGCCTCAAGGTGCAAGTCCTCCCCGGAGGTGGCCGTGCGTAAGCTCCTCACCCTCTTCGCGGCGACGTCGCTGCTGGCCACCGGCTGCGCGGGCGCCGGCTCGCTCGGCACCGGCAGCAGCACGCTCGTCATCGCCATCGTGTCCAACCCGCAGATGAAGGACGCCATCGCGCTCGCGCCGGAGTTCGAGAAGGCCACCGGCATCGGGCTGAAGTTCGTGTCCCTGCCGGAAAACCAGGCCCGCGCGAAGATCACCGCGTCGACCGCCACCGAGGGCGGCGAGTTCGACGTCGTCATGATCAGCAACTACGAAGCCCCGCAGTGGGCGGCCAACGGCTGGCTCGAGAACCTCGAACCGCACATGGCGGCCACGCCGGGCTACGACGAAGGCGACTTCATCCCCAGCATCAAGCAGTCGCTGTCCTACCAGAACCAGATGTACGCGGTGCCGTTCTACGGCGAGTCGTCCTTCCTGGCCTACCGCAAGGACCTGTTCGACAAGGCCGGGCTCACCATGCCGGCCAAGCCGACCTGGCCGCAGATCGCGGACTTCGCCGCGAAGCTCGACGACAAGGCGGCGGGCGTCGCGGGCATCTGCCTGCGCGGCAAGCCCGGCTGGGGCGAAAGCCTCGCGCCCTTCACGACCGTGGCCAACACCTTCGGTGCCCAGTGGTTCGACAAGGACTGGAACGCCAAGCTGACGTCACCGGAGTTCACGCAAGCCGCGAACTTCTACGTCAACCTCATCCGCGAGCACGGCGAAGTCGGCGCCTCCAGCGCCGGGTTCTCCGAATGCGGCACGCGCTACACGCAGGGCAACGCGGCGATGTGGTACGACGCGACGGTCATGGCGGGCACCAACGAGGACCCGGCCAGCAGCAAGATCGTCGGCAAGTCCGGCTACGCGCCCGCGCCGGTCGTCAAGACGCAGGCGAGTGGCTGGCTCTACACCTGGGCGCTCGGCATCCCGAAGGTCGCCAAGGACAAGGACGCGGCCTGGAAGTTCATGGCCTGGATGACCGACAAGGCGTACGTGCAGAAGGTCGGGCAGACCTACGGCTGGAACCGCGTCCCGCCGGGCGTCCGCCAGTCGACCTACGCGATCCCCGAGTACGCCGACGCGGCGAAGGCCTACGCGAAGCCCACTTTGGACGGCATCGCGGACGCGAACCAGCAGAAAGTCATGGCGAGCCCGGTGCCCTACCCCGGCATCCAGTTCGTCGGCATCCCCGAGTTCCAGGACCTGGGCACCCGGGTGAGCCAGCAGCTGTCGGCCGCGATCGCCGGCCGTCAATCCGTCGAAGACGCGCTGAAGCAGTCCCAGGACTACGCGCAAACCGTGGGCGACTCGTACAAGGCGGTGCAGTGATGTCCACGCTCTCCGTTTCCACCCCCACTTCCCAGGCGAAGGCGAAGGTCGAAGAGAAACGCGGCCTGAGCACGGCGGCCAAGCGGCGGCTGCCGCTGCTGCCCGCGCTGGTCTTCGTCATCGCGGTGACGCAGCTGCCCTTCCTGCTCACCGTGTTCTACTCGTTCCAGTCGTGGAACCTGGTCCGGCCCGGCTCCCGGCACTTCGTCGGCCTCCAGAACTACGTCGACGTCTTCAGCGACACGACGTTCCTGGTCGCGCTGCTCAACACGGTCGTGCTGACCGTGGTGTGCGTGTTCGTCGCGCTGCTGCTCGGCCTCGGCCTGGCCATCCTGCTCGACCGCAAGTTCCTCGGCCGCGGCGTGGTCCGGACGCTGCTGATCACGCCGTTCCTCATCCTGCCGGCGGCCGGCGCGCTGCTGTGGAAGACGACGGTGTTCGACCCGACCTACGGGCTGCTGCACTTCGTCTTCGGCACCGACGTCGACTGGCTTTCGGAGTTCCCGCTGGCCGCGGTGATGGCCCAGATCGTGTGGCAGTGGACGCCGTTCATGATGCTGCTGATCCTGGCCGGCCTGCAGAGCCAGGCCAAGGACGTCCTCGAAGCGGCCAATGTGGACGGTGCGGGCCGGTGGCGGACGTTCGTCTCCATCACGCTGCCGCACCTGTCCCGGTTCCTGCAGCTGGCCACCCTGCTGGGCGCGATCTACATCGTGAACAGCTTCGACGCGATCTTCCTGATGACCCAGGGCGGGCCGGGCACGGCGAGCACCAACCTGCCGTACTACATCTACCAGCGCGCGTTCGAGGGCTTCGACGTCGGCCAGTCCTCGGCGATGGGCGTGATCGTGGTGCTCCTGACGATGATCGTGGCGACCTTCGCGCTGCGCCTGATGTTCCGCACGTTCTCGGTGAGCGGAGGGATCAAATGACGACCGTGGCTCCCCGCAAGAGGCAGTACGGCAAGGGGTCGCTGACCGTCGCGACCTGGATCATCGCGATCCTGTTCGTCTTCCCGCTGCTGTGGATGATCCTCACCGCGTTCAAGCAGGAGGCGGACGCCTACACGGACCCGCCCAAGCTGTTCTTCACCCCGACGTTCGAGCAGCTCGGCAACGTCCTGGGCGGCGGGTTCCTGCCGTACCTGTCGAACTCGGCGTTCGTCACGATCCTGTCCACGGCCCTGGTGCTGCTCTTCGGCGTCCCGGCGGCGTACGCGCTGTCGCTGGCGCCGGTCAAGGGCACGTCGAACGCGCTCGGCTTCTTCCTCTCGACGAAGATGCTGCCGATCGTGGCGGCGATCATCCCGCTGTACGTGATCTCGCAGAACACCGAGCCGCTCGACACGGTGTGGGCGCTGGTCATCCTGTACACGTCGATGAACCTGCCGCTGGCCATCTGGATGATGCGGTCGTTCTTCCTCGAGGTGCCGCACGAGATGATCGAGGCGGGCCGGATCGACGGCGCCAACCTGCCGACGCTGCTGCGCAAGATCATCATGCCGGTGGTCGCGCCCGGGATCGCGGCGACCGCGCTGATCTGCGTGATCTTCTCCTGGACGGAGTTCTTCTACGCGGTCAACCTGACCGCGGCCCGCGCCGGCACGGTCCCGGTGTTCCTGGTCGGCTTCATCACCAGTGAGGGCCTCTACTGGGCACAGCTGTCGGCCGCCGCGCTGCTGGCGTCGCTGCCGGTGATGATCGTCGGCTGGATCGCGCAGAACCACCTGGTCCGCGGCCTGTCGATGGGCGCGGTCAAATAACGCCGAAGGCCACCTCGAGGACGCTCGAGGTGGCCTTCACGCGGGTCACTCCTGCAGGGAGAGGGCCTGGCTCGGGCAGACGTGCACCGCTTCGCGGGCCTTGTCGACCAGCTCCCCTTGCGGCTGGTCGTCGAGCACGATGACCGTGCCGTCTTCCTCGCTCTGGTCGAACAGCGACGGCTCGGTGAGCACGCACTGACCGGCGCCGACGCACTTGCCGGTGTCCGCGATGATCTTCATGGTCCTCTTCTCCTGTGGTGGTTTGGCAGTTCGTCTCTACCAGGTCACCGGCAGCCGGTACAGGCCGTAGATGGCCGCGTCGTCCTTGAACGGCAGGTCGTCGACCGGCGCGGCCAGCTTCAGGCCGGGAATCCGGCGGAAGAGCGTGTCGAAGACAATCTGGAGTTCCATCCGGGCGAGGTTCTGGCCGAGGCACTGGTGCGGGCCGAAGCCGAAGGCGACGTGGTGGCGCGCGCCGCGCTCGATGTCCAGTTCGTCGGGGTTTTCGAACGCGGTGTCGTCGCGGTTGGCCGCGTAGCCCAGCGCCAGCACGCCTTCGCCGGCCCGGATCAGCTGCCCGCCGACCTCGGCGTCCTCGACGCACAGCCGCGCCGTGGCGGCGTCGACGATGGTGAAGTACCGCAGCAGCTCCTCGACGGCGTCGAGCGTCTTGCCCGGGTCGTCCTTGACGATCGCGAGCTGGCCGGGGTTCTCCAGCAGCGCGACGGTGCCGAGCGAGATCATGTTCGCCGTCGTCTCGTGCCCGGCCACCAGCAGCAGGAACCCGGTGGCGGCCAGCGAGGCCCGCCGGTAGGTGCCCTCTTCGCGCAGCTTGACGATCTGCCGCCCGAGCAGGTCGTCCGGCGGGTTGTCCTCCTTGCCGGCGATGAGGTCGCTCATGTACTCGCGCACGGCCTCGACCGCGGCCCGCCGCTCCTGCGGGGGCGTGCCGCGCTTGATCAGCTTCGCCGTGTGGGTCTGGAAGAAGTCGTGGTCGGCGTACGGCACGCCGAGCATCTCGCAGATGACCAGCGACGGCACCGGCAGCGACAGCGTCTCGACCAGGTCGCCCGGCTTCGGGCCGGCCAGCAGCGCGTCGATCCGCTCGTCGACGATCTCCTGGATCCGCGGCCGCAGCGCCTCCATCCGGCGCACGGTGAACTCGCCGAGCACGGCCTTGCGGGCCGGCCCGTGCTCGGGCGCGTCCATGGTGATCATGGTGCGCTCGTCGTCCGGCCGCCGGAATCCCGGCACCAGCTGCGGGAAGTCCGGGTGCTGCCGGTCGGCGCTGAACCGCCGGTCGTTCAGCACGGCCCGGACGTCCTCGTGCCTGCTGACCACCCAGGCCTGCTTGCCGCCGGGCAGCCCCACCCGCGTGACCGGATCCTCCTCGCGGATCTCGGCGTACGCGGGCGGCGGCGCGAACGGGCAGGTCCGGGTCATCGGGAATTCGTGAACGGCGGTCATGGCGTCCCCCTCACCAGGTCACAGGCAGGCAGTAGAGGCCGAAGATCGACGAGTCGTGCTTGAACGGCAGCTGGTCCACCGGCGCGGCCAGCTTGAGGTCCGGGATGCGGCGGAACAGCGTGTCGAAGACGATCTGGAGTTCCATCCGGGCCAGGTTCTGGCCGAGGCACTGGTGCGGGCCGAAGCCGAAGGCGACGTGGTGGCGCGCGCCGCGCTCGATGTCCAGCTCGTCGGGGTTCTCGAACGCGGCTTCGTCGCGGTTGCCGGAGTAGCTCAGGCCGAGCACACCCTCGCCCTCGCGGATGACCTGCCCGCCGATCTCGACGTCCTCGGTCGCCACGCGCGAGGTCGCGAACTCGGCGATGGTGAAGTACCGCAGCAGCTCCTCGACGGCGTCGAGGGTCTTGCCGGGGTCCTGCTTGATGATCGCCAGCTGGTCCGGGTTCTCCAGGAGCGCGACGGTGCCGAGCGAGATCATGTTCGCCGTCGTCTCGTGCCCGGCGAGGAGCAGCAGGAAGGCGAGCGAGACCAGGGAGTCGTGGTCGGCGTCGCCGTGCTCTTCGCGCTGCTTGAGGACCTGGCGGCCGAGCAGGTCGTCGGTCGGGTTCGCCTCCTTCGCGGCGACCAGCTCGTCGAGGTAGTTCTGCAGCTCTTCGACGGCCTGCATCCGCGCTTCCTGCGTCACTTCCCGGTTCAGCAGGGTGGAGCTGCGCGACTGGAAGAACTCGTGCTCGGCGTACGGGACGCCGAGCTGCTCGCAGATGACCAGCGACGGCACCGGCAGGGACAGCGCCGAGACCAGGTCCGCGGGCTTGGAGCCGGCCAGCATCGCGTCGATGTGCTCGTCGACGATCTGCTGGATCCGCGGCTGCAGCGCCTTCATGCGCTTGACGGTGAACTCGCCGACGACCTCGCGGCGGGCGGCGCCGTGCTCCGGGGGGTCCATGTTGATCAGCGACGCGGTGAAGCGGCGGCGCTGCGGACGTCCCTCCCGGGTCAGGATCGGGAAGCCGGGGTTGAACCGGTCGGAGCTGAACCGCGGGTCGTTCAGCACGGTCCGGACGTCCTCGAGGCGCGTGACGGCCCAGGCCTCCTGGCCGGACTGCAGCGTGACGCGGTGGACCGGCCCCGCCTCGCGCAGCTTCTCGTACGCCGGCGGCGGCGCGAAGGGGCAGGTGCGGGCCAGCGGGAAGGTCTCGTCCCGGGTTGCGGGCTCGGCCAAATCAGTCATTTCGGACCCCCTAAATCGGACGGAAAGTATGCGGAGGATTACATTCCGGTTCTCTGTCCAAGGTACCGAAGCGGAAGGAAGTCGTCCACTAGGTGCCGGCTACCCGATCGAGGAGGGAGTGGGTGGCCCGTTGGCCGTGCGAGAATCAGCCCGCGCGATTCAGCGGAAGGCGAAACGGCATGACGGCAGACCCCGAGACCACCCTGCGGGCCGACGCGCGGCGCAACCGCGACCAGATCCTGGCCGCCGCGAAGAGCATCTTCGCCGTTTCCGGTCCCGAGGTGCCGATGGAGGAGATCGCCCGTGCGGCCGGCGTCGGCGTCGGCACGCTCTACCGCCGCTTCCCGGACCGCGACGCGCTGGTCCGCGCGGTCGCGATGGACAACTTCGAGCGGGTGCTGATCGACGCCCGCGCGATCGCCGCCGAGGAGAGGTCGTCGTGGCGGGCGCTGGAGCGGCTGCTGCGGCAGTCGGTGGCGCTGCAGCTGAGCGTGCAGCTCGCCATGGTGTCGCACCGGGCGCTGGTGATCATGAAGAACGACCCGGAGGTCCGCCGGCTGCGCGACGAGATCCTGGTGGTCCTCGACGGCTTGGTCGACGGGGCGAAGGCCGAGGGCAAGCTCCGTGAGGACGTCGGGTCCGGCGACATCGCGATCCTGCTGGCGACGCTGCTGCGGCAGATGCGCGCGAAGTCGCCGGACGTCGCGGAGATGGCGGCGCGCCGCTGTGTCGGCATCATGATCGACGGCCTCAGCGCGCGGCCGGGTTCCCCGCTGCCGGGCCGGCCGATCACGTCCGGGGACCTCGACCCCGACTGATTTCCCGGGTTTCCGTGTTAGGGTTCCGCCTCGTTCTGCCGGAATTGCAGCTGCGGGCGGGAAAATGCGACGAAGAACGCTGGCCGTGTGGTTGGCGATTTCCTTTCCGGTGATCGCCGGGTGCGGCGGCACGCCCGTCGACGGCGTGGCGGCCGCGCCGGCCTCGCTACCCGCTCCGGTGCCTGCGTCCTCCTCGGCGGCGGCCGCGACCTCGTCTTCATCGCCGGCGCCTTCGACGTCCCGACCTGCGCCTCCGCCGACTCCGACACCGCCGTCGACCACGCCGGTCCGCAACTGCCGCACCCCCGAGTTCACGACCAGCGACCCCGACGGCGGCTGGACGGACGGCGGCTACTACGTCCACAACAACATGTGGAACGCCGGGGAAGCGGGCCCGGAAACGCTGCGGGCGTGCGCGTACGACAACTGGTACGTCGATTCCACCCAACCCGATTCGACGTCGGTGAAAACCTATCCGAACGTGCACAAGGACATCAACAATCAGGACGGGAAACCGTTCAACGACTATTCGGTGATCAGATCGACGTTCGCCGGCCGCGGCCCGGGCACGGGCATCTACGACGTGGCGTACGACCTGTGGCTGAACGGCGTGGGCAACGGCGCCGGCGTCAGCGAGCTGATGGTCTGGACGGAGAACCACAAGCAGGTCCCGGCGGGCGAAAAGCTGACGACGTACACGGCGGGCGGCTTCACGTACGACGTCTGGGCGGAAGACGAGGGGTACGTGGCGTTCGTGTCCCGGTCGACGCAGTATTCGGGCAGTGTGGACCTGAAGGCGATGATCGCCTGGGCGATCGGCAAGGGCCTGATCCCGCCCAACCCGACGGTGAACCAGATCGGCTACGGCATCGAGTTCTGCTCGACCGGCGGCGGCAAGGCGCGGTTCACGCTGTCGGACTTCTCGGTGACGATGAGCTAGCGGGCGTACCGCTGGAGGGTCCGCGGCGAGGGCCGCAGCGCAGGCAGCCCGACGACGACGTCGACGACCCCGAGCGCGAAGGCGATCACCGGCATGACCATGAAGACGAAGATGCCGAAGGTGATCTGGACGAACCCGTGCGGATTGTCCGGGCCGGGGTCGGACCAGGTCAGCGGCGCCGCGTAGAAGAGGTAGAACAGGGGCCACCCGACGATCGACACGGCTCCGCCGCAGAGCGGGCCGATGGACACGGACGCGGGCCGGAGCCGCAGGATGTGGCCGGTCCCGCCCGGGTGGTGCCCGACCTCGACCCAGGCCGGGGCGAACAGCAGCGCGATGCCGGACATGAGCAGCATGACGGCGCTGAACACGCCGAAGATGACGGGAATGCCGTTGGCGGCATTGTGGCTGGTCGGCAGGGTGTACCCCAGCACCGGCACGGCAACGCACATGGCCAGCGCGACGACGGTGGTGACGCCGCCGAGGAGCGGCAGGGTGCCTTTCAGCTTGGCGGCGAGGCGGGGCGGGAGCCAGACGTAGGCCCGCGGGTCGATGAGGTAGTCGTCCACGGCTAGTTGACCCGCCAGCCGCCGGAGTGCGACATGGTCGTGGTGTTCGTCCGTTCCCACTGGTCGCGGGCGCGCCGTGCCGGCGCTTCGTCGGGCGAGACGGTCACCGTCACGACCGCGTCTCCTCCGCCTCGAACGCCCACTCTTCGTCGTCCGGCACCTGCACCCTCCCCGATGCGTCACGCTCCGTACCCGGGAGGGACTGTACCGGTGATGGAAGTCGACGTCAGCCGAACGGCGGGGAAGGCGGCGGAGACCACCGGTCAGTGGCCTCCGCCGTCGGCACTCAGACGCCCAGCGGGTGCCAGACCGTCTTCGCCTCCAAGTACCGCCGCAGGCGGGTGATGTCCGGTGCTGCCGTCCAGTCCGGTTCCGCGTCCGGGACCGTCAGCACCCGCTTCACCGTGTTCGCCGCTTCGCGTGCCAGGCCCGGACGGTCCGCCGGGGCCGCTCCCGTCGGGTCCAGCGCGTTGACGTCGCCGTGCGAAGCCAGCCACGGGCCCAGTTCCGCCGCCCGCCCGGTGAGGATGTTCGCCACTCCGCCGGGGACGTCCGAGGTCGCCAGGACCTCCGACAGCGTGATCGCCGGCAGCGGCCGCTCCGCGCTGGAGACCACCACCGCTGTCGAGCCGGTGGCCAGGACCGGGGCCAGGACCTCGACCAGGCCCAGCAGCGACGACTGCTGCGGCGCCAGGACGCCCACCACGCCCGTCGGCTCCGGGACCGTGAACGAGAAGTACGGGCCCGCCACCGGGTTCGCCGCGCCGAGGACCGTGGCGATCTTGTCCGTCCAGCCCGCGTACCAGACCCAGCGGTCGATCGCCGCGTCCACAATGGACTCGGCCTTCTTCCCGCCGACGCCTTCCGACGCCGAGACCTCGGCGGCGAACTGGTCCCGGCGGCCCTCCAGGACCTCGGCCACGCGGTAGAGCACCTGGCCGCGGTTGTAGGCCGTGGCGGCGGCCCAGCCCGGGAACGCCTTGCGGGCCGCCACCACCGCGTCGCGGACGTCCTTGCGGGACGCGTGGGCCGCGTTCGCCAGGAACTTGCCCTTCGCGTCCGTCACCGGGTACACCCGGCCGGACTCCGAACGCGGGAACTTGCCGCCGATGTACAGCTTGTACGTCTTGGCGACGGAGATTCGGTCAGACATTCAGGTACGCCTCCAGCCCGGTGCGGCCGCCTTCGCGCCCGAAGCCGGATTCCTGGTAGCCGCCGAACGGGGCGGCGGGGTCGAAGCGGTTGAAGGTGTTGGCCCAGACCACGCCGGCGCGCAGCTGGTTCGCCATCCACAGGATCCGGGAGCCCTTTTCGGTCCAGATGCCCGCCGAAAGCCCGTACGGCGTGTTGTTCGCCTTCGCGACGGCCTCGTCCGGCGTGCGGAACGTCAGCACCGACAGAACCGGGCCGAAGATCTCCTCACGCGCGATCCGCATCGACTGGTGGACGTTCGCGAACACCGTCGGGGCGAAGAAGAACCCGCGGTCCGGGACCGGGCAGGGGCTGGTCCAGCGCTGCGCGCCCTCGGCGTCACCGGACTCGACGAGCCCGCGAATCTTGGCGAGCTGCTCGGCCGAGTTGATCGCGCCGATGTCGGTGTTCTTGTCCAGGGGGTCGCCGATGCGCAGCGTCGAGACGCGGTAGCGCAGCTTCTCCAGCACCTCTTCGGCGATGGATTCCTGCACCAGCAGCCGCGAGCCGGCGCAGCAGACGTGGCCCTGGTTGAAGAAGATGCCGTTGACGATGCCTTCGACGGCCTGGTCGAGCGGCGCGTCTTCGAAGACGATGTTCGCCGCCTTGCCGCCCAGTTCGAGGGTCAGCTTCTTCGCGGTGCCCGCGACCTGGCGCTGGATCGCCTTGCCGACCTCGGTCGAGCCGGTGAAGGCGATCTTGTCGACGTCGCCGTGCTCCACGATGGACGCACCGATGTCGCCCGCGCCCGGCAGGATGTTCACCACGCCCGGCGGCAGCTCCGCCTGCTGGCAGATCTCCGCGAACACGAGCGCGGTCAGCGGCGTCGTCTCGGCCGGCTTGAGCACCACGGTGTTGCCGGTGGCCAGCGCCGGGGCGATCTTCCAGGCCAGCATCAGCAGCGGGAAGTTCCACGGGATGATCTGGCCCGCGACGCCCAGCGGACGCGGCGAAGGTCCGTAGCCCGCGTACTCCAGCTTGTCCGCCCAGCCCGCGTGGTAGAAGAAGTGCGCCGCCGCCGTCGGGACGTCGGAGTCGCGCGACTCCTTGATCGGCTTGCCGTTGTCCAGGCTCTCCAGCACGGCGAGCTCGCGCGAACGCTCCTGGATCAGCCGCGCGATGCGGAAGAGGTACTTCGCGCGCTCGGTGCCCGGCATCTTCGACCAGACACTCGTGTACGCCTTGCGCGCGGCCTTGACGGCGATGTCCACATCGGACTTCGACGCCGTGCCGACCTCGGCCAGGACCTCTTCGGTGGCCGGGTTGATCGTCTTGAGCGGCTCACCCGAGCCGTCGACGAACTCGCCGTTGACGAACGGCTTGTAGGAGTCCTTCAGGTTCGCGATGGCGCGGGTTTCCGGCGCCGGTGCGTACTCGAAAACAGGCATCAGTCCACCGTCACGTAGTCGGGGCCGCTGTAGTGGCCGTCCACCTGGGTGCGGCGCTGCAGCAGCAGGTCGTTGAGCAGGCTGGACGCGCCGAAGCGGAACAGGTCCGGGGTCAGCCACGGCTCGCCGGCGACCTCGTGCACGGCGACCAGGTACTTGATCGCGTCCTTCGTGGTCCGGATGCCGCCCGCGGGCTTGACGCCGCGCAGCTCGCCGGTCTGCACGTGCCAGTCGTGGACCGCCTGCAGCATGATGTGCGTGACCGGCAGCGTCGCGGCGGGGGAGACCTTGCCGGTGGAGGTCTTGATGAAGTCGCCGCCGGCCAGCAGCGCCAGCCACGACGCGCGCCGCACGTTGTCGTAGGTCGCCAGCTCGCCGGTCTCGAGGATGACCTTCAGGTGCGCGTCACCGCAGGCCTGCTTGACGGCCTGGATCTCTTCGAAGACGGCCATGTAGCGGCCCTCGAGGAAGGCGCCGCGGTCGATCACCATGTCGACTTCGTGCGCGCCCGCGTCGACGGCGATCTTGGTGTCGGCCAGCTTGATCTCCCGCGAAGTGCGCCCGGCGGGGAAGCCGGTGGCGACGCTCGCGACGTGCACGCCGCTGCCCTGGAGCGCTTCGACGGCGGTGGCGACCATGTCCGGGTACACGCAGACGGCGGCGACGCGCGGGGTGTCCTGGCGTTCCGGGTCGGGGCGCACGGCCTTCGCGGCCAGCGCCCGGACCTTGCCCTGGGTGTCGGCGCCTTCCAGGGTGGTCAGGTCGACCATGGAGATGGCGGTGTCGATGGCCCACCGCTTGGCGTCCTTCTTGATGCTGCGCGTGCCGAGGCCCGCCGCGCGCTGCTCGACGCCGACCTGGTCGACACCGGGCAGCCCGAGCAGGAAGCGGCGCAGGCTCGCGTCGTCGCGAGTCGCGTCCACCAGCGGTGCCGGGGTGGCCGGCGCCGCTGACGTGCTGGTCGTGGCTGTCATGCGCCTGAGTCTAGGCGGCGGGTCCGACAGGGCGCGGGGTCCGGAGGTGGGTCACCCGGTGTGACGCTTCAGGCGGTGAGTGTCAATAGCGACGGCAGATGTCCGAGCCGGGCAGCAGGCACCAGCCGTCGGGCGTGGCGGCCACCGGGGCCGGCGCGGTGCAGGGCCCCGCGCCCTTGCACCAGCCGGGCGGGGTCGACGCGGAGGCGGGGACGGCGGTCAGGACGGCGGCCGAGGCGATCAGGCCCGCCGTGACGATCCGGGTGAAAGCGCGCATGACGCCACGCTAGCGCCCCGGCGGCCCGTCAGGACTCGATTTGCGGCGGCTCGGCCCGCTTCGCCGGCTTCCGGTACACGACCACCCCGCCCCAGAACGCCAGCCCGTTGATCTTCACCGTCGGTGCCGTCGGCGGCGCGGGCGGCGCGCCCGACTTGTCCTCCAGCACGAACCCGCCCATCAACCCCAGGCCCGTGACGTCCACGTTGATGTCGTCCGGGACCGTGATCTGGATGCCGCCCATGATCGCCACCGCGGTGATCGTGCAGTGCCGGTCCGCGAAGCGCGCCTGCCGGAGGTCGATCTCCGCGCCGCCCCAGAACGCGAAGCTGTTGTGCTGCGGGGGCAGGACCCAGCTGCCCTTGCGGACCGCGCCCGACAGGACGCCGATCGACACCGGGGAGCCCGGGTGGCCGCCGATGCGCTGGTCCGGGTGGCCGAGCGCCCGCGTCGCGGCCGGTTCGACGGCCGCCGACGCCACCGGCAGGTCCGCCGTCACCGGCTTCAGCTCGCCGAGCGTTTTCGCCGCGTAGACCGTCGTGAGCCGTTCTTCCAGCTCGTTCACCGTGATGCGCCCCTCCGCGAGGGCGTTGTGCAGCACCTGGGCGACACGTTCGCGGTCCGCGTCGGAAGCCCGCATCTGGTCGGGCGTCAGTTCGCTCACCCGGCGGAGCTTATCGGCGAAAACCACCCTGCGTGTCCATCTTCCGGAGGACACTGGGCGGATGGGATCCAAGACTGTCGAATTCCCGGACGGCGTCCAGGTCCGCGGTCGCGGCCTGGGGCGCCCGCGGCCCGCCGAACCCGCTCCGGATTTCGGGCTCTACCTGGGGACGAGCCGGCTGCGGCGCAAGCACGGCGGGGGTATCAGCTGGCCGCACGAATGGGTCACCTGGCCGGATTTCCTGCTGCCCACCGACCCCGCGGAAGCGCGCCGGAAGATCAAGGCCCTCCACGAACGGGCGAAGACCGAGACCGTCGAAGTCGCCTGTTACGGCGGCGCGGGGCGGACCGGCACGGTGCTGGCCTGCCTGGCGATCCTCTCCGGCGTCCGGGCCGACGAAGCCGTCGCCTGGGTACGGGCGAATTACCACGAGCGAGCCGTCGAAACGCCCTGGCAGCGCGGCTGGGTGAAGAGCTTCGCGAAACAGCTAGATTGACCCGCATGGATGTGCACGTCGTCGATCACCCCCTCGCGAAGGCCCGGCTCTCCACGATGCGCGACGCGCGCACCGACAGCGCCGCGTTCCGGGCCGCGCTGCACGAGCTGACCGTCATGCTGGTCTACGAAGCCACGCGCAGCGTGCCGGTGAAGATCGAGAAGATCCACACGCCGGTGGCCCGCACCGACGGCTACAAGCTGGCGAAGCCGCCGCTGCTGGTGCCGGTCCTGCGGGCCGGGCTGGGCATGGCCGACCAGGCGCACAAGCTGATCCCGGACGCGCAGATGGGCTTCGTCGGCCTGGCGCGCGACGAGGAGACGCTGAAGCCGACGCCGTACCTGGAGTCGCTGCCGGAATCGCTCGCCGACCGGCCGGTCATGGTGCTCGACCCGATGCTCGCCACCGGCGGTTCGATGGAGTACACGATCCGGCTGCTCACCGACCGCGGCGCCGACGACGTCACGGCGATCTGCGCGCTGGCGGCCCCGGAAGGCCTGGCGCACCTGGAGAAGACCGGCCTGCCGGTCCGGGTGGTCACGGCGAGCATCGACGAGCGCCTCAACGACTCGGGCTTCATCGTCCCGGGCCTCGGCGACGCGGGCGACCGCCAGTACGGCGCCGTCTGAGCCGGTGCCGGTCCTGAAGTGGCGGTGGATCGCCGTGATCGCCGTCGCGGTCGCGGCCGTCACCGGGGGGCTGCTGTGGCTGTTCCTGGCCTGGTCCGGGCGGCCGGAGGCACCGGCCCGGATCGACGCGGTCAAGACGGCGTTCGGCATCGGCGCGGGTGCGGGCGGCGTGTTCGCGCTGTGGCTCGCGACGCGCCGCCAGCGCACGCTCGAACTGCAGCTGGCCGAGACGACCCGCGTCGCGGCCGTGACCGAGCGGGACCTGGAGGAGCGGCGCGTCACCGAGCTGTACACGAAAGCCGTCGAGCAGCTCGGCAACGAAAAGGCCCCGGTGCGGCTCGGCGGGCTGTACGCGCTCGAGCGGCTCGGGCAGGACAACCCGAAGCAGCGCCAGACGATCGTCAACGTGCTGTGCGCCTACCTGCGGATGCCCTTCGACGGCCCGGAAGAGGGGCTGCGAGGCAGCTACCTGGCTGCGGCCGGTCGCAAGGAGCTCGCCGAAGGCCTCGCGGCCGGCCGCACCGAGCTCGGCGCACCTTCGTTCGATGCGGCGGAGCTGCAGGTCAGGCTGGCCGCTCAACAGATACTCGCGACGCATCTGCGCCGAGATGACGAACGCCTCTGGCCGGGCGTGTCCCTGGACCTCCGGCACGCGACGCTGGTCGACTTCATGCTCGAAAATGCTGAGATCGCTGCGGCAGATTTCAGCTACGCACGATTCCTCGGTGCAACTCACGTCACCGCGACGTTCGCGGCGACGAGCTGGTTCTTCGGGGCGGAGTTCTCGGCGCTCGCGAACTTCGACGGCTCTTCGTTCACCGGTGGTGCGGTGTTTTCGTGGGCGAGGTTCCGGTGGATCGCCCGGTTCGCGGACACCCGGTCGACCGGGCGGCTGAACTTCTTCCACGCGGTCTTCGATGACAAGGCGGTTTTCGAGGGCGGTGAGCACGAAGAGCTCCGCTTCGAAGGCACGCAGTTCGCGATCGAGCCCGAAGGCCGAGCCGGCACCGGATAAACCACCTACTGCGCGTCCGGTTCACGCAACGTCCGGGCCGGTGCCGGCCATTGAGAGGCGTGACCAGCCAAGCTACGGGGGCGCCGGTGGGTGACCGGGCAGAGGACGACCGAGCACTGTGGGACCGGGCGGCCGAAGGCGACGAAACGGCCTTCGGCGAGCTCTTCGAACGCCATGTGCAGGCCGTCTGGAACCACGCCTACCGGTTGACCGGCTCGTGGAGCGCCGCCGAAGACCTGACGTCGAACACCTTCCTCACCGCCTGGCGCCGCCGCGCCGACGTGAGGCTGGTGCGCGACAGCGCGCTGCCGTGGCTCTACACCGTCGCCGGCAACGCGGCCCGCGACGAGCACCGCGGCGCGCGAAGGCGGCTGCGGCTGCTGCGGAAGCTGCCGGACCCGCCGGTCGTGTCCGACCACGCCGACGCGGTGGCCGAGCGGCTCGACGGCGAGCGGCGGCTGCGCGTGATCGTCGACGCCGTCCGGACGCTGCCGAAGGCGCAGCGGGAGGTCGTCGAGCTGTGCCTACTCGGCGACCTGAACGCGGCCGACGCCGCGGCGCTGCTGGCCGTCGCCGAAGTCACCGTCCGCGCCCACCTGTCCCGGGCCCGCGCCCGGCTGCGCACGCTGCTGGAGGAGAAATGAGCGACGACCTCGATCTGCCGCCCAGGCGCGAGCTGCCCGACGACGTCCGGGCGCGGTTGCGGGCCGAGCTGCGCCAGGGCCTCGGAAAGCGCCGTCCGGCGCGGGTCTGGTACATCGCCGCCGCGGCGGCCGTCGTGGTGCTGGCCGCGGGCGCGGTCGTCGCGACGCAGGTGATCCGGCAGCAGCCCGTGGCCGGTCCCGCGCCGACACCGCCGCCGGGTCAGGATTTCCGCCATCCGCTGACCCTCGACGCGGAGGTGGCGACCTCGTCGCTGGACCGCTGCTGGGCCGCGGTGCAGGCGGCGGGAAAGAAGGACCGGGTGCCCCCGCGCCAGGACTGGGTCCCCCTGTTCACGGAGGTCTTCGATGCGGACTCGGTGGTCGCGGCGACCGCCGCCGGCAAGCCGATGTTCTGCGAGACCACCGAGACGACCGTGACGCTGTCGGACCCGGAAGCCACGCCCGCCTACGCCCCGGGCACGCGGACGGGGCTGCTGCTGCACAGCGCGACCGGGATGGTCGGCGGAATCCTCGCCCCCGACGGAGACGGGCTGTTCCTCGACTCGCGAACCGAGGACGGCGAGAACCAGTCGCAGGCCATCTACTTCTCCCCGGTCACCCCGATGAACTGCCGGGTGACCGGGGAGAAGT
>NZ_MUMI01000348.1 GCF_002155975.1 Amycolatopsis kentuckyensis
ACGACGACGCGTCGCCGACCAGCAGGTTCGGCTCGGAGCCGATCTGGGTGCCGAGCGCGGTGACGAGCTCCTCGCGGATGGCGTCCAGCGGCGGGTTCGTGACCTGCGCGAACAGCTGGATGAAGTAGTCGAAGATCAGCCGCGGCCGGCTCGAAAGGGGAGCGAGCGGCGAGTCGTTGCCCATCGAGCCGATCGGCTCCGCGCCGGTGCGGGCCATCGGCTCGAGGATGGCTTCGAGCTCTTCCTCGGTGTAGCCGAACGCCTGCTGACGGCGGACGAGGGCGGCGTGCAGCGGGACCTCGCGGTCGCGCTCGGGCAGGTCTTCGAGGTGCACGAGACCGGCGTCGACCCACTCGTCGTACGGGTGGGCGGTGGCCAGTTCGGTCTTGACCTCTTCGTCCTCGATGATCCGGCCTTCGACGGTGTCCACGAGGAACATCCGGCCGGGCTCGAGGCGTCCCTTCCGGACGATCGTCGCCGGGTCGATGTCGAGCACGCCGACTTCGGAGGCGAGCACGACCAGGCCGTCGTCGGTCACCCAGTAGCGGCCGGGGCGCAGGCCGTTGCGATCGAGCACCGCCCCGATCTGGCTGCCGTCGGTGAAGGCGACCAGCGCCGGGCCGTCCCACGGTTCCATCAGCGTCGAGTGGAACTCGTAGAACGCGCGCCGCGCGGGGTCCATTTCCTGGTGGTTCTCCCAGGCCTCCGGGATCATCATCAGGACGGCGTGGGGCAGCGAGCGGCCGCCGAGGTGGAGCAGCTCCAGGACCTCGTCGAAGCTCGCCGAGTCGCTGGCGCCGCGGGTGATCACCGGGTAGATCCGCTTGAGGTCGCCCGGGATCAGGTCGGTTTCGAGGAGCGCCTCGCGGGCGTCCATCCAGTTGCGGTTGCCGCGCAACGTGTTGATCTCGCCGTTGTGCGCCACGTACCGGTACGGGTGGGCCAGGGGCCACGACGGGAACGTGTTGGTGGAGAAGCGGGAGTGCACCAGGCCGATGGCGCTGGTGACGCGCTCGTCGGTGAGGTCGGCGAAGAAGCGCTCGACCTGCGGCTCGGTGAGCATTCCTTTGTAGACGATCGTGCGCGAGGACAGCGACGGGAAGTACACGTCGTCCTCGACGAGCTCGTGCTCCGCGCGCTTGCGGACGCAGAACGCGCTGCGCTCGATGTGCAGCGGGTCCGAATGTTCCGGTTTCGGGCGGCGCGCGGCGAGGAACAGCTGCGTGAAGTGCGGCATGGTCTCGGCCGCGGTCGGCCCGCAGTGCTCGGTGTGCACCGGCAGCTCGCGCCAGCCGAGGACGCGCATGTCCTCCTCGGCGGCGATGCGCTCGATGGTCGTCATGGCCCGGCCGCGGCGCTTTTCGTCCTGCGGCAGGAAAGCCGTGCCGACCGCGTAGGTGCCCGGTTCGGGAAGATCGAAGTCGACTACGGCGCGGTAGAACTCGTCCGGGATCTGGATCAGCAGGCCGGCGCCGTCGCCGGTGTCCGGTTCGGCGCCACGAGCCCCGCGGTGTTCCAGATTGCGCAACGCGACCAGGGCCTTGGCGACGATCGCATGATCTCGGCGCCCGGTCAGGTCGGCGACGAAGGCGACACCGCAGGCGTCGTGTTCGTAGTCGCTCCGGTAGAGGCCCTGGGCCTCGGCGTTGCTGAGCTGCTCCCCGGACGGGGGCAGGGAACTGGCACGGTGGGTCACGGCTGGCCGCCTCCCAAGGCGTTGGCGCGACCGGTACTCACTCCATCGGGTGGTTCGAGCTGAACCGGTTAACGAAGTGGTCCGGGACCGCGATGGTCAGTCGAGAACAGTTGCTGTTTTCGGCGTTGTTCGTGTGAACAGTGCAAGATGCCGCGAAGGATCGGCCGGGCTGCGAGCCCGGAAAAGCGGTCATCTGGGAGGCCGCACAACACTGGGCAGCCGAACATGTCGGGTGCTGCGAGCGCGCACAAGCCGGCCACTGTGGTGGGGGCCGTCCGGAGCGCGCGGTGTTACTCCCGGGTTCGCCGGGTCTTATGACGATAGTGTGAATTCGCTGTTATCGACATACGTCGTTGCGCCCGGGTGGGAAATGCCACGCTTGCGTTGACGACCCCGGGGGTAGTCCCATATGCCGGGCTGGATCTCCCGCAGAGCGGGCCATTATGCCGTTGACCTGCGGAAACGTCCGTCCGAAGTGGTCCAGGGCGGCTGTCGGACCCCCGGGTCGAGGTGGGAAGCTGGGTGCATGGCGGACTGGCCCGATGACTGATCGTTATCTCTCCGTGGCTCGCGAGGGCGTCCACGAGATCGAGATCAAGCGCTCCCGGTTCCTCTGCGCGCTCGCTCCGGTGACGTCGGAAGAGGCCGCGCGCGAGTTCATCGCGGCCCGCCGGCGCGCGGATCCGGGGGCGCGACACCACTGTCACGCCTTCGTTTTGGGGCCGGATGGGCGAACCCGGCGGTCCAGTGACGACGGTGAGCCGGCGGGCACCGCGGGCACGCCGATGCTGGAAGTGCTGCGCCGCCGCGAGCTGACCGACACGGTCGCCGTGGTGACGCGGTACTTCGGCGGCGTCCTGCTGGGGGCGGGTGGGTTGATCCGCGCGTACGGTCAGTCCGTTTCGGACGCTGTGGAAGTTGTTGGTGTACTAGAACACCGGCGTCTCAGCCTGGTCGAGGTGGCGGTGAGCTACGACCGCGCGGGCCGGCTGGAGAACGACCTGCGCGCGTCGCCGCACCTCCTCCACGCAACCCGCTTCGACGAGCTGGCCCACTTCGAGGTCGGCCTCGCCCCCGGCGAGGGGGAGGCCTTCGCCGGCTGGCTCGCCGACCTCACCAACGGCGAAGCAACGACAACCCCCCTCGGCGAGACCTGGATCACGCCCCACGACCCGGCCCGCAACCCACGCGACTGAACCCGCCACCCGCGTGATCGAACCCGGAACTCGCGTGATTGAGCCCGGACCCGCGTGATCGAACCCCGAATCCGCGTGATCGAGCCCGGAACTCGCGTGATTGAAGCCGTGACTCGCGTGATTGAGCCCCGAACTCGCGAGTTCCGCCCCCAATCACGCGAGTTCCGGGTCTGATCACGTGGGTTGCGGGT
>NZ_MUMI01000349.1 GCF_002155975.1 Amycolatopsis kentuckyensis
CCGCGGCTCGGCAGGGGGGAGACGAGCCGCGGTCGATGCCCGAACCCGGCCGGGGAGTGCGTGGAATCCGGCCGCTCGGGACGTAGTCAACCTGTCAGATCCCGCCGGGTAATCACAAGGCTACTGGCTAGCCCGTTCGAGTGAATTTCGCAAATGTCGATAACAGTGTGCAGTCCTCGGTCGGATTTTTGCGCGTTGTTGGCGGGCGGACTTGTCGAAGAGTGATCTGTTACTCCGGGGTAACACACTCTAAGTAGGACAGTCGGGTTGGCGAAGGTCACCACTCGGTTGCGTGGTGCGTTCTGGCAGGCTGTGGGGCATGGCCGAGATTGGGACGTTGGTGCTGCTGCGGCACGGGCAGAGCACGTGGAACGCGGAAAACCTGTTCACCGGCTGGGTGGACGTACCGCTGTCGGAGCAGGGCGAGGGCGAAGCCCGCCAGGGCGGTCAGCTGCTGGCCGACGCCGGGCTGCTCCCGGACGTGGTGCACACCTCGCTGCTGCGCCGGGCGATCTCCACCGCGAACATCGCGCTGGACGCCGCCGACCGGCACTGGATCCCGGTGAAGCGCGACTGGCGCCTCAACGAGCGGCACTACGGCGCGCTGCAGGGCAAGGACAAGAAGCAGACCCTGACCGAGTTCGGCGAGGAGCAGTTCATGCTCTGGCGCCGCTCGTACGACACCCCGCCGCCGGCGATCGACCCGAAGGACGAGTGGAGCCAGGCGGGCGACGCCCGGTACGCCGGCCTCGGCGACCGGGCCCCGCTGACCGAGTGCCTGAAGGACGTCGTCGAGCGGCTGCTGCCGTACTGGGAGTCCGAGATCGTGTCGGACCTGCGCGCGGGCAAGACGGTGCTGGTCGCCGCGCACGGCAACTCGCTGCGCGCACTGGTCAAGCACCTCGACGGCATCTCCGACGCCGACATCGCGGGGCTGAACATCCCGACGGGCATCCCGCTGCGCTACGAGCTCACCGAGGACCTGCGGCCGGTGAAGCCGGGCGGCGAGTACCTCGACCCGGCCGCCGCCGAGGAAGCCGCGGCCGCGGTGGCGAACCAGGGCCGCTGAGCTAGGCCACGGTGACCGGCCGCACGCCGGTCACCCGCCAGCCCGCCCCTTCGCGGACGACGTCGAGTTCGGTCGTGAAGGGGCGGCTGGTCACCTTGCCTGCCGCGTCGGTGACCTGCAGCGTCGTGAAGAACAGGACGCTCGCCCCGCCGTCGGGCAGCGCGGTCGCCCCGGCCATCGGATCCGGGCCGAGCGCCACCTTCGTCCCGCTGCGCCGGATCGCCTCGACGTAGCCGGCCTTCTTCGCGCGGTAGTCGCTCAGCAACGGCTCGGCCGCGACCGCTTCCGCCCGGGCGTAGCTGCCTTCGGGGTCGCCGCTGTCGGTCGTGAACAGCGCGCCGGCGATCGCGCGGGCCCCGGCCAGCGCCGAGTCGCGCACCCCCGCCGGGCTCCCGTCGTCCGGGTGTGGTGCGGGCGGCGGCTGGGCCGGGTCGAC
Organism: Amycolatopsis kentuckyensis; assembly: GCF_002155975.1. GTDB lineage: Bacteria > Actinomycetota > Actinomycetes > Mycobacteriales > Pseudonocardiaceae > Amycolatopsis > Amycolatopsis kentuckyensis. The sequence goes on from NZ_MUMI01000349.1 coordinate 1,506, forward strand.
CGCGATGTCGGAGATCCGCCAGCGCCCGCCGTCCCCCAGCGCGGTGAACGCGGCCGTGGCCAGGCCCTTCGCGGTGCCGTTGACCTGCTCCAGCACGGCGAGCTCCCGGACGCGGCCGCCGGTGAGCTCCAGTGCCGCGGCCCGCACCACGCGCGTGCTCAGGCGCACCGGCTGCGGGCTCTTCCTGACCTGCTCGAACAACGCGGTGAGCTGGGTCTTCGCGGCTCCGGTGACATTGGCGGCGACGGCCTGGTCGAAGGCGGCCGGGTTCGCGGAGTCGTAGCTGAAGACCGCCTCGGCCGCGGTCTTCACCGCGGCGAGCGCGGCGGCCGTCCCGGGGCCGTTGACGACCGCGAGGTTGCCGCCGACCGGCACGGCCGTGCCGGTGACCGTGCACGCGGACGTCAGCAGGACCAGCGCCGGCAGCACTCGCTTCACAGCAGGCCGGCCTCGCGGGCCCGGGCGCCGGCCTGGAAGCGCGAAGTGGCGCCGAGCAGCTCCATCAGCTCCGCCACCCGGCGCCGGTAGGTGCGCAGGCCGACGCCCAGGGCCCGCGCCGCCGTCTCGTCCTTGCAGCCCGACGCCAGCTGCTCCAGGATCTCCCGCGCGCCCAGCTCGGTGAAGCGCGCCTGGTAGGACTCCAGGTCGGTCGCCGCGTGCCAGGCCGCCTCGAACAGCGACTGGATGCCCTGGACCAGGTCCGGGTTGCTGATCACCGTGTAGCCGCGGACACCGCCGACGTGGTCGCCGGCCACGATCGCGATGCGGCGGTCCAGCAGGATCGTCTCGTTGATCTCGCGCTCGGTGATCCGGATGCGGGCGCCGTTGGCGGCCAGCTGCCGCAGGTGCCCGGCCGACTCGGGGTCGAACAGCACGCAGGGCAGGAAGATCTTGCGCGCGGTCGTCCCGCGCAGGGACCGCTCGCGCGCCGGCGCAGCCGGGTGCGCCATCGACCACGTGTGCAGGTCGCGGGCCGCGCAGGAGATCTCCGTCGCGAGCTCGAACAGGTGCCCCGTCCGTTCGAGCAGCTCCGCTTCGCCGCGCACCAGGACGACGTCAGTCACCTTCTCCACGCATTCCAGTGTGGCAGCAAACTGCCAAACCCGGTGGTCGCGCGGGCGCCGCCGGAACCTGGAGCCATGACAGCGAACACCCTTCCCGCCGCCGCGGCGGGCACCTGGAAGCTCGGCTCCTTCGAAGTCAACCGCCTCGGGTTCGGCGCCATGCGCCTGATGTCCACTGCGGACGGTGGCATCCGCGCCCGCGAGACGTCCCTCGCCGTGCTGCGCCGGGCGGTCGAACTCGGCGTGAACCACTTCGACACCGCCGCCTTCTACTTCGCCGGGCCGCGCTCGGCCAACGAACTGCTCAACACGGCCCTCGCGCCCTACGACGACCTCGTCGTCACCACCAAGATCGGGGCCGGCCGCGACTTCGAAGGCAACTTCTACTCCGCGCGCCCGGAGCAGCTGCGCGCCCAGGTCGAAGAGAACCTGCGCCAGCTCGGCGTCGAGCACCTCGACGTCGTCAACTACCGGATCGGCCACGGCCTCGACCGCGGCACCGGCTCGCTCGCCGACGGCTTCGGCGCGCTCGCCGAGCTGCGCGAAGCCGGGCTGATCCGCGAGCTGGGCATCTCCAACGTCGGCCCGGAGCACCTCACCGAAGCCCTCGGGATCGCGCCCGTCGTCTGCGTCCAGAACCAGTACGGCCTCACCGCCCGCCGCGAGGACGACGAGCTCGTCCGGCTGTGCGCCGAGCGCGGGATCGCGTTCGTGCCGTTCTTCGCCGTCGCGAGCGGAACCGCGGAGGACGCGCGGGTCGCCGAGGTCGCCCGCCGCCACGACGCCACCCCGGCGCAGGTGCGGCTCGCGTGGACGCTCCACCAAGGACCGCACGTCCTCGCCATCCCGGGCACCGGCGACCTCGGGCACCTCGAGCAGAACGTCGCCGCGGCCGCGCTCGAGCTCACCGCCGAAGATCTGGCGGCGCTCGGGTGAGTTCGCCCGGAATGTCTCGCCGGGGAATCGATCGGGTGAACGCCGCCTGAAGCCCCGGCGAACATGTCCTCCGCAGGTGTCGCGGTGCTCACGACAAGGCGGACAACGCTAGGCCGAAGGGCCACTTCTCAGCTTACGATCGGCCCGTGACCACGCCTGTTTCACTCGCACTGGCCATCGGCGCACTGGTGGCCGGTGCGGTGGTCGGCTACTTCCTCGCGCGGGCCCGCACCCGCCGGGAAGAGGCCCGGCCGCCGGGCCCGACCGTCGCGGAGCTCCTCGAACGGCTGGTCCGCTCCTCCAACAACGGCATCGTCGTGCTCAACCGCTTCGGCGACATGGTGCTGCACAACCCGCGCGCCTACGAGCTGGGCCTGGTCAAGGTCAACCAAGCGGACCCGCGGGCCCGCAAGGCCGCCGAGCAGGTCGTCGAAACCGACGAGCCGATGGAGATCGACCTGTCGCCGCTCGAAGCGCGCGGCCGCCAGCCGGAGGCGGTGCTCGGCCAGGTCCGGCCGCTCGGCGACGGCTTCACCGTCGTCGAGGCGGTCGACCACTCCGAGGCCATCCGGCTGGAGGCCGTCCGCCGCGACTTCGTCGCCAACGTCAGCCACGAGCTCAAGACCCCGGTCGGGGCGATCGCGCTGCTCACCGAGGCCGTCCTCGACGCCGCCGAGGACGTCGAGGAGGTCCGCCGCTTCGGCGGCAAGATCCTGCGCGAGTCCACCCGGCTGGGCCAGCTGGTCACCGAGCTGATCGCGCTGTCGCGGCTGCAGGGCGCCGAACGGCTGCCCGACCTCAACGTCGTCGAGGTCGACGCGGTCGTCCGCGAGTCGCTCGGCCGCACGACGCTCTCGGCCGAGTCCGCCGACATCAGCATCACCACCGACAACCCGAGCGGCCTGCTCATCGAGGGCGACCGCACGCTGCTGGTCACCGCGCTGTCGAACCTGCTGGAGAACGCGGTCGCGTACTCGCCGGCCGGCAGCCCGGTCTCCATCAGCAGGCGGCTGGCCGACGGGATGGTCGAGATCGCCGTCACCGACCGCGGCATCGGCATCGCCGAGGACGAGCAGCAGCGCGTGTTCGAGCGCTTCTACCGCGCCGACAAGGCCCGCTCGCGCGCCACCGGCGGCACCGGCCTCGGCCTGGCCATCGTCAAGCACGTCGCGGCCAACCACGGCGGCTCGGTCGGGCTGTGGAGCCGTCCGGGCACCGGCTCGACGTTCACCCTGCGCATCCCCGCGCACGTCAGCCCCGAACCGGCCCCCGAGCCGGCGCGGGCGGCCAAGACCTCGCCGGCACCGCGGCAGGAGAAGACCCCCGAGCGCACCCCGAGGCTCGTGGTTACCGGGCAGGACAGCCCAGATCATGGAGGAAACCTGTGACCAGGGTTCTCATCGTCGAGGACGAGGAGTCGTTCGCCGACCCCCTCGCCTTCCTGCTGCGCAAGGAAGGGTTCACCGCGGCGGTCGCCGGCACCGGCCAGGCCGCGCTGGAGGAGTTCGACCGCAACGGCGCCGACATCGTGCTGCTCGACCTCATGCTGCCCGGGATGAGCGGCACCGACGTCTGCAAGCAGCTGCGCCAGCGTTCCGCCGTGCCGGTCATCATGGTGACCGCGCGCGACAGCGAGATCGACAAGGTCGTGGGCCTGGAGCTGGGCGCGGACGACTACGTGACGAAGCCGTACTCGGCGCGGGAGCTGATCGCGCGGGTGCGGGCGGTGCTGCGCCGCGGCGGCGAGCCCGGCGCCGAGGGCGAGCTGGCCCCGCTGGTGCTGTCGGCGGGCCCGGTCCGGATGGACGTCGAGCGGCATGTGGTGACCGTGGACGGTGCCGAGGTGTCGCTCCCGCTCAAGGAGTTCGACCTGCTCGAGTACCTGCTCCGCAACGTCGGCCGGGTGCTGACGCGCGGGCAGCTGATCGACCGGGTCTGGGGTGCGGACTACGTCGGCGACACGAAGACGCTCGACGTCCACGTGAAGCGGCTGCGCTCGAAGATCGAACCGGACCCGGGCTCGCCGCGGCACCTGGTGACGGTTCGTGGCCTGGGCTACAAGTTCGAGTCGTAAGTCCTCTTTGGGCAGCTTCGTCCCGGCGGGAGGCGCGCCGGGGCGAAGCCGCACCGAGTGTTTTCGGTTACATGTTCGAGACCTGGGGCTGGGGCCGGTACCCTGGACCCCCGTGCGCCTAGGGGTACTCGACGTCGGTTCCAACACCGTCCACCTGCTCGTGGTCGACGCCCATCGCGGCGCCCACCCGACGCCGATGCATTCCGAAAAGTCCGTGCTGCGGCTGGCCGAGCAGATCACCCCCGGCGGGGAGCTCTCCAAGGCCGGTGCCGACGAGCTGGTGACCGCGGTCGAATCGGCCAAGGACGCCGCCGCGCGGCTCGGCTGCGAGGAGCTGATGGCGTTCGCCACGTCCGCGGTCCGCGAAGCGAAGAACTCCGCCAAGGTGCTGGCCCGCGTGGCCGACAAGACCGGCGTCGACCTGCAGGTCCTCTCCGGGGTCGACGAGGCCCGGCACACCTTCCTCGCCGTCCGCCGCTGGTACGGCTGGTCGGCCGGGCAGCTGCTGGTGCTCGACATCGGCGGCGGCTCCCTCGAGGTCGCGATGGGCCGCGACGAGGAGCCGGTGCTGGCCGAATCGCTGCCCCTGGGCGCCGGCCGCACCACGCGCACCCGCTTCGAGCACGACCCGCCGACGCGCTCGGAGCTCGTCGCGACTTCGGCGTGGCTGGACGACCAGCTCACCGACCTCGCGCGCAAGGTCACCAAATGGGGTGAACCCGATCGGGTCGTGGCGACGTCGAAGACGTTCCGCTCGCTCGCCCGGCTGACCGGCGCCGCCCCCTCGGCGGCGGGCCCGCGCGTCCGACGTACGCTCACGGACACCGCATTGCGCCAGCTCCTGGCCTTCATCTCGCGGATGCCGTCGGCCGATCTCGCGCAGCTCGAGGGCGTCAGCGCGAGCCGGTCGCACCAGCTCGTGGCGGGTGCGCTCGTCGCGCAGGCCACCATGCGGGCGCTCGGTGTGCCGGAACTCGAGATCTGCCCGTGGGCTCTGCGAGAGGGTGTCATCCTGCGGCGGCTGGACCATTCGAACGGCGCGGATGAGACTGGAGCCGCCCTCGCCGGGCGCTTCGGCGCACAGGAGGACCGGTGAAAGCACGCGGCTGGACTTCCCGGACGGATAACGGGCACGGTGGAGAGGTGACGGACATGCAGAGGTCGGTGTACAGCGCGCGGGGCGCCGCCGGTGTGCCGTCGGGTTCCGCTCCGCGAGGTGCCGCAAGTGGTAACTCGGTGCGCGCAGGGGATCACCAGGTATGACGGACCAGACCGGAGGCGACCAGCCGCAGAAGACCGTGGCTGAGCTGCTCGCCCAGCACGGTGCCCAGGTCGACGGCGGACGCCGTCGCCGTCGGCGCGCCGCCGATGACGACGACGAACCCGCCACCCCGGAAGCCCCGCCCGGCGCGACCGGATCGCACCGGGCGGGGCTTCCGGG
>NZ_MUMI01000035.1 GCF_002155975.1 Amycolatopsis kentuckyensis
CGGCGGCCTCCAGCCGCTGGTCCAGATCGCGATCGCCGCGATGATCCCGCCCCGCGAACGCGGCCGCTACGCCGGTTACCAGAGCAGCGTCACGGCGCTGTCGACGATCGGCGGGCCGCTGCTGGGCGGCTTCCTCGTCGACACGTCCTGGCTGGGCTGGCGGTGGTGCTTCTTCATCGGGGTCCCCGTCGCCCTGATCGCCCTCGTCGTGCTGCAGCTGACACTGCGCCTGCCGGTGATCCGCCGGGTCGACGTCCGCATCGACTACTGGGGTGCCACCCTCATCACCGGCGGGGTCAGCCTGCTGCTGATCTGGGTGTCGTTCGCCGGCGACGCGTTCCCGTGGTGGTCCTGGCAGACGGGCACGATGGTGGGCGGCACGGTCGTCCTGCTCGCGCTGGCGGCGTGGGCCGAGACGCGCGCCGCGGAGCCGGTCGTCCCGCCCCGCATCATCCGGCAGCGCACCACCGCGCTGGCCGTGCTCGGCAGCCTCGCCGCCGGCACCGCGATGTACGGCGCGGCGGTCTTCCTCAGCCAGTACTTCCAGGTCAGCCGCGGCCACACGCCCACCGAAGCCGGCCTGCTGACCATCCCGATGATGGCGGGCATCCTCGTTTCCTCGATCGCCGCCGGACGCAGGGTCAGCCGCTCCGGGCGCATCAAGCCGTACCTCGTCACCGGCTCGATCAGCCTCACCGTCGGCTTCGCGGGGCTCGGCTTCATCGGCGAGTCCACCCCGTTGGTGGTCGTCTCGGTGGCGATGCTGCTCATCGGCACGGGTGTCGGGATGACCCTGCAGAACTTCGTCCTGGTCGTGCAGAACGCGGTGTCCCTGCGCGATGTCGGCGCGGCCAGCGCCACGGTGTCGTTCTTCCGGTCACTGGGTGGCACGATCGGCGTCGCGGTCCTCGGCGCGATCCTGGCCCGCCAGGTCGCCGGCGCGACCGCGCACGGCGTCCCGGCCCCGGTGGCCTACGGCAACGCCACCGGGCACGTCTTCGCCATTTCCGCCGGGGTCGCGGTGCTCGGCGTACTCGCCGCGGTCCTGCTCGAGCCGGTCTCCTTGCGCACCAGCCTGGACACGCCCGAGTAGGCCCGTGGGCCGGGGCGGCATCACGCGATGCCGCCCCGGCCCACGGGCCCGGCGCAGCTACGCGGTCGGCCGGGTCGCGCCGGCGTACTGGCTCTGCAGCGGCGAGATCTTCACGACGTCGCCGCTCGTCGGCGCGTGCACCATCTTGCCGTCGCCGAGGTACATCCCGATGTGGGACACCGGCGAATAGTAGGCGACCAGGTCGCCGGGCTGCAGCTGGTCACGGGGGATCGACGTGCCGTACTGCGCCTGGGCCGCGGAGTTGCGCGGCAGCGTGATGCCGGCCTTCCGGTAGGCCCAGAGCAGCAGGCCCGAGCAGTCGAACGAGTCGGGCCCGGTGGCGCCCCAGACGTAGGGCTTGCCGAGCCTGCTCAACGCGGCGTCGACCGCGGTCTGGGCGGCCGCCGTCGGTGCCTTGACGTCGGGTGCCGTTCCGCCGGTGTCGCGCTGCGCGGCCTTGTCGGCGGCGCTCAGGTTCCGGTTGGCGGCCTTGACCTGCTCGATCTGCCCGTCGAGGGACTTCTGCCTGGCCTTGATGTCCTCGGTCAGCTGGGCCGCCGCGTCGCGGGCTTGCTGAGCTCGCTTCGCGGCGTCCGAGGCCTTGGTGGTGGCGTCGGTCGCCTGCCGGACGGCGCCGGTCAGGTTGTCCAGCGCGGCGTTCTTGCCGGTGGCCAGCACTTCCAGTGCCGAGGACCGGTCGAGGAAGTCCTGTGTGGACGTACCGGACAGCAGTGCCGACAACTTGTTGAGCTGGACGCCGCTGGTGAACGACGCGCCGGCGAACTTGTCGACTTCGGTCTGGTACTTCCGCTGATCTGCGACGGCCTTGGCACCTTGGTCCTTCGCCGCGGTGACGTCGTTGTCGGCTTTGTCGAGTTCGCCTTGCCTGGTGGTGAGATCAGCCTGCGCCTTGAGCAGGTCCTCGTTGAGCTTTTCGGCTTCCGCCGCGAGTTCGCGGTACTTGGCCAGTGCGTCCGAGGAACCGGGCGGGGCTTGCGGTGCGGGGACGGGGGCGGCGATGGCCTGGGGCTGGGCGACGGTGACCACGAGGATCACCGAGGTCGCCGCGAGGATGCCCGAAACCATTCGCCGGAGGGGCTGCGACTGCACGGTCGCGAAGGTCTCCTTTGCTCGTCGTCCGCCGGCTGGATCGCGTGGGGTCCCGGCTTCGGAGACAACGCCGCGCCGGCGGCGATCCCGTGGTGCCCTCCGGTCGGCGGCAACGGCCACGAGATCTCGGCCAGGTTACGAAAAGACCACGGTGGTGTCCACCTGATCCGGCGAGAAAGTCGTTGCAGGAAGCCAAGTCACGCTGTGCGATGGCCAATAGTACTAAGTGTGATAGTGGAGACCGGAGAGGGTGAGAGCCGGCTCACTTGATACTCATACCCCCTAGGGGTACGGTGAGGCTATGAACGAACGCGAACCCGTGATCACCAGCAGCTACACCGTGACCGGCATGACCTGCTCGCACTGCGTGGCTTCGGTCAGCGAGGAGGTCGGCGCCATCGACGGTGTCACCGCGGTCGCGGTCGACCTGCCCACCGGGGCCGTCACCGTCACCAGCGACCGGCCGGTCGGCGACGCGCAGGTCCGCGCGGCCGTCGAGGAGGCCGGGTACACGCTCGCCGGGTAGCTCCGGCCGGGATGGGAGGGAAGCAGTCATGAACACCACAGCACGGCTGGCCGGGTTCGGCGGGGCGCTCGTCCTGCTGACGGCCGGGGGGTTCGCCGTCGGGAACGCGGCCGGTCCGGTTTCGGCCGCGACCGGCGAACACGGGGAGATGGGCGGCGGCCACGCGGGCATGACCACTCCGGTGGACGACCTGCCGGGCGGGCTGGCGTCGAGCAAGGACGGCTACACGTTCACCCCGGCCGGCGCGACTCCGGAGGCCGGCCGGTTTTCGTTCACGATCACCGGTCCGGACGGCAGGCCCGTCACCGGGTTCGACGTCGAGCACGAGAAGAAGCTGCACCTGATCGTGGTCCGCCGGGACACGTCGGGCTTCCGGCACGTCCATCCGGAAATGGCGCCGGACGGCACCTGGAGCGTCCCGCTCGCCCTGGCCGCCGCGGGTTCCTACCGCGCGTTCGCCGACTTCGCGCCCACGGGCGGCGAGCCGATGACCCTCGGCGTGGACCTGTCGGTCGCGGGCGACTACCGGCCGGCGGTCCACGCGCCCAGCCGCACCGCCCAGGTGGACGGCTACACCGTCGAGCTCGCCGGCGACCTGACGGCCGGGAAGACGTCCCCGCTGACGCTGACCGTCAGCCGCGGCGGCGTGCCGGTCACCGACCTGCAGCCGTACCTCGCCGCGTACGGGCACCTGGTCGCGCTGCGCGAAGGCGACCTCGCCTACCTGCACGTCCACCCCGACGGTGAACCCGGGGACGGCAAGACGGCCGCGGGCCCGCGGGTGAAGTTCGCCGCCGAGGTCCCGAGCGTGGGGACCTACCGGTTGTTCCTCGACTTCAAGCACGGCGACGTCGTGCGCACCGCCGAGTTCACCGTCACGACGGCCGGGAACGCTGCCGCGCCCGCCGACGGCCACGGCCACTGAACCGCGAACGGAGACGATCATGATCAGCACCACGGCCACCTCCGGCCCGGTGACCGAGATCGAACTCGTGATCGGTGGCATGACCTGCGCGTCCTGCGCCCACCGCATCGAGCGCAAGCTCAACAAGCTCGACGGCGTCACCGCGTCGGTCAACTACGCCACCGAGAAGGCCCGGGTGCACGCATCCGAAGGCGTCGACCCGGCCTCCCTGGTGGCGACGGTCGAGGCCGCCGGGTACCACGCGACCCTGCCCCGGCCGGAGCGCACCGAGTCCGAAGTGGACGAAGAGGATCCGGCGCGGCCGGTGCGGCAGCGGCTGATCACCAGTGCGGTGCTGACGGTCCCGGTGATCCTCTTCGCGATGGTCCCGGCGTGGCAGTTCACGTACTGGCAGTGGATTTCGCTGACGCTGGCCGCGCCGGTGGTGACCTGGGGCGCGTGGCCGTTCCACCGGGCGGCGTGGGCGAACCTGCGCCACGGTGCGGCGACGATGGACACGCTGGTGTCGATGGGGGTGCTGGCGGCGTCCGCGTGGTCGCTGTGGGCGCTGCTGTTCGGCACGGCCGGCACGCCGGGGATGGTGCACCCGTTCGAGCTGACGATCGCGCCGTCGGACGGCGCGGGCAACGTCTACCTCGAGGTCGCCGCCGGCGTCACCACGTTCATCCTGGCCGGCCGCTACTTCGAGGCGCGGTCGAAGCGCCGGGCCGGTGCCGCGCTGCGGGCGCTGCTGGAGCTGGGCGCCAAGGAGGTCGCGGTCCTGCGGGACGGCGCCGAGGTGCGGATCCCGACGGCGGAGCTGGCGGTCGGGGACCGGTTCGTCGTGCGGCCGGGCGAGAAGGTCGCCACCGACGGCGTGGTCGAGGAGGGCAAGTCCGCGGTCGACGCGTCGATGCTCACCGGGGAATCGGTGCCGGTCGAGGTCGGCGAAGGCGACCCGGTCACCGGCGCGACCGTCAACGCGGGCGGGCGGCTGGTCGTGCGGGCCACCCGGGTCGGCGCGGGCACGCAGCTGGCGCAGATGGCCAAGCTGGTCGAGGACGCCCAGAGCGGGAAGGCCGAGGTGCAGCGGCTGGCCGACCGGGTCTCCGGGGTGTTCGTCCCGATCGTGATCGGCCTCGCGGCCGCCACGCTGGGGTTCTGGCTCGGTACCGACGTCGGCACGGCGGCGGCGTTCACCGCCGCGGTCGCGGTGCTGATCATCGCCTGCCCCTGCGCGCTCGGCCTGGCCACGCCGACGGCGCTGCTCGTCGGCACCGGCCGCGGCGCCCAGCTGGGCGTGCTGATCAAGGGCCCGGAAGTGCTGGAGTCCACCCGCCGCGTCGACACCGTGGTGCTCGACAAGACCGGCACGGTGACCGCGGGCCGGATGACGCTCACCGCCGTGCACACGGCCGACGGCGTCGACGAAGAGGAGCTGCTGCGGCTGGCCGGGGCGCTGGAGGACGCGTCCGAGCACCCGATCGCCACGGCGATCGCGCGAGCTGCCCGGGAGCGCGTCGACCTCCCGGCGGTCGAGGACTTCACGAACGTCGAAGGTCTCGGGGTGCAGGGCGTGGTCGACGGTCACGCGGTCCTGGTCGGCCGCACGGCGCTGCTGGCGGACTGGAGCCAGCCGCTGACCGGCGACCTCGCGGCCGCGAAAACCGCGGCGGAGGAGCGCGGGCAGACCGCGGTGGCGGTGGCCTGGGACGGTGCGGCCCGCGGCGTCCTGGTGGTCGCCGACACCGTCAAGCCGACGTCGGCCGAGGCGATCGTCCAGCTGCGTGAGCTGGGCCTGACCCCGGTGCTGCTGACCGGGGACAACACGGCGGTGGCGCGGGCGGTGGCCGACGAGGTGGGCATCGACGAGGTGATCGCCGAGGTCCTGCCCGCGGACAAGCTGGACGTGGTCAAGCGGCTGCAGGACGAAGGCAAGGTCGTGGCCATGGTCGGCGACGGCGTGAACGACGCGCCGGCGCTGGCCCAGGCCGACCTCGGGCTGGCCATGGGCACCGGAACCGACGTCGCGATCGAGGCGAGCGACATCACCCTGGTCCGCGGCGACCTGCGCGCGGTGGCCGACGCGATCCGGTTGTCCCGGCGCACGTTGCGGACGATCAAGGGCAACCTGTTCTGGGCGTTCGCCTACAACCTGGCGGCGCTGCCCCTCGCGGCGGCCGGGCTGCTGAACCCGATGATCGCGGGCGCGGCGATGGCGTTCAGCTCGGTCTTCGTCGTCGGCAACAGCCTGCGGCTGCGCGGCTTCACCTCCCGGTCCGCGAACCGGGCCTGAACACGCTCAGCGGCAGACGGCGAAACCGGTGAGCAGCACCAGGGCCACCGCGATCGCGGGCGGGGCGAGGAAGGCGGCGACACCGCCGGCGACGGTCGTCCACCGCGGTGCGGGCGCCGCGGCGGTGTCGAGCCGGCTCAGCCGGATGGCCGTGTCGCCGCCCGCCATGGCGAGGGCGCGCGGCGGCCCGTCCACCGCCCGGATCGACCGGAGCGCCGAGCGGAGCGGCTCGTGTCCGCACTGCGCGGCGGCCGCCTGGTCGGCGGCCAGTTCCACGAGCAGCCGCGTCGCCGCGGGCAGCTCGCGCATCAGCGGCACGAACCCGAGTGTCCGGCCCAGGACTTCCGCCCAGCCGGTGAGCAGGTGGTGGTGCCCTTGGACGTGGGCGCGTTCGTGCGCCAGCACGGCCCCCAGCTCGCGCCTGGTCAGCCGCGCCGCGAGCCCGTCGCTGGCGACCACCAGCGACCGGCGGCCGCCGAGGCTGTACGCGATCGGCCGCGCGTCCGGCAGCCACAGGGTGGGCACCGGCCGGGTGTCGCGGGCGCCGGCGAGCCGCAGCGCGGTCAGGTGCCGCCGGTGCAGGACGGTCCGCCGGCGCCGCCGGGCGAGCCAGGTCATCGCCAGCCGGCCGGTCGCGGTGGCCAGGACGAGTCCCGCGATGGTGCCGGCGATGGGGTCGAGTGCGGGGAGCTCGTCGTGGTCGAGCGCGGCCCAGCAGTCGTGGAGCCGGCGCAGGACCGCGTCGGCCGGGCCGTGTCCCGGCAGGACGAGCAGCAGCACCCCGGCCACCGTCGCGCCGGCCACCCCGGCGGCGGTGAGCAGCCACCAGGCGATCGCCGTCCGCGGGTCGATCCGCGCGGTGAGCCTGCTCAGCAGCCACGGAGACCACCAGCCGACCGCGACGGTGCCGAGCAGCAGGGCGGCGGCGAGGATCACCGCTTCTTCGGCTTCCGGCGCAGCGCCCGGCGGAGGACGTCCGATTCCTCTTCGCTGACGGTGCTGACGAAGTGCAGCAGCACGGATTCGCGGTCGTCGACGGAGTCGAGCACCTCGCGCAGGCTCTGCGCGGTCGCTTCCGCGCGGGTGGTGACGGCGCGGTAGTGGTAGGCGCGGTTCTCCAGGTCGCGGACGACCCAGCCCTTCCGGTGCAGGTTGTCCAGGACGGTCATCACCGTCGTGTACGCCAGGTGGCGGTGCCGGTTCAGCTCGTCGAGCACCTGACGGACCCGCAAGGGTTCCGCCGCGTCCCAGAGCACGTCCATCACCGACGCTTCGAGCTCGCCCAGACCCAGCATGGCACCTCCGGTGGGCAGGATACTTCCCGCTTCCCGGGCCGCGGCCGGTCGCCGGGGCGGTGGCCGCCCCGGCGACCGGTGATCAGCTCTGCGTGAGCAGGCCCTGCATTTCGGTGATTTCCGCCTGCTGCGCGTCGACGATCTTCTGCGCGAGCGCCTTGGCGTCGGCGTTGCCACCCTGGGCAAGCTCGGTCTTGGCCATGTCGATCGCGCCCTGGTGGTGCTTGATCATCATGCCGAGCCACAGCTTGTCGAACTCGGCGCCCTTGGCGGCCTCGAGCTGCTTCAGGTCGGCGTCGGACATCATGCCGGGCATCGACCCGCCGGATCCGTGGTCCATGCCGGGCATGCCGGCGCCCCAGGCGGTCAGCCAGCCCTGCAGCTGCCGGATTTCGGGGTCCTGGGCCGTTTCGATCCGGCTCGCGAGGTCGAGCACCTTCGGGTTGGTGCTGCGCGACGGGACGAGCTTCGCCATGTCGAGCGCCTGGCCGTGGTGCGGAACCATCTGCTGGGCGAACATGACGTCACTGGCGTTCTGCCCGGCGGCGGTCGCCGGTGCCGACGAGCCGGCGTTCATCCCGGGCATGGAGTCGTTGCCGCCGCAGGCGCCGAGCAGGACGGCGGAGGCGAGCACGACGCCTCCGATGACGAAGTTTTTGCGCATGACAAATCTTTCTCTGTGAACGAGCGGGATCCGACGGTCGGGTGAAACCGCTCGATCACGTACGCAGAACGCACAGAGAAGTGAGGATGGCGCGGCCGCCGCGGTCCGGCGGACGTCCTCGGCCCGGGCCCGGTGAGCCACGGGAACCGTTTCGCCGGTGGTTCACGGTGCACCGCGAAGCACCGAGGAAGACGACGACGGCCAGCAGAAGGGCGCCGGCCGCGCACAAGACGGCCAGGCAGAGGTGGAGGACGTCGTGCAGGCCGCCCGGAAGGCCCGGATCGTGTTCGCCGGAGCCGGTTTCCATCGGAGCGCCGGCCACCTGCGGCCCGGGATCCGCCATCGCGTGCATCGCGGTGGCCCCGGCGGCGTTCGCCATCCCGACGTGGTGCATCGCGACGACGCCGAGGGCCAGCGCGCACAGCAGGAGAACCTGCTGCACCTTGCCGAGCCGGTGGGCCGTCACGACTTCACCGTATCAACCGCACGAGCGCCGGTTCCGGGGTAGTACTACTTGCCGTAGTAGCTCTGCCCGATCGGAGTGCCCGGCGCGAAGGTCCACTCCCTTCGGTCCCGTGCCCGGGCCCGGGACCGACCAGGGTGTCTCCCTGGGGCGAACGGGACCCGCCCGGGGCCACTCTGGGTCTCGAGCGGCGAACCCGCCGCGAGAAACCCAGAGGAGTTGCCGATCATGGACATGAAACTCGAGGTCGTGGTCCTGCCCGTCGCCGACGTCGACCGGACCAAGCACTTCTACAAGACGCTCGGCTGGCGCGAAGACGCCGACATCGTCTTCGGTGCCGCGCGGGTGGTCCAGCTGACCCCGCCGGGGTCGCCGGCGTCGGTCCACTTCGGCACCGGGATCACCGACGCCGCCCCCGGCTCGGTCCGCGGCACCTACCTCGTCGTCGAGGACATCGAGGCCGCCCGCGCCGAGCTGGCCGGGCACGGCGTCGACGTCAGCGAGGTGTTCCACCGGGACGAAACCGGCGCCTTCGCCCCGGGCGTGCACCCCGCCCACGGCACCTACGGGTCGTTCGCGTCCTTCAGCGACCCCGACGGCAACACGTGGCTGCTCCAGGAGATCACCACCCGGTTCCCCGGACGCGTGACCGGCGTGACGTACGACTCGGCGCAGCAGCTCGAGCGGGCGCTGCGTGCGGCCGCGGCCGCGCACGGCGAGCACGAGAAGGAAACCGGGCAGTACGACGCCGAGTGGCCCGTCTGGTACGCCCGGTACATGGCCGAGCACCAGGACGCCTGAACCCCGTTCACCACCCCCTCCTAGGAGACGAAGAATGTCCACGATCCACCTCCGCCAGGTGACCACCGCCTCGCCCGAACAGTTCCTCGCCGGGCTGACCGACTTCGGCCCGGAGCGCGCCAAGCTCTTCGGCCGCAGCGCGGACGAGTACCTGCGGGTGCACGAGCAGGGCCCGGGCCACGCCGACGTCACCGAAGGGTCGGGCGGCATCTGGGAACGCCTGCGGTACGACTGGTCCGATCCGGCCCGGGTCGTCATGACGACCACCGACTCCAACACGTGGGGCGGCGCCTCCGGGCACACCTACACCTTCACCCGGCTGGCCGACGGGACGACCCAGGTCGACGCCGTGGTGGTCCGGGAGGGCAAGAACCTCAAGGGCCGGCTGCTCGGGGGCCTGCTCGGGCTCCTGGGCAAGCGGGTCCTCGGCGGGGAGCTGGCCAAGACGGCCAAGGCCGTCGAAGCGCGGTACGCGGGCGCCCACGACGACGCGTGAGGTGCCGGCCGCCTGCGCTAGGGTTCGGTGACCCGGCACGATCGTCGCCGGGCGGTCGTGGGAGGTTCGCATGCCGGGGCGTGGACCGGCGCTGATCGGGCGGCACAGCGAACGCGCCACGCTCGACCGCCTCCTGGCCGAGGCCCGGTCGGAGCAGGGCCGGGTGCTGGTCCTGCGCGGCGAGGCCGGGATCGGGAAGACCGCCCTCCTCGAGTACGCCCACGCGCAGGCGCGGGGATTCCGCGTCGCGCGCGCCGCCGGCGTCGAATCCGAGCAGGTGATGGCCTACGCCGGGCTGCACCAGCTGTGCGCGCCGTTCCTCGACCGGCTCGACCGCCTTCCCGAACCCCAGCGCGCCGCGCTCGGCACGGCGTTCGGGCTGAGTTCCGGTGCCCGGCCGACCCGGTTCCTGGTCGGGCTGGCGGTGCTGACCCTGCTCGCCGACGTCGCCGAGGAGCAGCCGCTGCTCTGCCTGGTCGACGACGTGCAGTGGCTCGACCGGATGTCCGAGGTGGTGCTCGCCTTCGTCGCCCGGCGGCTCCTCGCCGAGCGGATCGTGGTCGTCTTCGCGCTGCGGGAGACCGGCCGCGAACTCGACCTGGCCGGGTTGCCGGAGCTCCCGATCGGCGGCCTGGGGGAGGCCGAGTCGGACGCGCTGCTGGCCTCGGTGGTCAAGGGACCGATGGACGGCCGGGTCCGCGACCGGGTCATCGCCGAAGCCCACGGCAACCCGCTGGCGCTGCTGGAACTGCCCCGCGCGTGGACGGCAGCCGAGCTGGCCGACGGCTTCGGGCAGCCCGGGGCCGGGCCGCTCGCCGGGCGCATCGAACACTGCTTCGTCAAGCAGCTGGAGCCGCTGCCCGCCGACACCCGGCGGCTCCTGCTCATCGCCGCCGCCGAGCCCCTCGGCGACGCCACCCTGCTCTGGGCCGCGGCCGGCCGGCTCGGGCTCGGCGCCGACCCCGCGGCCGCGGCCGAGGCGACCGGGCTGATCGAGTTCGGCCGCCGGATCCGGTTCCGCCACCCGCTGGTGCGGTCGGCGGTGTACCGGTCGGCGCCGGCCCGGGACCGGCAGGAGGTGCACCGGGCCCTGGCGGACGTGACCGACCCGGACCGCGACCCCGACCGCCGTGCCTGGCACCGCGCGCAGGCGACGGTCTCCCCGGACGAGGACGTCGCGGCCGATCTCGAACGCTCGGCGGGCCGGGCCCAGGCCCGCGGCGGCCTGGTCGCGGCGGCCGCGTTCCTCGAGCAGGCGGCGCTGCTGACGCCCGAGCCCGCCCGGCGCGCGGAACGCGAACTCGCGGCGGCCGCGGTCAAGCGGGACGCCGGCGCGCTCGACGAGGCGCTCGGCCTCCTCGACTCGGCGACGGCCGGACCGCCGGACGCCGGGCGCGCCGCCGAAGCCGAGCGCCTGCGCGGGCAGATCGCGTTCGACCAGCGGCGCGGCGGCGACGCGGCCCGGCTGCTGCTGCGCGCGGCCGGGCGGCTCGGCCCGCTGGACGCGAGCCGGGCGCGGGAAACGTACCTGGAAGCGCTGGCGGCGGCGCTGTGGGCTGGTGCGGACCGGGACGGTCTCGTCGCGGCGGCCGAGGCCACCCGTGCCGCGCCCCCGGCGCCCGTGCCGCCGCGCGCCGTCGACCTCGTCCTGGACGCCCTGGCCACCCGGTTCACCGACGGTTACCGGGCCGCGGCACCGCTGCTGACCAGGGCCCTGGCGGCGGTGCGGGCCCTCGACGTCGAGGCCGAGGGCGCCGGGCGGGTGCTCTGGCTGCTGGGCAACCGGGCCGGCGGCATGATCGCCACCGAAGCGGCGGACTTCGCGGCGGCGCGGGACTTCGCCGCGCGTCAGGTCCAGCTCGCCCGCGACGCCGGTGCGCTCGTGCAGCTGCAGTTCGCGCTCAACTTCCTCGCCGTCAACGAGCTGCTCGCGGGCGAACTCGCCGCGGCGGCGGCGTCGGCCGAGGAAGACCGCGTGATCGCCGAGGTGACCGGCAACGCGCCGGTCGGCTACGCGGCGATGCTGCTCGAGGCGTTCCGCGGCCGGGAGGCCCGGGCGGCTGAGCTGTTCGACGGCACCGTGCGCCAGGCCTCGGCGCGCGGCCAGCTCCGGCTGGTGACCTTCGCCGACTACGGGCGGGCGGTGCTGTACAACGGTCTCGGCCGTCACGACGCCGCCCTGGCCGCCGCCCGCCGGGTGTTCGACCAGGACGTGGTGGGGTTCCAGGGCCTCGCCACCACCGAACTGGCCGAAGCGGCATCACGGACCGGCGACGAAGCACAGCTCCTGGCCGCGGCCACCCGCTCGGCGGAGCGCGCCGGCGAGGGCGGGACCGCGGAAGCACAGGGGCTGGCCGCCCGGGTGCGCGCGTTGTGCAGCACCGGAACCGAAGCTGAAGCCGCCTACCGCGAGTCGCTCGCGCACCTCGAAGGGACGACGCTCCGCGTGGACCTCGCCCGCAGCCACCTGCTGTACGGCGAATGGCTGCGCCGCGAGGGCCGCCGCGTGGACGCCCGCGCGCACCTGCACACGGCCCACGAGCAGTTGTCCGCCATGGGCCTGGAGGCGTTCGCCGACCGCGCCCGGCGGGAGCTGCAGGCCACCGGGGAGACGGCGCGGAAGCGCACGGTGGAGCCGACGGGCGAGCTGACCGCGCAGGAGTTCCAGATCGCCCGGCTGGCGGCCGAAGGCTACTCGAACCCCGAGATCGGCACCCGGTTGTTCCTCAGCCCGCGCACGGTCGAATGGCACCTGCGCAAGATCTTCACCAAGCTCGGGATCAGCTCCCGCCGTCAGCTGCGCGACGCCGCCCTCGCCTGAGCCCGGCGGGCCCGTAAGACAACCGTCATGGGTGGTCCCCGTTCCGGCGCTTATATTCGTTCGGTAGGCCCAGCCGGGACCGCCCGGTCGACCCCCTCCGTGATGGGCAAGCCCGATGACCACTCCACGACCGTCCGAAGAGGACTCCGCCGACCGGGTGCTCCCCGCCACCCGGGTGCTCGCTCTCGTGATCGTGCCGTTCCTCGTGGCGGCCTTCGTCATCTGCTACCTGATGCCGACCCGGACGCTCGAACTGTTCGCCTGGGGGATCAAGCCGCCACTCACGGCGATGCTGCTGGCCGCGGTCTACATCGGAGGCGCGTTCTTCTTCGTGCGCGTGGCGACGGCGAAGCGGTGGTCGGAGGTCGCGCTCGGGTTCCCGCCGGTGGCGCTGTTCGCGTCCGTGCTCGGCGTCACGACGGTGCTGCACTGGGACCGGTTCACCCACGGCCACGTCTCGTTCGTGGCGTGGGCCGCGCTGTACTTCGCCGCTCCTGTCTTCGTGGTCGCGATCGCCGTGCGGAACACGCGGGCGGCCCGGCGCGCGGTGCTCGCCCCGGATCCCCGGCTGCCGACGGCCGTCCGGATCGTGCTCGGCGCGACCGGCCTGGCCGAGCTGCTCGTGGCGGCCGGGCTGTTCGCCCTGCCGGGCCCGGTGGGCGGCCTGTGGCCGTGGGCGGTCACTCCGCTGACCGCGCGCACCCTGGCCGCGGTGTACGCCCTCGGCCTCGCCAACGTGCTCATCGCGGCGGACGGCCGCGCGCCGCGGGTACGCCTCCAGCTCGAGGTGCAAACGGTCATGTTGACCCTGATCGCGATCGCGGTCCTCGTCCGGCGCGACGACTTCACCGCGGGCCCGGCCGCGGCGTACACCTTCGCGGCGGTCGCGGTGGCCGAGCTCGCGGTGGTCACCGGCGGGCTGGCCGCCATTTCCCGGCACCGGCCGGCCGCGGCGCGGCTGGATCACATCGGCGGTCACCGGGCGTAGCGTCCGTCCGAGCCGCCGAGCCGCCGAGCCGCCGAGCCGCCGAGCCGCCGAGCCGCCGAGCCGCCGAGCCGCCGAGCCGCCGAGCCGCCGAGCCGCCGAGCCGCCGAGCCGCCGAGCCCGCCCGCTACCGCACGGCGGCGGCCCGGCGTGGTCCGCGCCGCCGGCTCGCGGGCATCCTCAGGCAGGCGTGCAGGTCAGCGCCGGCGGGGGTGCCGGTCCGGTGGCCTGGAACCCGAAGGTGGTGCTGCCGCCCGCACCGATCGGGCCGTTCCAGCCGGCGTCGGTGGCGATCACGCTCGCGGCGTTCTGCTTCAGGGTGGTGTTCCACGAGTTGGTGACCTGCTGGTCGCCGGGCCAGGTCCAGCTGACGCGCCACCCGGTGATCGCCGTGTGGCGGGCGTTGGTGACGGTCACCGTTGCGACGTGCCCGGTGCTCCAGCCGCCGTTGACGTGCACACTCGCCGAGCACCCGGCCGCCGGCAGGACCAGCAGCGTGATCGAGTTCGCCGGGTAGGTCGCGTCGATCCGGCCGGTGTCCGCCGGGAGATCGCCGCCGCGCACGATGGCGTTCAGGTTGGCCGGGCTGTAGGTGAACCGCTGGGCCGCACCGGCGTTGTCGAACCCGGCCACCGAGAGCGGTGAGGTCAGGTCGCCGCCGGTCTTGTTGACGACCATGACGGTCAGGGCCTGGTCGGAGGACCGCTGCGCCGCGTACACCGCCAGCTGCCCCTGGTCGGCGGCGGTCGCCGACACGCTGACGTCACCGAACCGGCCGCCCGCGCCGTCGTAGTTGCGGTACATCCGGAACGCGTACGCGCCCGGGTCGGTCGGCTTGGGCTCGCCCCACATCGTGGCGAGGTCGAGGCCCTCCCGGCCGAAGACGCCCAGGATGTCGGCCTCCGCCAGCGCGCCGTTGATGTCGTCCAGCGCACCCCAGTTGTACTCGGTGATGGCGGTCTTGGTCCCGGGGTTGTACTGGTCGACCCACGACTTCATCGTGCGGATGAACTGCAGCGGCGGCGCGTTGACGCCGCTCGGGCCGATCCAGGACTCCTCGACGTAGGTCGGATCCCACAGCGATCGGACGGACCGGAGCCGCAGGGCGTTGGCTTCGGGCGTCTTGTCGCCGCTGATCTGCGGGTAGAAGTGCTGGTCGAAGTAGTCGAGGTAGCGCTTTCCCCCGTGGGCGTCGCTGTAGTCCTTCATGTTCTTCAGGTACCACTGGGACAGGTTGAGCCCGCCGTGCGCGGCCGAATCGACGCCAGGCCCGCAACCGTCCACTCCGGACGCGACCCACTCGCAGTACCCCCAGCCGGACGGGCCGAGGACCGCCGCGCTGGGGTCGGCGGCCTTGATCGCCGTGGCGGCCGCGGTGCCCTTGCTGCCGAGTTCGTCGTTCGAGACCGGGTCGGGGTGCACGTCCCGGTGCGTGCTGGACCACAGCACCGGCTCGTTGTCGAGTTCGTAGATCGGCACGCCGCCCTGCGCCGCCGTGCCGAACCGGTCCACCAGGTGCGACACCATCTCGCCGTCGAACGCCGCGTCCGCCGGGATCGAGGTGTCGGTCGGGACGCCGGTGAGGTTCTGCTGGTCGAGCTTGCCGTTGCCGCAGTTCGGATCCCACTGGTCGAAGCCGTCCTGCCGGGGGAACCGGGTCGCCGGGAACCCGCAGGCGAACGGGTGTGCCGACGGCGAGTCCTTGGCCACCCAGCCGCTCAGGGGCACCGCGACGACCGGCTTGATGCCGCGGTCGAGGTTGGACTCGACCATCCCCTCGACGGAGTGCTCCTGGTCGGCGACGATGTTTTCGAAGTACCAGTCGCTGCCGGTGTTGTAGGTGTGGTTCTTGAAGTTGTAGCGGCTGGTGGCGTTGCCGCCCCAACGCGCGACCGTCTGGCCGATTTCGGCGTTGAACGCCGGATCGCCGCCGTTGAGGCCGTAGATGCCGGGGCTGATCGGGTGCCGGGCGGCGGACACGTCCACCGACAGGCCGAGCCCGGCGGCGGAAGCCGGGGGCGCGGCGATGACCTGGGTGGTCAGCACCGCGGCCAGCACGCAGCCGCTCGCCGTTCCGGGCCTGAAGTGGTGTCGTCGTCGAGCACCCATGAGGAAACTCCTGCCGCCGGGCTTGTGGGAGCGCTCCCATATGCTACCGGCCGCGGCCCGGTCGTCAATCGGCCGATGGGCGGTCGTCGCCGCTCCCGGCGCGCTGACCTGGCGCGGCGAGCGGATGGCCGCGGAAAATTTTCCGCCGCCGGTGGCGGGAGAGTGGGTTCAGAGGACGGCGCGGTGATGAGCTCGCGGGCACCGCGGATCTGCGCGGCAAGGGCTGCCTGTTCATGCGGTCAGCGGTTGTTCATGGTCACGAAGGAGGGCGATCCTGGCAGGACAAGACCGTCAGTTGCGTCGGGGAGGGCGTCATGAGGCCTGGTCTGGTTGTCCTGCTCGCGATCGCGCTGGTCACCACAGCCTGCGGCGGGGCCGCCGGCCCGCCTCCCGCCGGCCGGGACCGAGTCGGCTACCTGACGTCGTTCGGCACCTTCGGCCGGGACGCCTACGCCTACTTGGCCCAGGAGAAAGGCTTCTTCGCCGAAGCCGGGCTCGATGTCACGATCACGCCGGGCAGCGGCACGGTGGACGTGCTCAAGCTGGTCGCCGGCGGCCGGGCGGACTTCGGAACGGCGGACTTCACCGCCACCGCGATCACCGTGGCGAAGGAGAAGCTGCCGGTGACCGCCGTCGCGGCGGTGCACCAGCGGTCCCTCGCCGCGATCGTCTCGCTCGAGGGCCGCGGCATCACCGAGCCGGCGGACCTGGCCGGGAAGAAGATCGCCGATCAGGCGGGCTCGACGAACCAGGTGATGTTCCCCGTCTACGCCAAGGCCGCCGGGCTCGACCCGGGCTCGGTGCGGTTCGTGCCGGCCGCTCCGCCCGCCCTTCCGCAGCTGCTGGCGTCCGGGCAGGTGGACGGGATCGGGCAGTTCGTCGTGGGCCGGCCGCTCATCGAAGCGGCGGCGCGGGGCAGGAAGGCGGTCGTGCTGCCCTACGGTGACCTGGTACCCGACCTGTACGGCAACGTGGTCGTCACGTCGAAGGAGCTCGCGGCCCGGAATCCCGAACTGGTGCGGCGGTTCACCGCGGCGCTGCTCAAGGGGCTCGGCTACGCGATCGAGCACGCGGGCGAGCTCGGCGCGATCCTCAAGAAGTACCAGCCGGCCCAGGACGCGGGGGTGGCGGGCGCCGAGATCGGGCTGATGGCGCCCTACGTCCGGCCGGCCGGCTTCACCGGCCCGCTCGGCCAGGTCGCCGAGGCCCGGGTGCGGAAGATCATCGGCACCCTCACGGACGCCGGAGCCGTCCCGGCCGGTGCGCTCACCCCCGCCGACGTCGTCTCCTTCGGGCTGGTGCCCCGGCCGTGATCGTTCTGGACGGCGTGACGCAGGTCTTCGACGGCCGGGCCGGGCCGGTCCAGGCGCTCGCCGGAATCGACCTGGCGGTGGGCGAGAACGAGTTCGTCGCGGTCATCGGGCGGTCCGGGTGCGGCAAGTCGACGTTGCTGCGGCTCATCGCCGGGCTGCTGCCGCCGACCCGGGGCCGGATCCGCATCGGCGGCGAGCCGGTGACGAGGCCGCGCCGCGACGTCTCGGTCATGTTCCAGCGCCCGGCGTTGCTGCCGTGGCGTTCGGTGCTGTCGAACGTCATGCTGCCGATCGAGATCTTCGGCCTGGAGCGGAGGTCCTACCGGGACCGCGCGCACGAGCTGCTGGAGCTGGTCGGCCTGCGCGGCTTCGAGAAGCGGTTGCCCCACGAGCTTTCCGGCGGGATGCAGCAGCGGGTCTCGCTGTGCCGATCGTTGATCCACGCCCCGGCGGTCATGCTCATGGACGAACCGTTCTCCGCGTTGGACGCCTTGACCCGGACGGAGCTTTCCGGGCAACTGCAACGCATCCAGCTGGAACAGCCCAGGACGGTCGTGTTCGTGACGCACTCCATCGAAGAGGCTGTCGTGCTGGCCGACCGGGTGGCGGTGCTCACCCCGCGGCCCGGCAGGCTCCGCAAGATCGTCGACCTCGCCATCGACCGGCCCCGCGTGCCTGGGCGGCCCGACGTCGATCAGGCGGGCCGTGAGCTGCGCGAGCTGCTGACCGCACCGGTCGACGGGGGAGCGGCGTGAGGGGCCGCTTGCTGCCCGTCGTGGGGCTGCTGGCGCTCATCGGTCTCTGGTGGCTGGCGACGATCGTGTTCTCCATCGAGCGGTTCCTCGTCCCCAGCCCGGCCGACGTGGTCGCGTCGTTCCTCGAGCTGCCGGGCTATCTGCTCCGCCAAAGCCTGGTCACCCTGGTCGAAACCATCGAGGGGTTCTTGCTGTCCACAGTGGTCGGTGTTCCGCTCGCGATGCTCATCGTCCGTTCCCCGCTCCTGGAACGGACGTTCTACCCGATCCTGCTCGCCATGAACGCGGTGCCCAAGATCGCCGTCGCCCCGATCCTGGTGGTGTGGTTCGGCTTCGGCCAGGGACCGAAGGTGGTCCTGGTCGTGCTGGTGTGCGTCTTCCCGGTGGTCATCTCGACCGCGTCCGGGATGAAGTCCACCCCGCACGAGCTCGTCGAGCTGCTCCGCTCGTGGGATTCCTCCCGCCGCCAGGAGTTCTTCAAGCTGCGGTTCCGCCACGCCCTGCCGCAGATCTTCGTCGGGCTCAAGGTGGCGATTTCCCTGGCGGTCATCGGCGCGGTGATCGCGGAGTTCGTCGGCGCCGACGCCGGGCTCGGTTTCGTCATCGTGCAGTCCGGCGCCAGTGCCGACACGTCACTGGCCTTCGCCGCGATGACCCTGCTGGCGATCATGAGCATCGCGCTGTTCCACGGACTGGCCTTCCTCGAGCGGAAGCTGGTGCCGTGGGCCGAGGAACACCGGTAAGCGGTCCTGAGGCCGTCGGCGTGGCAGCCCGTCGTCGAAACCCGCCCGCGGCCCGGGCGGAGGAAACCCGAGTCGCCGACGGGAGCGACCCCGGAGCAGGAGGTCCTTCCGGCATTCGCGTGGACTCGAGGCGATGGCCGCAGGGCCGGTCCGGACGAAGAACCTCGGCAGCCGGAGCGTGCCGCGGAGCACGGGGCGCACGCCGCCGTGCGACCGGCCGGGACCGACGGTGAGGCGGCCCACCGGTGCGTGCGCGATGATGGGGCCTGGCGGGCTGCCTTCCCGCCCAGTGGTCGCCGGACGTGCGGAGGTAGCGGGCGGTGGACGATCGGCGCCGTGAGCGGCTCTGGCGGCTGGTCAGCGAGCGCGCGCCCGCCGGATCCGGCTGGGCCGGGGTGGTGTGCGCCGTCGCGGTGGCCGAGGCCGGCGTCGACGGCGCCGCGATCACGATCCGCACGGAGTCCCGGGTCCAGGACCTGGCCGCGGCGACCGGCGGCTGGGTGGCGGCACTGGAAGAGCTGCAGTACACCGTCGGCGAAGGTCCCGGCGTGGAGGCCTTCGCCACCGGGGCGCCGGTTCTGGTCGGCGACCTGGACGCGGACGGGGACCGCTGGCCCGGGCTGTCGGACAGCGCGCTGGCGGCCGGAGCGGCGGCCATCTTCGCCTTCCCGCTGCAGGTCGGCGCCATCCGGATCGGCACCCTCGACCTCTACCGGCGGCGGCCGGGCGACCTGGCGGCCGCCGACCTGGCCGCCGCCGCCGTGCTGGCCGAAATGGCGACGACCGCACTGCTGGCCGACAGCGCCGGAGCGCCGGCCGGCGGCCCCGACACCGCCGGGTTCTACGACGACGTCAACATCGCCACCGGCATGCTGGCCACCGAGCTGCAGGTGAGCCTGGAGGACGCGCTGCTGCGCCTGCGCGCGCACGCCTTCAGCCACCAGCTGCCGCTGACCGAAGTGGCGCGGGCGGTCGTGCTGCGCCAGCTCCGGTTCGACGCACCACCGGACTGACCGCCGGGCCTCGCCGGTGCGGTGGTCGTATATTGAGCGGCGTGAGCACTCCGACGGATCCGTTCAGCGACGCCGTCGCCGGCATCACCGCGCTGCTGGCCGCCCACCACGACGGGCTGACCGTCCTGGGCGCGGTGACGCGGGCCTGCGGCACGGTGCTGGACGCCGCCGCGACCGGGGTGCTCACGGTGGACCCGAGGGGCGGGGTCAGCGTGCTTTCGGCCTCCGACGAGCGGGCCCGGTTCCTCGAACTGCTGCAGGCCCAGGGCGGGCAGGGGCCGTGCCTCGACTGCATCGACGGCACCTCCGTCGTCGCCAGTGCCGACCTGGCGGCCGAGCAGCGGTGGCCGGAGTTCACCGACCGGGCGAGGGCCGCCGGTTATCGAGCGGTGTACGCCTTTCCGCTGATCCTCATCGACCACGCGGTCGGGGGCGTGAACCTGTTCTACGACCACCCCGTGGAGTTCTCCACCCGGCAGACGCGCCAAGCACAGGCGCTCGCCGACCTGGCGACGCTGGGGCTGACCCAGGAACGCGACCAGCGCCGGGTGGTCCGGCTGGCCGAAAGCACGCTGGCCACGCTGAACGACCGGGTGCACGTCGGCCAGGCCGTCGGCGTGGTGGCCGCCGCGCTCGGGATCGAACCGGACGCGGCGCGGGAGCGGCTGGCCGCCCACAGCACCCGCACCGGCCGGAGCCTGCGGGAGGTCGCCCAGGCGGTCACCGATCGGACGCTCGATCCGCGCGCGGCGTTCGGCGACGCCTGACCGGTCAGTCCCAACGGGCGTCGGGATCCGCCCGGCCGTCCGCGGCGTCGTCCACCACCGCGATGATCCGGCGCGCCTCGGTGTCCTGCCCGTCGGTGGTGACGGCGAGGTCGGCACGGGCCTGGTCGCGCCGGCACGCGTGCCAGACCTGCAGGATGCCGACGGCTTCACTGGCCTCCGCGCGCAACCGCACCCGAGCCAGCAGGTGCCGGGCGGTGGCTTCCCGCTCCTTTCCGGAGCCGGGTCCGGGGAAGGTCATGGGATCGACGGTCCTCGCATCCGGCGGGAAAAGCGAGCCCGGTGCCGCGGTCGCCTCGCTCACCGGTGAACCGCCGGGGGTGCCGGACACGCCCGCAGGCCGGCTTCGTCGAGGGAACGGATGCGGTGGCGCAGCTCGCCCAGCGGCAGCTGGTCGTGATCGGGCAGCGGAAGGTCTTGGTCGGGCATGCCGGTCTCCCTTCGTCGTCGGCGGCCTACCCGGTGCCGCCGGGGACGAACACTCCCGGACCGCACCCGATCGATGTGTGTTCCGGGCGGAAGCGGGAAACCGGCCTCGACCCCTGACCCCGAGGAAACGAGGAACCGGCATGAAGTGGCCGATCGGAGCGGTCGCCGTCGCGGGGATCGCGGTGGGCACGGCCGCGGCGCGGCGGAAGGCCGCCGACCCCCCGAACCGCTGGCTCGGCGTCACGGTCAACCTGCGACCCGAAGAGGTCGAGAACGACCCGCGCCTTCGAGAGGCGTTCGAGGGCCTCGCCGAGGAAGCCGAGACCCGCCTGCGCCCGGCACCCGGCGGCCGCGGGACGGAGCTGGCGGCCCGGCTCCGGGACCCGGGCCCGGGCGGTCTCGCGGCCCGGCTCGCCGGGCGCGACCCGCGGCAACCGGTCCGCAGCGCGCTGCGGGACGTCAAGTCGCTGCTGGAGACGGGCGAGGTGATCCGCCCGGACGCGCCGACGACCGGGCAGCCGACGCCGGGCGGCGCGCTGGTCCGCCTGGCCACCCGGCGCGCGGGCGGGGAGGGACGGCTGTGAAAGCACTGTGCTGGCAAGGAGTCGACGAACTCTCCGTCGAGGACGTCCCCGACCCGGAGATCCGCAACGAGCAGGACGTGCTCCTCAAGGTCACCGCGACCACCACCTGCGGCTCGGACCTGCACCTCATCGGCGGCTACATCCCGGCCATGCAGGCCGGGGACGTGCTCGGCCACGAGTTCACCGGCGAGGTCGTCGAGGTCGGCTCGGCGGTCCGCAAGCACAAGGTGGGCGACCGGGTGGTCGTCTGTTCGTTCATCGGCTGCGGCCGGTGCTGGTACTGCGCGCACGACCTGTGGGCGTTGTGCGACAACAGCAACACCAACCCGGGCATCGGCTCGGCGTTGTTCGGCTACGAGCCCGGCGGCATCTTCGGCTACTCCCACGCGATGGGGGGTTTCCGGGGCAGCCACGCGGAATACGTGCGCGTCCCGTTCGCCGACCACGGCGCTTTCCCGATCCCCGACGGCATGGACGACGACACCGCGCTGTTCGCGTCGGACTCGGTGCCGACGGGCTGGATGGGCGCCGACCTCGGCGGTGTCCAGCCCGGTGACACCGTGGCGGTCTGGGGCTGCGGGGCGGTCGGCCAGATGGCGGCCAAGGCGGCGATGCTGCTCGGCGCCGAGCGGGTGTTTTCGATCGACCGCTACGGCTACCGGCTGCGGATGACCGAGCAGCACATCGGCTCGGAGACGATCGACTACTCCAGCACCGACGTCGGCGCCGAGCTGCGGGAACGCACCGGCGGGCGCGGGCCGGACGTCTGCATCGAAGCCGTCGGCATGGAAGCCCACAGCGCCGGTGCGCACCACCTCTACGACCAGGTCAAGCAGCAGCTGCGGCTGGAGACCGACCGGCCCGACGCGGTCCGGGAGGCCATCTACGCGTGCCGCAAAGGCGGGACGGTGTTCGTCCTCGGCGTGTTCGCCGGCGTGGTCGACAAGTTCCCGCTCGGCGCGGTGATCAACAAGGGGCTGACCGTGCGGGGTTCGCAGCAGCACGGGCAGCGCTACGTGCCGATGCTGCTCGACCGGATGGCCCGCGGCGAGCTGTCCACCGCCCACCTGGCCACGCACCGCCTGCCACTGGCCGACGGGCCGCGCGCCTATGACCTGTTCAAGCACAAGAAGGACGACTGCCTGCGAGCGGTCCTGCACCCCTGAAGCCCGGTGAACGCCGGCGGCCCGCTGCGCGCACTGTCCACTGCGGACTGGCCGCGCGGGGCTTGGCGGCCGCTGCGCGCGGGTACCCGTCACCGATGACTTCGCGGTGGCAGAACCGGCTGCGCACCACCGCCCGCGCGCTGCGGCTCGACGACGCCGAACGCGCCCACCTGCTCCACCTCGCCCAGGCCGACGTGCTCACCCGGCCCCGACCGCGCTCCGGCAAGGAGCGGACGCTGTACCGGCGAGCCCGGCCTGCTCCGGCGTGATCTTGGCGCGCCGCGCTGCCCGCGATTTCGCCGCTCGCCTGCCGCTCACGCTGAACCTGAACGACTTCCACCGCCGAAGCCCCGGAGAGCCCCGCCCCCAAGGCCGGCGAACTGGCGTTCTACGCCCGTGGGGCAACCTGGTGCTCGCCGCCGCCGGCCAGGTCATCGTCGAACTCGCGTCCAGGGTCACGACGCCGCAGAGGTCGAGTCGGTGGCTCGACAACTCTCAGCGGCCGCCGGCACCAGCGAAAGACTGACCGGACCGGCGCGTCAGCGGACGAACAGCCGCATGGCCGTGTAGTCGAACGTGACCGCGAACGGCTTGAAGAACTCGTGGGTGAAGTTCGCGATGGGCGTGAACCCGAACTGCCCGGCCTGGCCGGGTCCGGGAATGCCGAGGCCGCCGCGTTCGGAGGCGAAGCCGCGCACGTCGTGCCCGGTCGCCGCGCCGAGGCTGATCCGCTCCGCCGTGATCGGGTAGACGGTGGTGCCGCCCATCTGCTGCGGGTGGGCGCGGTCCACGGGGATGCCCAGTCGCTCGGCCAGTTCCACGGTGGTGTCGAGGCCGTGGGCGAGCCCGCCGGTGTCGAGGGTGACCACGCGGGGGCCGTAGCCGAGCACGCTGCCCAGCGAACAGGGGAAGTGGTCGCCGGCCAGCCACAGGGGCAGCGGGTGGCCCGCTGTCCGGCACCCGGCCGTCCGGTGCCGCAGCCGAAGGGCCCGGCCGGCGTAGTCCATCGTGGCCAGCAGGTGGTAGAAGACCGTGGTCCCGAGCACGCCGGCCGGCTGCGCGCCGTCCGGGAGGGCGGGCCGCCGGATGTCGGCCCACTGCATCGGGATGTTGCGGAGCTCGATGTCGCCGACGCGCAGCGATTCCAGGATGCCCAGGTGGATGGTGATCGGCCCGCCCATGGCCTTGCCGGGCACGGTGGCGAGTGAGCGGAGCCCCGCTTCCTCGGCGTCGGCCTGGTTCAGGTCGAGCGGCGCGTAGGTGTCGAGCAGGAAACCCTTGGGGGAACCGCCGTTCACCGAGGCTTCGACGGCGGGCACCGGGTCCGTCATGAGGAACGGCAGACGCGTGTCCGCCGCTCCGTGCACCTGCCACGCCGGGCCGTCCAGGTGCGAATACAGCTCGGCGTAGGCCTGGTCGCGCGGGTCGCCGGTGGACCGGAGCAGCGGCACGGCGCGGTCGTGCCGGTCTTGCCGGACGAAGCACTCGGCGAGCCGCTGCCGCGACGCGGGATCGCCCAGGCTGATCGCCTGCGACAGGAACCGCTCGGCGTCGGCGAACCTGTTGCCCAGCAAGGCGATGTAACCCCGTTGTGCGACGGCGTGCGCGTCGTCGGGGTGCTCGCCCAGGATCCGTGCGTAGCCGCGGTCGGCGGTGGCGAACCAGCCGTCGGAGAACAACCGGTCCGGGTCGGTGGATTGGGCGGCCGCGGCGACCGGCGCGGAGTGCAGCAGCGAGGCGGCGGCGAGGCCGGTGCCCGCGAGAAAGGTGCGGCGGGGGAAAACGGTCATGGCCCCACGCTGCCGGGCCGCGGATGAGAGCGTCCTGGGCGGATGCTGAGAAGATCGTGAGAGCGGTGCGCGTTCCGCTTCGCCGGGTTTACGTTGTGCTCGTGCGGCTTCTGGTGGTGGACGACGACCCGGACGTGCGGGAGAGCCTGCGGGACAGCCTCGAGTTCGAGGGCTACGCGGTGGACACCGCGGCCGACGGCGAGCGGGCGCTGTACCGGCTCGCGGCCGATCCGCCGCCCGATCTCGCCGTCGTGGACGTGCTGATGCCGGGCGTGGACGGCCTGGAGGTGTGCCGTCGGCTGCGGGCCGGCGGGCAGCGCCTGCCGGTGCTCATGCTGACCGCACGGGACGGCCTCGGCGACCGGATCACCGGCCTGGACGCCGGCGCCGACGACTACCTGGTCAAGCCGTTCGCGCTGGAGGAGCTCCTGGCCCGGCTGCGCGCGCTCCTGCGGCACAAGGCTCCCGATCCGCGGCGCGAGCCGCTGCGGCACGCGGACCTCGTCCTGGATCCGGTCACCCGCGAGGTGACCAGGAACGGCCGGCCGATCACGCTGACCCCGACCGAGTTCGAGCTGCTGCGCGAGTTCCTGTACGCGCCGCGGCGGGTGCTCACGCGCGCTCACCTCCAGCAGCGCGTCTGGGGCCACCCGCCGGGGGCGAACACCCTCGACGTCTACGTGGGCTACCTGCGCCGCAAGACCGAGGCGGCGGGCGGCGACCGTCTCCTGCACACCGTGCGCGGGGTCGGGTTCGTCCTCCGGTCCGGCGGATGACGCTCCGCGGCCGGGTGGCGGCGATCACGGCCGGGGTGGTCGCGGCGGCGGTCGTCGGCATCGGGGGCGTCACCTGGTTCGCGACCCGGCACCACCTTCTCGCCCAGCTTGACCGGACCCTGCTCGGCCAGGAGGTCCCGACGCTCGCCACCATGCGCGAGGGGGCGGCCGGGCCCACCATGGCCGGCAAGTCGCTGCTGTGCGATCCGGCCACGCGGCACTTGCAGCGGTTCCTGGAGGGCATCCAGCTGTTGCGGGCCGCCGGCGCGGGTTGCGTGCCCGGCGGGGTGGACGCGGTGGTCACCACTCCGGCGGACCACGCCGTGACGGCGGTGACCCTGCGGGACGGGACCACCGCGGCGGGGGTTCCGGTGCGGGTGGTGCTGCGCCCGGTCGGCGATGGCGACGTCGTGGCC
The DNA here is from genome assembly GCF_002155975.1 of Amycolatopsis kentuckyensis. Lineage (GTDB taxonomy): Bacteria > Actinomycetota > Actinomycetes > Mycobacteriales > Pseudonocardiaceae > Amycolatopsis > Amycolatopsis kentuckyensis. Next base: position 25,334 of record NZ_MUMI01000035.1, read on the forward strand.
ATCAGCCGCAGCCTCGTGCCCGTCGAGGAGACGCTGGCCGGCCTGCGCACGCTGTTGTTCCTGGTGTGCCTGCCGGGTGTGGTCGTCGCGGGCGCGACCGGCCTGCTGCTCGCCCGCCGCGCGCTCGCGCCCCTGGGCCGGCTGACCGCCGCGGCCGAGCACATCGCCCGCACGGAGGACCTGGACACCCCGGTGCCCGTGGCAGGCCGCGACGAGGTCGGCCTGCTCGGGCGGGCGTTCACCGCGATGACGGGTGCGTTGCGGGATTCCCGGCGACGGCAGCGCGAGCTGGTCACCGACGCCGCGCACGAACTGCGCACCCCGCTCACCAGCCTGCGCACCAACATCGATCTGCTGGCCCGCAGCGAGCGCACCGGCCGCGCTCTGCCGCCGGGACGGCGGGCGAGGATCGTCGACCGGCTGCAGGCCCAGGCGGCGGAGTTCGGCGACCTCGTCGGCGAACTGGTGCAGCTGGCCAGGGACACCCGCGAGCTGGCCTGCGAGAAGGTGCCGGTGGCCGCCGTGG
>NZ_MUMI01000350.1 GCF_002155975.1 Amycolatopsis kentuckyensis
CCGCGGCCGAGGCCTACACGCGCAACCTCCGCTGGGAACCCGTCCCACCCGGTCTGCGGCTCGAAGAACTCCGGTCCGGGGAGCGCGCGGACCACCTCCTGTTCGTCCTCGCGACCGGGGCGCGGCCGGCGCGCCGGACCGAGGGCCCCGAGTACTTCGGCTTCCTCGACGGACCGCCGGCGATCGATCTCGACCAGGTCCATTCCGTGGTCCGACGCGAAACCGGCCGCGAAGAGGTCTACCTGCGCCAGGGACTGTGGGCCCGGTCGAACCGGCTCGACGACTCCTTCGACCGGCACCTGCCGCTCAGCGCCGAGGAGGTCGAGCGGATCACCGCGCGGCTGCCGCGGTCACGCTGCTTCCTCGTCCACGACGGGCGGAGAATCCCGCGAGCGGTGCTCCACCTCGACGGCGAAACCGCGCGCGTGTTCGGGCGCGACCTCGAATGGCGGACCGCCGACCTGCCCGGCGAGGTCGCCGGCCACCGGACGGTCCGGGAAGTCGCCTCCGGCCGCGAACTCGTGGAAGCGTTCGAGCTGGCCCGGCAGGTGCGCGAACACCGGCAACGCCACGAATGGCAGGGTGCCAGGTACTTCGGGATCTACGGCACGCTCGGGGAGGCGTTCGACATCGAGGCCACCCGCATCCTCGTCACCCAGTCGGACGGCTGGGGCGGGGAGCGCTACGCCGGACAGGGCCGCTGGGAACCCACGCGCCTGCTGGACGACATCAGCCGCGGTCACAGCTACGACCGCCAACTCGCACTCAGCCCGGCCGAAGCGCAAGCGATCATGAAGCGGCTCGGCTGAACTTGTACGGCCCGTATACGCGCCCGGGTTAGCGTCGCGGGCCATGTCGAACCAGTGGAAACTGCTCTCGCTCGGCGTGTTCGCCGCCCTCGCGGCCACCACGGTCACCGCCACCGACGCCGCCGCGGATCCGAACACCTACTACGTCGACCAGGCCCTCGGCAACGACAACGCCGCCGGGACCCAGGCCGCGCCCTGGAAGTCACTCGCCAAAGTCGCCGCCACCGAACTGAAACCCGGGGAAACCGTGCTGCTGCGCCGCGGCCGGACCTGGACCGGCGGGCTCAGCGTCTTCGGCAAGGGGTCGGACACCGCGCCCGTGACCATCGGCGCCTACGGTGCCGGCGCCCGCCCGATCGTCCAGGGCAACGGAGAAGCCTGCATCAACCTGCCCGGCGACTACATCACCGTGCAGGACCTGCAGATCGGCGTCGCGGCCGACGCCGGGCGCTGCTCCTGGGCCGGCGTCGAGGTCGGCGGCGACCACGACAAGGTCCTCTCGAACTACATCACCGGGGCCGGCGCGGGCGTCTACATCGCCCCGAGCGCCGACGGCACCGAGGTGACCCAGAACGACCTCGTCGACAACAACCACATGACCGTCGTGACGCCGGGTGGCAACGACGACTCCGGCGCGTTCGCGATCCTGGTGCAGGGCAACGGCTCCGACATCGGCTGGAACCGGATCAGCGGGTCGATCGCCGCGAGCGAGGACTTCGGCGGGCTCGACGGCGCCGCGGTCGAGGTCTTCTGGGGATCCGACAACGTCATCCACCACAACATTTCCGAGGACAACGAGTCCTTCACCGAACTCGGCACCGACGCGAAGGACCCGGACGGCGTGTCCCGCAACAACGTCTACGAGTACAACGCGGTCTTCGGCGCCAAGACGCGCGGCGGCATCGTGACGCGCGGCGCCCAGGACGGCAACGGCCCGGTGACCGGCACCGTCTTCCGCAACAACTCCGTCCGGCTCAGCCACGCCGAGTCCGAAGGGTTCGTCTGCTACGGCGGCTGCACCAACCAGACGCTCAAGCTGACCCAGAACGTCATCCAGGCCGCGATGAAGATCGGGTACGCCGACACCGGCTGGACCGCGACCGACCACAACGTCTTCTACGGCGGCCAGCGGCAGTTCACCCCGGGCGCCACGGACAAGGTCGCCGACCCGAAGTTCACCTCCGCGACCAACCTGATCCTCAAGACCGGCAGCCCGGCCATCGGGCTCGGCGTCAAGAAGTACGCGGACATCGACGTCGACGGCAACGCGATCGGCACCCGGATCGACGCGGGCGCCTACCAGTTCACCCCGTGACGTAGCGGGTCAGCATCGCGACCATCTCGTCCTCGAGCCGCTCGGCGTCGATCGGGTCGGGCTCGGCCAGCAGGTCGTGGACGCCCAGCTCGACCGTCGCGATCACCAGGCGGGCCGCCGTGGCGGTGTCGGCGACGCGGACCTCGGGGTGACCGTCCAGGAGGGCGCGGGTGTGGCCGACCATGGCCCGCTTCACCCGGCCGACCCGTTCGAGCAGCTCGTCCGAGCGCGGGGCCTGCTCGAGCAGCATGCGCAGCAGGTGGGGGTCGTCTCGGTGGGCTTCGACGGCGAGCCGGACGAAGATCCGGAAGACCTCCTCGATCGAATCGGGCAGCGGGCCGGACAGGACCTTCGCCGCGGCCGCCGTGCCGTCGTCGAGGTGCCGGGTCAGCAGCTCGGCGAGGATCGCGTCCTTGTTCGGGAAGTACTGGTACAGCGAGCCGATCGAGATGCCGGCCCGCTCGGCGATGCGGTTGGTGGTGCCGGCGGCGTAGCCGTGGTCGGCGAAAACGTGAGCAGCCGCGGTCAGGATCCGCTGCCGGGTCAGCTCGGCGCGCACCTGCCGCGGCTGTTTACGTGGCTGGATGCGGCGCTGGTCCGACGGCACGGATCCCTCCGGGAAAGCGAGTAGTCAAGATCTGAATATTTGCTCATAATTATGCCATGACCAGCACAAATACGCTGCGCCGCGTCTCCGTGGCCGAGGTGCGGGCCCGACTCGGCGAGCCGGAGGAGATGCTCAAGGCCAAGATCGGCGACCGCATCGACTCCCACGCCCGCCGCTTCATCGCGCACTCGCCGTTCCTGACGCTGGCGACCGCGGACGCGGCGGGCCGCGCCGACTGCTCCCCCCGCGGCGACTACCCCGGCTTCGTCAAGGTCCTCGACGAGCGCACGGTCGCGCTGCCCGACCGGCCCGGCAACAAGATCGCCGACTCCTTCCGCAACATCGCCGAGAACGACGGCGTCGGCCTGCTGTTCTTCGTCCCCGGCATGCGGGAAACGTTGCGCGTCAACGGAAGCGCGTACGTCACCGACGACCCGGACGTGCTCGCCCGGATGCGCACCGAGGCGAAGGCGCCGATGCTGGCGATCGTCGTCGACGTCGCCGAGGTGTACTTCCACTGCGGCCGCGCGCTGATCCGCTCGCGCCTGTGGGACCCGGCCAGCCAGGCTCTCGCGGCGGAACTGCCGTCGGCAGGCGAGATCGCCGGCGAAAAGATGAACCTCGACCCGGCGCTGCTCGACCAGCTCCTCGAAGACGGCTACCGGAAGCTGTACTGACATGCAGAAAACGATCCTGGAACGTATCGAGCGCGTGACCGACGACGTCGTCTCGCTGGTCCTGCGCGGCGACGAAGGTCCGCTGGCCCCGTGGGAACCGGGCGCGCACATCGACCTGGAGCTGCCGAACTGGCTGACGCGGCAGTACTCGCTGTGCGGCGACCCCGGTGACCTGTCGACCTATCGCATCGCGGTCCGCCACGACCCGCTGAGCCGCGGTGGCTCGGAGTACGTCCACCTGTTCCTGCAACCCGGCCGGACACTGCCGGTTTCGCTGCCCCGCAACCACTTCCCGCTGATCCCGGCGCCGGAGTACCTGTTCGTGGCGGGCGGGATCGGGATCACGCCGATCCTGCCGATGCTGCGTGCCGCGGTCGCTTCCGGTGCCGCGGTGACGCTGGCGTACGCGGGCCGGCCGTTCGCCGCGGAACTCTCGTCGCGGTACGGAGAACGCGTGCGGCTCGGGCGCCCCGACCTCGCGGCGCTGGCCGCGGAGTTCCCGGCCGCGGAGGTGTACTGCTGCGGCCCGGCGTCGATGGTGGACGCGGCCGAGGCGGTGTTCCCCGCGGTGCACACCGAGCGTTTCGAGCCGACCCGGCGGACGTTCGGGCCGGACACCCCGTTCGAGGTGGTGTGCGCCCGGTCCGGGGGCACGATCCAGGTCCCGGCGGACGAGTCGCTGCTGGACGCGCTGAACCACGCCGGGCGGCCGGTGCCGTCGGCGTGCCGGGAGGGCGTGTGCGGCAGTTGCGAGGTGGTGGTCGTGGAGGGCGAGCCCGAGCACCGCGACGACATCGGCGCGGCGGCGGGCCGGATGTACCCGTGCGTGTCCCGCGCGCTGTCGCCGCGGCTGGTGCTGGACGTCTGAGCGATCAGCGCCGGAACTCGATCTTCGCCAGCCGGTCCGGGTAGAGGCTGTAGCGGCCGATGTCGGTCTGCGCGAAGAAGTCACAGCCCGAGGTGATCGTGCCCGACACGTCCTTCCCACTGGTCAGGTGCACCTTGACGGTGGCCTTGCCGCCCGAGGACAACGCGGGATCGGAGCGGGTGACCTCGAGCCCGGACATCTTCTCGAAGGCGACGTCCAGGCTGTCGTTCAGGTTGATCCCCGTCCCGGCGCCGATGCAGAAGCGGACCGTCGAGGCCGGGGCCTCGACGGGGTCGCCCTCCCTGGGCGTGATCACGGCGGTCGCCTCGTTCCACGGCTTGCCGCCCTGCCCCGCCGGGCCTGCAGCCGACGACGAGGGAGCCGCCGCCGCGGCGGAGGACGGGACCGAACTCGGGCCGGAGGCCGCCGGCGGCGGCTTGTCCGCGGCGCCGAGGACGCCGACCTGGAACAGGATGGCCAGCAGCCCGCCGACCGCCGTGATCACGCCCGCCACGGCGGTCAGCACACCCGGCGCCGTCTTCCAGAAGCTTCCTTCGGCCATCCCGACCCCCGGTGAGCCGTGTCCGTATCCGTCGTCTCACGAGTCGTGACGATCACCCTGCGTGTTACGGCCGATCGGCCGTATCGCCTGGTCGGATCAGCGGGGCGGCCCAGCCCCCGGCGGGTACGATCACGTCGAGGAGGCAGCGTGGGCGAACTCGGGCTGGCCGACACCAACGGCATCCTCGCGCTGCCCTGGGTCCGCCCGGACCGGACCAGCGCCGGTCTCGGCTGGGACCGCGTCTACGTCTCCCGGCAACGCGAACGGCCCTACCGCGCCGAGTTCGGGGCCGCCCGCAGCCACCAGCTGATCCTGCACCTCGACGGCCCGGTGACCGTCCGGCGCGGGGTCGGGACCGCACGCGAACAGAGCCGGCGGATGCCCGCCGGCGGGCTCTTCCTGCAGCCGTCGCACGCCGAGCTGTCCGTCGAGCTGGGCGGAGCGCTCGACACCGTGCACGTCTACCTCGCCGACGACGCCGTGCAGGACGCCGCCGGAGCGCACGCTCCCGTGCGGCTCGCCGAGGAGCTCGGCAGTCACGATCCGCTGCTCGAACAGCTCGTGCTCGGCCTCGACGGCGTCGTCCGCGACTGGGAGCCGGGCGCCCGGACCTACGCCGACCAGCTCGGCGCGCTCGTCGCCGCCCAGCTCGTGCGCCACCACCGCGCGGGGCACGTCCCCGGGCCCGAACCGGCCCGCGGCCTCTCCGACCGCCAGTTCGCGCGGGTCCGCGACCTGATGGCGGACCGGCTGGCCGAGCCGGTGCCGCTGGCCGACCTGGCCGCGCTCGCCGGGCTGAGCGTCAGCCAGTTCTCCCGCCGGTTCAAGGCACGCACCGGCCTGCCGCCGCACCGGTACCTGCTGCGGCTGCGGGTCGAGCGGGCCGGGTTGCTGCTGCGCACGGGCGACGACCCGATCGCCGAGATCGCCGTCCGCTGCGGGTTCTCCCACCAGGAGCACCTCACGCGGGTGCTGCGCGCCCAGCTCGGCACCACGCCGGCCGCGCTGCGCCGCTCGCGCTGACACACGCGCGTTTCGTGCCGTCGCGCAGCACGAACGTGCAGGACCGCGCCATTTTGCCGCCGGATACTGCGTCGCATGACCTCGTTCAGCTACGCCGCGAACCCCGTCCGGGTGGTCTTCGGCTCGCTCGACACGCTCGGCGCCGAGGCCGACCGCCTCGGGCTCGGCCGGGTCCTGCTGATCGGCCGCCCGCGCCACGGCGACCGGGCCGCGGAAGCGCTCGGTCCCCGGCTGGCCGCGCGCTTCGAAGACGCCGCGATGCACACGCCGGTCGACGTCACCGAGCGCGCGCTCAAGGTCGTCGCGGAGAACGACGTCGACGGCGTCGTCGCGATCGGCGGCGGCTCGGCGACCGGGCTGGCCAAGGCGATCGCGCTGCGGACCGGCCTGCCGCAGCTGATCGTCCCGACGACGTACGCGGGTTCCGAGCTGACGTCCGTCCTCGGCGAGACCGCCGAGGGCCGCAAGACCACGCGGAAGACCCCGGAGGTCCGGCCGGAAACCGTCCTCTACGACGTGTCGCTCACCCTTTCCCTCCCGGTCCCCGTGTCGGCCGCGAGCGGGCTCAACGCGCTCGCCCACGCCGTCGAAGCGCGGTACGCCCCGGACGCCAACCCGATGACCGACCTGCTCGCCGCCGAAGCGATCAGGCTGCTCACGGGGGCCTTGCCGCGGATCGTGGCGGATCCGTCCGAGGTGGCCGCCCGGACCGACGCGCTGCGCGGCGCCTGGCTCGCCGGGACCTGCCTCGACGCGGTGCAGATGGGCCTGCACCACCGGCTGTGCCACCACCTCGGCGGCCGGTTCGGGCTGCCGCACGCCGAAACCCACGCCGTCCTCCTCCCGTACGTCATGGCGCACCAGGGCCTCGACGACGCCGCGGAGGTGTTCGAGCTGGCCGCGTCGCTCCCGATCCCGCATTCGCTCGCCGAGCTGGGCCTCACCGAAGCGGACCTCGACGGCGAACCCGAGTTGCTGCTTCAGGCGTTGCACGGCACCCGGCCGGCCGCGCGCCCGAGCCTCAAGGCGCTCACGAAGCAGGTCGTCGACAGCTTCGCCGGGGCGCCGGACCGCGTGCGCCTGCTCCTGACCGACCTGGTCGAGACGCTGCACGGCTACGCGATCCGCACCGACCTCACGCAGGACGAATGGGAGTACGCGATCGGGTTCCTGACCCGAGCCGGACACATCACCACCGACACGCGGCAGGAGTTCATCCTGCTGTCGGACACCCTCGGCGTGTCGAGCGTCGTCGACGTCCTGACCAACTCGCGGACGCCGGACACGACACCGTCGGCCGTTCTCGGCCCGTTCTACGTGGACGGCCCGCCGGAGACGCCGCAGGGCGCCGACCTCGCGTCCGGGCTGCCGGGTACTCCCCTGTCGGCGGACATCCGCGTGGTCGACACCGCCGACGAGCCGGTCGCGGACGCGATCGTCGACGTCTGGCAGTCCAACGAGGACGGCTTCTACGACGTCCAGCTGCCCGACGTCGACGGTCCGGTGCTGCGCGCCCGCTTCCGCACCGACGCCGACGGGCGGCTGCGCTTCCGGACCATCGTGCCGAGCGCGTACCCGATCCCCGCCGACGGCCCGGTCGGGCAGCTGCTCGACGCCGTCGGGCGGCACCCCTACCGGGCCCCGCACGTGCACTTCATGATCGCCAAGCCCGGTTATCGCACGCTGATCACGCAGCTGTTCGTCGCCGGCGGCGAGTACCTCGACTCCGACACCGTGTTCGGCGTCAAGGAGGGCTTGATCGTCGACTTCAGCGAAGGACTCGACTTCACCTTCCGGATTTCAGGGAGCGACGCATGACCTACGACACCGACGTCATCGTGGTCGGCAGCGGCCCGGCGGGCGGCTCGGCGGCGCTGCTGCTCGCCACCTACGGCGTGCCCACGGTGCTGGCGACCAAGTACGGCTGGACGGCCAACACGCCCCGGGCCCACATCACCAACCAGCGGACCATGGAGGTGCTGCGCGACCTCGGCGTCGAGGACAAGGCGCTGGCCGCCGGGACGCCGCCGGAGCTGATGGGCGACACCGTGCTCTGCACGTCCCTGACCGGACCGGAGATCGGCCGGATCGCCAGCTGGGGCACCGGCGACCGGTCGGCGTCCGAATACGCGGCCGCGAGCCCGTGCCACATGATCGACCTGCCGCAGACCTACCTGGAGCCGATCCTGGTGAGCGAAGCCGCCGCGCGGGGCGCGAAACTGCGGCTGGACACGGAGTTCCTGTCCTTCACCCAGGACGGTTCCGGGGTCAGTGCGCGGTTCCGCGACCGGGTGCGCGGCGACGAGTTCACCTTGCGCGCCAAGTACCTCATCGGCGCGGACGGCGCCCGCAGCCGCGTCGCCGAGCAGGCCGGGCTGCCGATCGCCGGGCAGACCGGCAAGGCCGGCAGCATGAACATCACGTTCACCGCCGACCTCGCGCGGTACGTGGCGCACCGGCCGAGCGTGCTGTACTGGGTGATGCGGCCGGGCGCGCACCTCGGCGGGATCGGGATGGGCCTGGTCCGGATGGTGCGGCCGTGGAACGAATGGCTGCTGACCTGGGGGTACGACATCGCCCAGCCGCCACCGGAGGTCGACGCCGAGGAAGCGACGCGGCTGGTGCGCGACCTGGTCGGGGACGCTTCGCTGGACGTCGAGATCACCTCGACGTCACTGTGGACGGTCAACCACAACTACGCGACCGAGTACCGCAACGGCCGGGTGTTCTGCGCCGGCGACGCCGTACACCGGCACCCGCCGTCGAACGGGCTGGGCTCGAACACGTCCGTCCAGGACTCGTACAACCTGGCGTGGAAGCTCGCGATGGTGCTGCGCGGCGAGGCCGGCGAAGGGCTGCTGGACAGCTACAGTGCCGAGCGGGCGCCGGTGGGCAAGCAGATCGTCGACCGGGCGAACCTCAGCCGTGACCAGTTCGGGCCGATCTTCGCCGCGCTCGGCATCGCCGGCGACACCGACGCCGACGGCATCACGGCCGGGCTGGAAACCTGCCTCGCGCCGACGGCCGAGGGGGCGCGGAAACGGCGTGAGCTGGAGAAGGCGATCGAGCTCAAGCACTACGAGTTCAACGCGCACGGCGTCGAGCTGGACCAGCGGTACGTGTCCGGGGCCGTGCTGCCCGACGGCGTCCCGGCTCCTCCCGACCGCGATCCGGAGCTGTTCCACCGGCCGAGCACCGAGCCGGGCGCGAAGCTGCCGCACGCGTGGCTGGTCGGGCCGCACGGCCGCCGCCCACGAGGTCCAAAGTGGACACGCGGCGGCCG
>NZ_MUMI01000351.1 GCF_002155975.1 Amycolatopsis kentuckyensis
AGAATGGTGATCAGCGCGGTCACCGCCGTGACCACACCGGCCACGGCAATGAGCATGGCTCGGGTCGAGTGAAAGAAACCTCCAGAATCTTCGTGTTGGGAATCATAATCCGGAGGTCTTGTCCCGTGTACCATTTTCATCACTCTCGCCGATCGTGCGGGCAGGTGATTTCACCGTGTCCCGGCGGGCAGAACGGCGCTAGAGGCTTTGGCCCCGCCGGGCTGGTTTCTCACCCTTTCGGCTCAATAAAACTTACCGAAAAGAATTGTCGGAAATCGGCGGCATCTCGCCAGGCCGGCCCTCGGCCGAATCGCCACTTGTGCCGCGCTCATGCGAACCTCGTCATCACGTGCTTGACGCGGGTGTACTCGGCGAACGCGTACGCCGAGAGGTCCTTGCCGTGGCCGGAATGGCCGAAACCGCCGTGGGGCATCTCGGCGACCAGGGGGCCGTGCGTGTTGACCCACACGCAGCCGAAGTCCAGTTCGGCCGACACCCGGGCCGCGATGCCGAGGTCTCGTGTCCAGACCGATGACGCCAGTCCATAGGGGACGCCGTTGGCCAGTGCGACACCGGCGGCTTCGTTCGCGAAGGACTGGACCGTGATCACCGGCCCGAAGATCTCCTCCTGGACGAGCTCGTCGTCCTGCCGGAGTCCCGAGACCACCGTGGGGGAGAAGTAGAAGCCCCGCGAACCGAACCGGGTGCCGCCGGTCTCGATGCGGGCGTGTGGCGGCCGGCGCGAAATGAGGCCCTCGACGCGCGAGAACTGCGCCGCGCTGTTCAACGGGCCGTAGTCGACGCCCGGAGTCTGCGAAGCCGCGACTTTTGCCAGTGCGGCGACGAAGTCGTCGTGGATCGACTCGTGGACCAGGACCCGGCTGCCCGCCGTGCAGTCCTGGCCCGCGTTGTAGAACGCCGCGCCCACGATGCCTTCGGCCGTCGTCGTGAGGTCGGCGTCCGGGAACACCAGCAGGGGTGCGTTGCCGCCCAGTTCCAGGTGGGTGCGCTTGAGGTCGGCGGCCGCCACCGTCGCGACGTCGATGCCCGCGCGCGTCGAGCCGGTGATCGAGACGAGTGCGGTGATCGGGTGCTCGACCAGCGCCCGGCCCGTGTCGCGGTCGCCGGTCAGCACGGTGAACGCGCCCTCGGGCAGGAACTCCGCGGCCACCTCGGCCAGCCGCACGGCCGTCGACGGGGTCGTCTCCGCCGGCTTGAGCACCACCGTGTTGCCCGCCGCCAGCGCCGGGGCGATCTTCCAGACCGCCATCATCAGCGGGTAGTTCCACGGCGCGATCTGCGCGCAGACCCCGACCGGCTCGCGGCGGATCACCGACGTGTGCCCCGGGGTGTACTCCCCGGCCGCGGTGCCCTCCAGGTGCCGCGCGGCCCCGGCGAAGAACCGCAGCGCGCTCACGCACTCCGGGATCTCCTCTTCGAGCACCACCGACCGGATCTTGCCGGTCTCGCGCACTTCGAGGTCCGCGAACTCCGCCGCCCGGGCCGCCAGCGCGTCGGCGATCTTCAGCAGGGCCAGCTGACGCTGGGCCGGCGTACTGCGCCGCCAGATCGCAAACGCTTGCGCGGCGGCCGTCATCGCCTTGTCCACATCGGACCGGGAGGCGACGGTGCTGGTGCCGAACACCTCGCCGGTCGCCGGGTCGGTGAGGTCGAGCGTGCGGGTCATGCCTTCTCCAGGTGGGTCGGCGCGAACAGCTTCAGCAACGCGGGGAGGACGACGACGGACGGCCCGGGCGTGCGCAGGGCTTCGGCGAGGTCCGCGCCCACCGTGTCCAAAGAAGACAGCCGGGCGGGGACGCCGAACGAGGAAGCCAAGGCGACGAAGTCGGGCCGGGCCAGCTCGGTGGCCGTCGTCTGGCCGAACGCGTCGGTGAGGTACTCGCGCAGGACGCCGTAGCCGCCGTCGTCGACGATCAGCCAGGTGACGTCGAGGCCGTGCTGCACCGCCGTGGCCAGCTCGGCGACGCCGTACATCGCGCCGCCGTCACCCGACACGGCGAGCGTGGGACGCCCGGTGACGGCGCCGCCGAGCGCGCCCGGCAGGCCGTAGCCCAGCCCGCCCGCGCCCTGCGCGGTGTGGATCGGCGCGCCCTCGGGGTTCCACGCCGACCAGGCCCAGTACGCCGCGATCGTCATGTCCCAGAACGTCTGCGTGCCGTCGGGCAGTGCGGTGCGGATGTCGTCGACCAGCTTCCGCTCGACGGCCAGGTCCTGTCCGTCCAAACGCGACTCCACCCGCGCGAGCAGCCCCGAGACCGCCTTTTCGGCCCGGCCGTCGGACGCCCGCATCGGCACCCACTCCAGCAGCGCCTGCAGCGTGCGCCGCACGTCGGCGTGGAGACCCAGGCCCGGGTAGTTCGACTCCAGCTTCCCCAGGTCGGCTTCGACCTGGATCACCCGGCCGCGCGGGGCGAACTCGCGGTAGTTGCTGGACAGCTCGCCGAGGCCGGAGCCGAGCACGAGCAGGACGTCGGCGCCGGCGAGGAACTCCGTGGTGTGCCAGTCCTCCAGCCACGACCGCCCGGACAGCTCGTGGTCCCACGGGAAGACGCCCTTGCCGCCGAACGTCGAGATCACCGGCGCACGGAGGGCCTCGGCCAGGGCCAGCAGCTCGGCGTGCGCCCCCGACCGCAGCGCGCCGCCGCCGGCGAGGATCACCGGGTTCGCCGCCGCGCCCAGCAGCTCCGCGGCCGCGGTCACCAGCTCCGGCAACGGTTCCAGGGAAGCGGGCGTGGCCGAAACCGACGTGATCGGCGGGATCCCGGCCGGGCCGAGCAGCACGTCCTGGGGGATCTCGACCCACACCGGGCCGTAGGGCGCGGTCGCCGCCGACGTCCAGGCTTCGCGCAAGGCCGAGGGGATCTGGCTCGCCCGCCGCACCACGTGCACCGACTTCACGACGTCGCGGAAGCTCGCCTGCTGGTCGGGCAGCTCGTGCAGGTAGCCGTGCCGCCCGCCGCCGAGGCCGGCGACCGGGACCTGGCTGGAGATCCCGAGCACCGGCACCGAAGCCGCGCGCGACTCCTGCAGCGAAGCCAGCGTCAGCAACGCGCCCGGGCCGGTCGAGACCACCAGGGGCGTCACCGGCACCGGGCCGTCCGGGTCGGCCGCGAGCCGGGCGCGGGCGTGCCCGTCGGCGGCGAAGGCGAGGTTGTTCTCGACGCGCCCGCTGATCACGCGCAGGTCGTCGGCCCTCCGCAGCGCCTCGAACAGGCCCAGCGCGTGCTGGCCGGGCAGCCCGAACACCGTGTCGGCGCCCAGGGCCCGCAGGGTTTCGACGACGACGTCCCCGCCGATCCGGGTCATGCGCCCTTCCCCAGGGCCAGCAGGCTCACCAGGTCGTACGCCACGTGGGAGGCCGCGATGGCGGTGATCTCGGCGTGGTCGTAGGCCGGGGCCAGCTCGACGACGTCCGCGCCGACCAGGTTGAGGTCGCGCAGCCCGCGCAGGATCTCCAGCAGCTCGCGGCTGGTCATGCCGCCTGCCTCGGGAGTACCGGTGCCGGGCGCGTGGGCCGGGTCGAGGACGTCGATGTCGACCGAGACGTACAGCGGGCGGTCGCCGATGCGCTGCCGCAGCGCGTCGACCGTCTCGGCGACGCCCCGGCGCATGACGTCGCCCGAGGTGACGATGCCGAAGCCGAGCCGCCGGTCCTCTTCGAGGTCGCGCTTGCCGTACAGCGGCCCGCGCGTGCCGACGTGCGACAGCGCGCTCGTGTCGAGGATGCCTTCCTCGGACGCCCGCCGGAACGGGGTGCCGTGGGTGTACGGCTCGCCGAAGTAGGTGTCCCAGGTGTCGAGGTGCGCGTCGAAGTGCAGCAGGGCAACGGGTCCGTGCTTCTTCGCCGCCGCGCGCAGCAGCGGCAGCGCGATGGTGTGGTCGCCGCCGACGGTCACCAGCCGCGTCCCGTCCGCCTGCAGCGCTTCGGCTTCCTGCTGCAGCGTCTCGATCGCTTCGCCGATGTTGAACGGGTTGACCGCGATGTCCCCGGCGTCGACGACCTGCTTCTCGGCGAACGGCGAGACGTCCAGCTCCGGGTGGTACGGCCGCAGCAGCCGGCTCGCCTCGCGCACGGCGGCCGGGCCGAACCGGGCGCCGGGCCGGTAGGACACGCCGGAGTCGAAGGGCACCCCGACGACGGCGACGTCGGCGCGCTCGACCTGGTCGATCCGCGGCAGCCGCGCGAAGGTCGCGAAACCGGCGAACCGGGGGATGCGCGACGAGTCGAGGGGTCCGATGTTAGGCACTGGTGGGCTCCTGTTCCCGGTTCTCGATGGGCGTTTCCTCGCCGCTCAAGCGGCGGGTCCAGACGGAGAGGATGGTCTCGGGGGTGCGGGGCGTGGCGAAGCTGACCGCCAGGTACACGACCAGGCTCGCGCCGAGGCCCCAGTAGATCGGGGTGTTGGCGTCGACGCCGTCGATGATCATGAAGGCGATGACCGACAGCGTGCCGGCCACCATCGACGCGTAGGCGCCCTGCCGGGTGCCGCGCTTCCAGAACAGCGCGCCCACGATCGCGACGAGCAGGCCGCCGACCAGGATGTCGTAGGCGATGGTGAGCGCGTTGACGACGTCGTCGACGATCATCGCGATGCCGATGGCCAGCAGCCCGAGCACCAGCGTGGCGAGCCGGTTGCGGCTGACCTCGCCGCCCTTCTTCAGGCCCAGCTTGGTGAGCAGGTCCGACGTCGTCGTGGTGGAGCAGGCGATCAGCGCGCCGCTCGCCGTCGACATCATCGCCGAGAGCGCGGCGGCCAGGACCAGGCCGCGGACGCCGGTCGGCAGCAGGCGCTCGACGATCGTCGCGAAGGCGTCCTGCGCGCTGGCGATGTCCGGGTACAGCGCGTGGGCGGCGGTGCCGATCAGGGCGCCGGCCAGGCCGTAGACCAGGCAGTAGACGCCGGAGGTGATGCCGCCGGACGTGGCGATCGCGGGGGTGCGGGCGGTGAACACGCGCTGCCAGATGTCCTGGCCGATCAGCAGGCCGAAGGTGTAGATCACGAAGTAGGTGATGATCGTGTCGGTGCCGATCGAGGTGAAGCTGAAGAAGCTCGCGTCGAGCTTGGCGCTCATGCCGTCGAACCCGCCGGCCGAGCTGATCGCGACCGGCAGCAGGATGGCCAGGATGCCGATGGTCTTGATGACGAACTGGGCGATGTCGGTGAGCGTGATCGACCACATGCCGCCGAGCACCGAGTAGAGCACCACGATCGAGCCGCCGATCGCGATCCCGGCCCAGTTCGGCAGGTCGAACAGCACCTTGAAGATGGTCGCGAAGGCCAGCGTCGAGGTCACCGTGAGCATCAGGGTGTAGCCCCACATGACGACGCCGGACACCGCGCTGGTGCGGCCGCCGTAGCGCAGGTCGAGCATCTCGCCGACGGTGTAGACCTTCAGCCGCACCAGCCGCCGCGCGAACAACGCGTGCAGCACCAGGATGCCGACGCCGATGCTGACGACCAGCCACATGCCGGAGATGCCGTAGGTGTAGCCGAGCTTCACGCCGCCGACGGTCGACGCGCCGCCGAGGACGACGGCCGACATCGTGCCGGAGTACATGAACCAGCCCAGCCGCCGCCCGGCGACCAGGTAGTCGGACTTCGTCTTCGCGAGCCGGAGGCCGTACCAGCCGACCCCGAGCATGCCCGCGATGTACAGCGCGATCACCGCGTAGTCGCCGGTCACGGTGTCCTCCTCACGTCGTTTCGGGTCACCGTAGGTTCGCCGGTCGCCTCTTCGGCATGGGATGATTCATCCCCATGTCGACTTCGTTGGGGATGAAATGACTCCGATCACGGATTCGTTGTCCACGGAGGTGAATGTCCCGTTACGGGACGTGGTCGGCAACCGGGAGCTCGCGCTGGAGGTCGTCCCCGAGACCCTGCGGCCGGGCGCGCTGGACGCCCCGGTGCGCTGGGCGCACGTGAGCGAGCTGCAGGACCCCGCGCCGTACCTGCTGGGCGGCGAGCTGATCCTCACCGCGGGCGTCAACCTGCCGGAGCGGATCGACCGGTACGTGCGCGGGCTGCGCGATGCCGGGGTGACGGCGCTGGGGTTCGGGCTCACCCCGACGGTGCACGAGACCCTGCCGGAGCCCCTGCGCCGGGCCTGCGCGCGGCGTGGGCTGCCGCTGCTGGTGGTGCCTTCGCGGACGCCTTTCTTGGCGGTCAACCGGGCGGTGTCGGTGGCGTTGACCGAGGCCGGCCAGCGGGAACAGCGGCGGATCACGGCGGCGCGCGAGACGCTCACGCGCGCCGCAGGTGGTGGGCTCGGCGAGCTGACGTCGTCGCTGGCGGCGGTGCTGGGGTCCTGGGTCGCCCTGGTCGGCGCCGGGGACGTGCTGGCCTCGGCGCACGACGCGCCCACGCCGCTGCCGACGGCGGTGCGGGAGCTGATGGCGACCGTGCGGACGGGCAGCGGGATCCGGAGCGCGACCACCGAGCTCGACGGCGGGTTCGTCGTCGTCCAGCCGGTGTACCCGCAGGCCACGGCGTCGCACCTGGTGGTCGTCGGCCGGCCCCGGCGGCTCGACGGCGCCGAGCGGGCGATCCTCGCCGTCGGCGCGGCCCTGCTCGGCCTGGTCGGCCGCGCGGGCTCGGACGCGGCCGAGC
>NZ_MUMI01000352.1 GCF_002155975.1 Amycolatopsis kentuckyensis
GCCGTCCTCGGCCACGACCGGCGAGTGGGTGCCCTGGAAGCCCAGGGGGTCCGGGAGCGGCTGCTCGTCGCCGAATTCCGGAGAGCGGCGGTTCTGGTGGCCGCCGAACGCCGGGCGGGCGTGCTCGTCGCCGGAGAATTCGGGCGGCCGCCGGCTCGGGAAGCCCCCGGGATCACGGCGGTCGTCGTGGTCACCGGCGGCCGGGCGCCGGCCGGGCAGGGCCCCGGGCTCCGGACGGCCGTAATCCTCGGCGTACTCCGGCGAACGCCGACCGGAGAGGCCGCCGGACTCCGGACGTACGTAGTCGTCGCCGAACTCCGGCGAGCGCCGACCAAGGAAGGCGCCGGACTCCGGCGAACGCCGACCGGGGAGGCCGCCGGACTCCGGACGGGCGTAATCCTCGGCGTACTCCGGCGACCGGCGACCGGGGAGGGCCCCCGGCTCCGGACGTCCGTGATCCTCGCCGGGGTGCTCCCGCGACGGCGAGCGCCTGGCTCGGCGGCCCGTGGGCTCGTCGGCGGGCTCCGGCGCCGCGTACTCGTCCTCGTCATCGGCCGAAGAGCCCCACTCGCGGGTGTCCTCGTCCGTGTAGCCCTGCGCGTCCGGCTGCGGCCGGGCCGGCTTGCGCTTGGGCATGATCATCGACAGCGTCGACATGTCGAACTTGCTGGGCGAATCGAAACCCTCGCGCTCGGTGCCGCGGTGCAGTGCGTCCCAGCCGCTGGAGTCCGGATCGTCGAATCCCGAAATCCTCATCTCGCCCTACCCACGCACGCCGCCCTGGAGCTGGGCGCGCAGTTCGGGGGTGATCTGCTGGCCGACCCGCTCCACGAGCAGGGTCATCTCGTAGGCGACCGTGCCGATGTCGCACGTCGGCGCGGCCAGCACCGCCAGCGACGAGCCGTCCGAAACGGACATCAAGAACAAGTAGCCGCGCTCCATCTCCACCACGGTCTGGTTGACGCCGCCCGCTTCGAAACAGCGCGCGGCCCCCGCCGTCAGGCTGATCAGCCCGGACGCCACCGCCGACAGCTGTTCGGCGCGTTCCTGGGGCAGCCCTTCCGACGGCGCCAGCAGCAACCCGTCCGCGGACACCAGAACGGCGTGCGCGGCGCCGGGCACCCGGCGGACGAAGTCCGTGATGAGCCAGCCGAACGAACCCTGGCCGGAAGCCGTCACTCCTGCTCCTCCTTGCTCGTGCGGCGTCGCCTGCCGCACCCCGGAGCGCCCGGCACGGCCGGTCGGCGACGCCACGGTAAAGCGTATTCGCACCGCCGGTGGTGTCGAGTCCGCCACCGGCCGGCCGCTGCGCACCCTACGTGTGCACCCGGCCGGGTTCCGCCGCAGTCCGGTCCGCCTCCCCCGACCGGGGGACACCCCACGGCTCGCACCCGTGAGGCATCGCCGCAGGTCAGCGCGGATGTCCACGACCGACGGGCCCGAGACCGGCCGACCACGCCGGCCGGCTGCTCCTCCGGACGGTGACAGCGCTCCCCGAAGTGGGTGAAGCCCGCGGAGTTCACTCCAACGGCCGCATCCGGATCGGGGCGTCATGGGTTATCCCGCGCGCAACGCCGAATCGTGCGCGATCGCGTGCTGGACGACCGAGATCAGCACCTGCTTCGCCGACTCGCGCTCCCGCGCGTCGCACGCCATGATCGGGACCGACGGCGCGATGGTGAGCGCGTGCCGGACGTCCTCGATCTGGTGGTGCAGCAGCCGGTCGAAGCAGTTGATGGCCACGACGTAGGGCAGCTTCCGGTTCTCGAAGAAGTCGATCGACGGGAACGCGTCGGCCAGCCGCCGCGTGTCGACCAGCACGACCGCGCCGATGGCGCCGACCGCGAGGTCGTCCCACATGAACCAGAACCGGTGCTGACCCGGGGTGCCGAACACGTACAGCACCAGGTCCGAGTCCAGCGAGATGCGCCCGAAGTCCATCGCCACGGTGGTGGTGGTCTTGTTGGGCGTGGCCGAGGTGTCGTCGTGTCCGACGCTGGCCTCGGTCATCATGGCCTCGGTGGTCAGCGGGTCGATCTCGGAGATCGCCCCGACCAACGTTGTCTTCCCCGAACCGAACCCGCCGGCGACCACGATCTTGGCCGACGAGGTCGGACCCGTCACCTGCGGCGCGTTCGCGTCGGAGTCAAATTCTCCGAAGCCCACTGAGCACCCTTTCCATGAACTCGATACTCGGGCGGTCGCCCACGGTCGGACTGCTGGAGTGCACCAGCACCAGCCCGAGGCCCGCCACGTCACCAATCAACACCCGCACCACGCCGAGCGGCAGGCGCAGGAGCGCCGCCACCTCGGCCACCGACCTGGTGTCGAGGCACAGGTCGCAGATCGACCGGTGCTCGGGCACCCGGACCCGGTCGAGCATCCGGCCCTGTTCGCTGGTCGAGATCAACGCCTCGATGGCCAGGTCGAGCGTCGCCTTCGTCCGGCCCCGGGTCCGGAAGTACGGCCGGACCAGGCCCGACGTCTCCATCTCCGTGGCCGGCGGCTCGTCGACGTACTCCTGGTGGGCCTGCCGCGGCAGCGCCGCGGCCAGCTCCCCGGAGTCCGGCCCCGAGCCGAAGTCACGCTCGGCGCTGTAGGCGGCGAACTCGTGCGCGTCGTACAGCGGCCCGCTCGAGCCACCGAACAGCTCCGCGCCCGGACCGCCGAGGAGGCGGTCGCGGTACTCGGTGCCGCCGGCGATCGGCCGGAGCGGTTCCTGCCCGGCATTGCTGTCGGTCAGCCAGTTCGGCGGCTCCCGCACGGGGTCGCTGTCGGAGGCCTGCACCCGCCGCGCGCGCCACTCGCGGTCGACGCGGTCCCGGAACGACTGCCAGTCCTCGCGGCTTTCGTCCGATTGGTCGGACCACCCGCCGGAGAAGTCGTCACCGAGCCGGCCATCACCCCTCAAGCGCCCGTCGTCCACGGCTCTCTCCTCGGTTCCCAGGTCCTCAGCGGCGGACGGCCGCACCCTGCAGTTGCGCCCGCATCTCCGGAGTCAGCTGCTGGCCGACCCGCTCCACCAGCAAGGTCATCTCGTAGACGACCAGGCCGATGTCACTCTCCGGCGACCCCAGAACCGCCAGGCACGAACCGTCGGAAACCGACATGAGGAAGAGGAAACCGTTGGCCATCTCGACCACGGTCTGCGCCACCGTGCCGCCCTCGAACACCTTGGCCGCGCCGCGCGCGAGGCTGGTGAGCCCCGACGCCACCGCGGCCAGCTGGTCCGCCCGGTCCTTCGGCAGGCCCCGTGAGGCCGCCAGGAGCAGGCCGTCGGCCGACACCACGACCGCGTGGGCCGCGCCGGGCACCCGGTGCACGAAATCCGTGATCAGCCAAGCGAAGCTGCCGGCATTGTTCGCCTTGGCATGCGCCTGGCCGTTCGGCTGCGCGGAGCCACCCGGCTGCATTGCACCCGCCCGTGTCACTTTCACTCCTCACTGCTGTCTGTGGTGTTGCCACGCCCCGGAACCCTGCTGCCTTGCAGCTGTTCTTCGGCCGGGAGTTCCTTCAAGGCGTGCCGTCCCGAGGTGTAGCCCCGTTGGAAGCTTGCCATCCGGCTCCGCGCCGCGGACGCCGAGCGGGTGATCGCACCCGTTCCGGGCATCCCCGCGGTGTTGTCCGCGAAGCTGTTCTGCGGGGGCGCGTCGACCGAAGGACTGCTGATCGACCCCGGCACCAGGTAGGCGTTCGGGACGCGTTTGGGCAGCCCCGCCGGGGTGATCTCCTCGTTCTTGGACTCCAGCAGCGACTGCGCCGCTTGCCAGCCGTCGTCGGAGGCACTGTGCCAGCCGTCGTCGGCGGGGAGGAGCGGGTGCCGGGTCGCCGCGGTCGGCTGGAGCTCGTCCCGGGACGGCTCCGCCGGCACGGGTGGCGCCGAAGCCGCGGGAGCCGCGGGCGGCTCGTCGGTACCGGTGAGCGGCGGCAGGTTGGGGTCTTCGCCCTCGCTCTGCTGCGGCACCGGGTCGGCGGCCGAGTCGTCACCCTCACTGAACCAGCGTGACAGCACCGACTGGTAGATGGGCAACCGCCGGGTGGGTACATCGTCCTCGAGCGCCGACGAGCCCACCTCGGCCGCGGGCGGGGGCGCCGGTGGCGGCTCCTCCGGCGGCACGAACTTCGGCTCGCGCTTGGGCAGCACCAGCGGCGCGAACTGCGTGTCGGCGGCCCGCGAGCTGGCCCCGTCGCCGTTCGGCGAGGGCGCCAGCGGCGCCAGGTCCTCGG
>NZ_MUMI01000353.1 GCF_002155975.1 Amycolatopsis kentuckyensis
CGTCACCCGCAGCGGGTGGCCCGCCTCGACGCAGCGCTCGAAGCCCGCGGCCAGGCGGTCGATCACGTCCAGCAGCGGGCCCTCCGCGCGGGCGTCCGGGTCCGGCCGCGAAGCCCCGTTCGCCAGCATCAGCCGGTAATGCCCCGGGTTCTCCATCGCGAACGCGCAGTACGCGTGAATCTGCGCCCGGACGCGGCCGACGACGTCGGTTTCGCCGATTGACTCCTCCGCCGCGCGCATCGAATCCCGCAGTCGGGCGTATTCGTGGTCGAGCAATCCGCGGACCAATTCCGCACGGTCGGAGAAATGCTGGTAGATGCTCGCCGGGGCGATGCCGACGGCGCGGGCGACGCCGCGGATCGTCAGCCCGTCCTCGCCGCCGAGCTCGGCCAGCAACCGGCCGGCCGCGGCCAGGATCTCGCCGCGCAACCGTTCGCCTTCGCCCCAGCGGTTTCTCGTTCGGCCCATTCCGGCTTCGACGTGTTCCGCCACCCGCCTATTCATACGCCCGCGGTCGGCACCGCCGTATTCCGGGGTCCGGAAAACGCCTTCAGGAAACCAGCGCGGGGTACAGCCCGGAGAGATCACCGGCGAGCCCGGCCCGCACGTTCCGGCTGACGTCGTCGGCAAGCACCTCGAAGCGGCCTTCCTCGACGCCGTCCAGAGCCAGGCCCGCCACGACCGCCGGGTCGCTCTTCGGGCCGTCGACACCCTTGGCCATGTCGGTGTCCATGTACCCGACGTGCAGCGCGGTCACCTGCGTCTTCTGCGGCGCCAGCTCCAGGCGCAGCGCGTTGGTCAGCGACCAGGCCGCCGACTTCGCCGCGGAGTAGGCCGCGACCTGCGGTGCGGTGAACCAGGAAAGCACCGACAGCACGTTGAGCACCGCGCCGCCGCCGTTGCGCTCGAGGACCGGCGCGAACGCGCGGGTCACGGCCAGCGTGCCGAAGTAGTGCGTGTCCATCTCCAGCCGGATGTCCTCGAGGGACCCGCCGAGCAGCGACGCCCCGGTCGACGAACCGGCGTTGTTCACCAGCAGCGTGACGTCGCCCGCCACCGCGGCGGCTTCCCGGATCGACTCCGGGTCGGTCACGTCCAGCCGCAGCGGAACCACGCCCGGCACATCGACGGACTCGGGGTTCCGCGCGGCCGCGTACACCTTGGCCGCGCCGCGTTCGAGCAGCGCCGCGGCGAACCGGCGGCCGAGTCCGCGATTGGCTCCGGTGACCAGCGCCACCGCACCCGTGATGTCCATGACGAACTCCTCTCGACCTGGCTTGCTACTTGCAAGCTAGCTGTCCCCGATCCTACGGCGTAAACTTGCTCGCAGCAAGTCAGCTCGAAGGGATCACAAGATGAGCCGTCGCATCACCTGGGCGGACGCCGCCTGCCCGATCGCGCGCGCCGCCGACGTCCTCGGCGAGCCGTGGACGCTGCTGATCCTGCGCAACGCCACCGCGGGCACCACCCGCTTCGAGGACTTCCGCACCCAGCTCGGCATCGCCGACAACGTGCTGACCACCCGACTGGCCAAGCTCGTCGACCGCGGGCTGCTGAGGAAGCTCCCCTACCGCGACGGCGGCCGCACCCGCCACGAGTACCGCCTCACCCAGGCCGGCTCGGACGCGCTGCCGGTGCTGCACGCCCTCGGCGCCTGGGGTGACACCCACACGTCGTCGGAGACCGCACCCGGCCCGATGACGCTGGTGCACTCCCGCTGCGGGCAGCTCACCCGGCCCGGCGCACGGTGCGACGCCTGCGGGAAACCCTTGGCCCGGGGTGATCTGGCGTGGCGCGGCTCGTGGCGTGGCGAGGGCGAGATCCCGCTCGCCGACCCGGTCGACTGAGCCGAACGGCCCCAAGCCGGTACGAAAGTCGGGTCACAAACGCCGGGCGATTCCGTAAGTTCGACACCCAGCGCGCGCAGACCCGGTAAATTCCCCACGGCAAGGAGTCGTCCCGATGTCCAGGAAGTACCTGCTGCCCGGAGCTGCCGTCGCCCTGGCGATGATCGCGACCCCGCTGACGGCCGGCCCGGCCTTCGCGGCCCCGGAAGCGGCCACGATCGTCTACTACGACACCTCGGACGCCCCCAGTTTCCGCGCGGTGATCAACGCGGGCGCGGCCAACTGGAACGCGGCGGTGTCGAACGTCAAGCTCCAGGAGAGCTCCTCGGGCGCTTCGCTGCACTACACCGAGGGCAACGACCCGCGCGGGTCGTACGCCCAGACCGACGGCCACGGCAGCGGCACGATCTTCATCGACTACACCCAGGCCGGGCAGTACGACCAGACCCGCATCGCGGCTCACGAAACCGGGCACGCGCTGGGCCTGCCGGACCACTACGAAGGCCCGTGCTCGGAACTGATGTCCGGCGGCGGCCCCGGCCCGTCCTGCACCAACGCCAACCCGAACGCGCAGGAAGCGTCCCGGGTGGAATCCCTGTGGGCCAACGGCTTCACCGGCGCCCGCAAGGCCGCGACCCGCGTCTACGAAGTGACCATGCCGGTCAAGTGAGCACGTGAGCGAAGGCCCCGACCCGTGATCGAGGGGGCATCGTTGCGTGATGCCCCCTCGAGCACGAATGATGCCCGCCGGCTTCTCGGCTAGGTTCGGGGCATGCTCACCACGCTGGCCGTCGGGAACTACCGCTCGCTGCGCGACCTGGTGCTGCCGCTGTCCGGGCTGACCGTCGTCACCGGACCGAACGGCAGCGGGAAGTCCAGCTTGTACCGGGCACTGCGGCTGCTGGCGGACGCCTCGCGCAACGGCGCCGTGGCGGCGCTGGCCCAGGAGGGCGGGCTGCCGTCGACGCTGTGGGCCGGCCCGGAGAACGGCGTGCGGCGGGGAACCACCCGAGTTCAGGGCAAAGTGCACACGAGGGCCGTCGGGCTGCGGCTCGGCTTCGCGGGCGAGGAATTCGGCTACGCGCTCGACCTGGGGCTGCCGGTGCCGGGCGCGACGCTGTTCAACCTCGACCCGGAGTTCAAGCGGGAAGCGGTGTGGTCGGGGCCGGTCCTGCGGCCGGCCGCGTTGCTCGCGGACCGGGCGGGCCCGTCGGTGCGCACCCGCGTCGCTTCCGGGGCCTGGGGCGAGGACCGGTTCAAGATCCGGTTGACCGACAGCATGCTGAGCGAGTTCGCGGATCCCCGCGCCTGCCCGGAACTGCTGGTGCTGCGCGAGCGCATCCGGTCGTGGCGGTTCTACGACCACTTCCGCACGGACGCCGGCGCCCCGGCCCGCCAGTCCCGCATCGGCACCCGCACCCCGGTGCTGTCCCACGACGGCGCCGACCTCGCGGCGGCCCTGCAGACGATCATCGAGGTGGGCCGCACCGAAGAGCTCGCGGAGGTGGTCGACGCGGCCTTCCCGGGCTCGACCGTGGAGGTCCGCTCCCAGGACGGCCTGCTGTCGGTCGAGTTCCGCCAGCACGGCCTGCTGCGGCCGTTGTCGGCGGCCGAGCTGTCGGACGGGACGCTGCGGTTCCTGCTGTGGGTGGCGGCCCTGCTGACCCCGCGCCCGCCGGAACTGCTGGTGCTGAACGAGCCGGAGACGAGCCTCCACCCGGACCTCCTGCCGGCCCTGGCGGCCTTGATCGCCACGGCGGCGAAGGAGACCCAGCTGGTGGTGGTCTCCCACGCCCGCCCGCTGATCCGCGCTCTGGCGGAGGTGACCGACGTGGGCACGGTCGAGCTGGAGAAGGAGTACGGCGAGACGAAGGTGGCCGGCCAGGGCCGCCTGGACCGGCCCTCCTGGCACTGGCCGTCCCGCTGACCCGGCGTCAGCGGCCGCCGGTGCTTTCGCGGACCTCCAGGGCGAACGGCGTCTGGATGTCCTGCGGCGGTGCGGTCTGGTCCCCCGTGATGCGCCGGTGCACGAGGTCCACCGCCGCCTCGGCGAGCGCCGACTTGTCCGGCGCGATCGTCGTCAGCGACGGCAGGGAGAATGCGCTCTCTTCGTTGTTGTCGAAACCCACGATCGCGACGTCCTCCGGCACGCGCAGGCCCAGCTCGGCCACCGCGCGCAGGGCCCCGATGGCCAGCAGGTCGTTGAAGCAGAACACCGCGTCCGGCGGCGAAGGCAGGGCCAGCAACGACTTCATCGCCGCCGAGCCCACCGACCGGTGCCACTTCTCCGCCGGGGCCACCAGAGCGTCCGAATAGGACAAGCCGGCCTCCGACAGCGCCGAGCGGTAGCCGGCCAGGCGCTGCGACGACGTCCCACGCGCCGGGTTGCGCCCGATCGCCGCGATGCGCGTGCGGCCCAGCGAGGCCAGGTGGGACACCGCCGTGCGCGCCGCCAGGACGTTGTCGATGGCCACGTGGTCGAACGGCACGTCCACCGCGTGCTCGCCCAGCATGACCAGGGGGATCCCGCCCGGATCGGCCGGGAAGTCCGCCGCCTCCAGGGCTTCCGGGTGCACCAGTGCCCCGTCGACCAGGTGGGGCCCCAGCGAGGAAAGGGTCTCCCGCTCCCGTTCCCGCGTCCCCTGCGTCTGTTCGATCAGGACGCTCCAGCCGCGCTTCTGCGCCGCCGTGATCACCAGGCCGGCCAGCTCGCCGAAGTACGGGATGGACAGCTCGGGCACCATCAGCGCCAGGAACCCGGTGCGGCCGCGGCGGAGGTTGCGGGCCCCGACGTTCGGCCGGTACCCGGTCGCCGCCAGGGCTTCCTCGACGCGCCGGCGGTTCTCCGGCTTGACGAAGGCGTAGCCGTTCACGACGTTCGACACCGTCTTCACCGACACTCCGGCAAGCGTGGCGACGTCCTTGAGCGTCACGGTCACGAGCGGTCCCTTCAGAGAGTGAGCACGAAGTGTAGCCAACGGCTGCCGGTTTACAACGTTGTTCCAACGATGTAAAAAGTACCCCAAGGCTCCCGTGGTGACCCCGATCACCCCGGCGAGCGGGCCACCAACGACGCTGCCCGAGGAGTCGACGTGCTCTTGCCCTCCCGTCCCCGACTGGTCCTGGTCACCGCGGCCGCCGCCGCGCTGACCCTCACCTCCTGCACCGCCCGGGAAGAAACCCCCGCGGCGCCGTCCAGCGGCGGCGGCCCCGCCGCCAGCGCCCAGTCCGCCGCGCCGTCCGCCGACGGCTGCACGCTGCAGAAGACCGGTTACCCCAAGGTCGACCTGAAGACGGCGGTGGTCGGTTTCTCCCAGTCCGAAAAGGAGGCCAATCCCTTCCGGACCACCGAGACGCAGTCCATCCGCGACGAAGCCGCGAAGCTCGGCATCGCGACGGACAAGCTGCTGGTCACCAACGCCCAGAGCGACCTGAACCGGCAGATCAGCGACATCAAGTCGATGCTCGACCGTGGCGCCCAGCTGCTGGTCGTCGCGCCGCTGAACTCCGACGGCCTCCAGCCCGCGCTCGACGCGGCGAAGGCCAAGAAGGTCCCGGTGGTCACCATCGACCGCAAGGTGACGGCGCAGCCGTGCACCGACTACCTCACCTTCATCGGCTCCGACTTCGTCGAACAGGGCAAGCGCGCCGCCCAGGCGATGGCGAAGTCGACCGGCGGCACCGGCAAGGTGGCGATCCTGCTCGGCTCGTCCGGCAACAACGTCACCACCGACCGCACCAAGGGGTTCAAGGACGAGCTGGCGAAGACGCCCGGCCTGGCCGTGGTCGCCGAGCAGACCGGCGAGTTCGACCGGTCCAAGGGCCAGGCCGTGATGGAGCAGCTCATCCAGAGCCACCCGGACCTCACCGCCGTCTACGCCGAGAACGACGAGATGGGTGTCGGCGCGGTCAACGCGCTCAAGACGGCGGGCAAGGCACCGGGCAAGGACGTCAAGATCGTCTCCATCGACGGCACCCGCAACGCCGTGCAGCTCATCGTCGACGGCAGCTACAACGCCGTGATCGAGTCGAACCCGCGCTTCGGCCCGCTGGCCTTCCAGACGCTGCAGAAGTTCACCGCCGGCGAGCCGATCCCGGCGAGCATCGTCATCACCGACGACCAGTACGACGAGACCAACGCCGCGCAGAAGGTCGGGAACTCCTACCAATGACCGCCACCACCGAAGTGCGGACCGCACCGGTGCTCGAGGTGACCGGGGTGACCAAGCGGTTCCCCGGCACCCTCGCGCTCGACGACGTCAGCTTCGCGCTGGCGCCGGGCGAGGTGCACGCGCTGGTCGGCGAGAACGGCGCCGGCAAGTCCACGCTGATCAAGGTGCTCACCGGCGTCCACCAGCCGGACGAGGGCGAGGTGCGCCACCTCGGCGAGCCGGTGACGTTCAAGCGGCCGATCGACGCGCAGCGCGCCGGGATCTCCACCATCTACCAGGAGGTCAACCTCGTCCCGCTGATGAGCATCGCCGGCAACGTCTTCCTCGGCCGCGAGCCGCGCACCCGCGCGGGCCTGGTGGACTGGGGGAAGATGTACGCCGACGCCCGCGAGCTGCTCAAGGGCTACGGCATCGACGACGACGTCAAGCGCCCGCTGCACACGCTGGGTGTCGGCGCGCAGCAGATGGTCGCCCTCGCCCGCGCGGTGTCGGCCGACGCCAAGGTCGTCATCATGGACGAGCCGACGTCCTCGCTCGAGCCGCGCGAGGTCGAGACGCTCTTCGCGGTGCTGAACCGGCTGCACGCGCACGGCATCGCGATCGTCTACGTCAGCCACCGGATGGACGAGCTGTACCGGGTCTGCGACAGCGTCACCGTGCTCCGCGACGGCCGGGTCGTCCACAGTGGACCACTGAAGCCGCTGCCGCGCATCGAGCTCGTGTCGCTGATGCTCGGCCGCGAGATCCGCCGGATCCGCGAAGAGGGCGTCACGGCGTTCGGCGAGGAGCACGACGTCGAGCGCGAGCCGCTGCTCGAGGCCGAGAACCTCAGCGGCCTGCGGAAGCTGCACGACGTCTCGGTGAGCATCCGGCCCGGGGAGGTCGTCGGCCTGGCCGGGCTGCTCGGCTCCGGCCGCAGCGAGACGGCCCGGGCCATCGTCGGCGCGTTCCCCCTCGACGGCGGCAGCGTGCTGCTCGCGGGCAAACCGCTCAAGCGAGGCCGGATCAAGAGCGCCATGCGGGCCGGGATCGCGCTGCTGGCCGAGGACCGCAAGACCGACGGCATCATCCCGAACCTGTCGGTCCGCGAGAACATCGTGCTCGCCGCGCTGCCGACGCTGTCGCCGTTCGGCCTGGTCAGCAAGGCCAAGCAGGACAGGATCGTGCAGCTCTTCATGGAGCGGCTGCGGATCAAGGCGGCCAGTCCGGAGCAGAAGGTGTCGGAGCTGTCCGGGGGCAACCAGCAGAAGGTGCTGCTGGCCCGCTGGCTCGCCACCGGCCCGAAGATCCTGCTGCTCGACGAGCCGACCCGCGGCATCGACGTCGGCGCCAAGGCCGAGGTCCAGGCGCTGATCGACGAACTCGCGAAGGAAGGGCTCGGTGTGCTGCTCATCTCGTCCGAACTGGAGGAACTGATCGACGGCTCCGACCGCGTGGTCGTCCTGCGCGACGGCTCGGTGGCCGGCGAGCTGACCGGCGACCGCATCACCGAGGAGAACGTCCTGACGGCGATCGCAGCGGAGGGTGACAACGATGTCCACGGCCACCCTTGAGCGCGCGAAGGTCACCACGTGGCTGCAGAACTACGGCGTCTACCTGGCCGTCGTCGTGCTGCTGCTGTTCAACGTGGGGTTCACCGAGAACTTCCTGTCCGCGGCCAACTTCCGCACCCAGCTGGTGCAGGCGGCGCCGGTCTGCATCGTCGCGCTCGGCCTGGCGCTGGTGATCGGCACCGAGGGCATCGACCTCTCGGTCGGCTCGGTGATGTCGATCGCCGCCGCGCTCATCCCGCTCTACCTGGGCGCCGGTCCGCTGACGGCGATCGTCGTGGCCGTCATCGCCGGGATCGTCTCCGGCCTGTTCAGCGGCTACCTGGTGGCCTACCTGGGCATCCAGCCGATCATCGCGACCCTCGCGCTGCTGGTCGGCGGCCGCGGGCTCGCCCTGGTGATCGCGCACGGCCAGCTCGTCCAGCTGCACAACCGCGACTTCCTGGAACTCGGCACCGGTGCCGTCCTCGGCGTGCCGATCACGGTGATCGTCGCGGGCGTGCTCGCCGTCCTGGCCGGGCTGCTCGTCCAGCGCACGACGTTCGGGCGGCACCTGGTCGCCGTCGGCGGCAACCGGGCGGCCAGCACCTTGGCCGG